>JAHOYT010000056.1 GCA_019038645.1 Bacteroidales bacterium
TCACGTACGGTTCTGTGAGAGGTTTAGGGGTGAGATTCCCCTTTACCTACTCGTCATATTGTTAAACTCTAAAGTATATTCTTTTTTATTTTTGCAATCGCTATTCCAAGTTGTTCTACTTTTTGAGGACCAAGTCCATTCACACTTTTAATTTTTTCTAAATCTATTTCTACAATTTTCTGAGGTGTATTATATCCTAAGTCATATAATCTGTCAATAAGAGGAACTCCATAAGAATATAATAATTCTTTTGTCCATTGTTCTCCTGCGGATTCATTTGATTCTCTATCAAAGAATTCGTCAAAAAAGGATTTGTCCGAATTTGCCAATGAATTAATTTCTTCTTGTTTTGTTTCGAATGAGCTGTCACGATCAACTATTTGCCTAAATTTAACCATAGAGTCATAATAGAATGGTCTTTTCTCAAGAGCATTTTCTAACTTATCATCATACACACAATCACCAGTTATTTCTGTCCATTCATAATCTGTTCCACCAATTTCTTTCCTTATTTTTTCATAATCTTCTGCATTTACAACTTCGTAAGCAAAGTCAAGAATAGATCTAGGTGTATTTAATTCTAATTCAGGAGTAAATTGATAATAGAAAATTATATCACAGGCTTTATCAAAAGCATCTTGATATATTTCAGAGAGTTTCTCATATCTGGTATTATCATTGTCACTTTCTTGAAATTTATCCATGTATTTTTCAGATTGACGTTCTAATTTCTTTAAATCCTTTTCATTTTTTACAGATTTCACTAATGATTCTACTGTTACATTTTTCTCGTTAGTGGAAGAAGAAGTTTGTATAGTGCTTTTTCTTTCTTTTGCTTGGATTTGTTTTTTAGCAAAATAATCAGGATTTGCCAAAACTTCTTTTACTCTTGCTGTATCATATATCTTTTTGGAGTTAAGTCCAAAACCAGTATCAATCTTAGCTAATTTTTGAAAACAGTCTCGACAAACTCTTCCCCCGTCATGTAATTTTCCACCACCAAAATTTGGAGTTGTCCTAAAATTTAACTTTGCTTCACAATTAGCGCATAATTTTACTATTTTTTCATTTTTCATTTCTATATAGTTTGAATTATGTATTGTTATTGCTGCATTATGCCAGTTAACTAGTTCTTAGGTGGTATGTTGTTCCATCTATTTGTTTTATATGTACGGATATTGTGGAATGCTTTGAACCCCCTTCAATACACGCTTGGATAATAAATAGTGAAAAATATAAAACCACATACTTATATTTTTTTAATATACTTTAAAAATAGCTATTATAAATCAACTTACAAATGAAACTGAGGATAGTTTATTTTCTAACAATTCTTTTTGAGTAGATAACTCTATATTTATAATAGAGGAAGTGGGATGAAATACTTTTATTGTATAAAAATGTACCATAATTGTATCTAAAAAGTATAAGTAACAGAAAATGAGTAAAAAATACTTTCTGTATCAAATAATTGCTAAGGAAAAAGAACTGGAGTATTGGTATTATTATGTGAGAAATAATAAATGGCTTCAGGAATATATTGAAACAAACGAGTTAAAAGAGATATTAGAGGGTAAGCCGGATAAACGCAAGTGGACTGATTCACAGTGGCAAGCCTATATGATGAGTTTAATTAAATAATGCTCTGGATTTGACTAGGTCCATTCTTAAAATGAAACCCCTTTGAATTTGTTTTAGGATACAAAATTCGCTCATTCTAAGTGGCAAAACCAAATTCTGCCAATAGATAAAAACACTTTCTTAATTATTTGTAATTCAGCCATAAAAGTTGTATATTGAATCAGGAAAGAGTAGATGTTGATGAGGTTGGAGATTATACCGTTAGGTTTGAAATATTCGAGGAATTTTGGGGTAAATTAAATACGGATCAACTATTAAAAATAGAGAACTATGTCAAAGAACAAAGTACTAAAAGATCTGACGCCAGAACAGAAGAGGATACGGGGAGGAAGACGGATAGCAAAATGGCTGATAGAGAGAGCCGAAGAACGGGGAGAACCCAACCCGTTCCAAGTGTTGTTAGACCGAAAAGCTGTTGAAAAGAAATTAGCAGCAGAAAAGAAAAAACGGGAGAATGATTTATGGGAGGAATTTGTTCGAAAAAATGAATGGATTAAACAATATCATGTAAAAAAGGAGTAAAGGCAATAAACTTAGTTTATAAAGAATATACGTTTCTTAATTTATTTATATAATATCACTATTAACCGACAAAAGTCGAGATCATTAAATTTTATATGTACAACTGCTCTTTTTATGAGCATTTATTTCGTTTTCTAAAAACAGACCCCTCCAATTTAAACAAAGTTTAGTTGAAATTGTCCTGGCGGCTCACCCACAACCTTTTTGAATTCTCGTTTAGAACTCCTAAGAAGTTCAAGCATGTCTAACATGCTTATTAAATGAATTCTTACAAGTGTTGCAACAACAGAAAACGCTTTTTTTGTTTCCGCTTTTTTCTGGATTACCGTCATTAATAATTGCGCTATCAGGGTACACCAAATTTGAGTTCGTATAGCATTTTCATTCTCCCCATAGAAATAATGCAGCTGAAAATTTTGTTTCATTTTCTTAAAAAGCAACTCAATTCCCCACCTTTTCTTGTATAGAAAAGCCACTTCTTCATCTGGTATTTCAAAGTTATTTGTTAAAAATTCAAAGTACCGATTCTTTTCATCTTGATAAGATACTTTACGTAACTTTATTTTTTGCTTATTTTTTGTTTGTCTTTTTCCCGATTCATCCTCTGGAAAATATTCAAGTTCAATAGTCTGATCTTCCAATACTTTTGCCACATCTTTTTTTCTATATCCTTTTTTGTGGGTTTCTATTACAGTGTATACAGCATTCTTCTTTAGTCTGGTAACAAAGTAAACTTCCTGTTTTGTCCATAAAGCAAATTGGTGATAGTAGTTGTAAGCTTTGTCGAACACTATCATACTGTGCGATATGAGTTCAAGACTTTTTAGAAAGTTCTTATCATGAACTTTTGCTGCTGTTACTTTTACAAACCGACCAACTGATTGTACCGCATCGATAAGCATATGAACCTTCAAGCCACCTTTCTTTTTACCATCTCCTTTTGGATTTCTTCCAACACCCTTTAACACATCACTAAATAGCCTTATTGTAGTTGAATCTATTAAAAGAACCTCTTTGAAGGTAAGACCGTAAGTTCGGCTGTCCGACAAAAAGGATTGATATTGTTTTACCAAACGAAAATACAAATCTTCAAAAAATGAATTGTCTCTATTGCGTAATCCATCACTTGCTGTACTTTTAGCTGGAGCTTTTTCTAAACCTAAATGATTCAACTTGCCTCCTAAAGCACGCATTCCTTCACAGATTTCACCCATAGAATCGCAGCGACTAAAAACTCCAAACAAAAGAGTAACTAATTGTGTACGTGTCTTAAAAGCCTTATAGTATCTATCACTATTATGTGCTTTAACTATAGCTCCTATGTTAACTACATTTATCAAATCTAGTATCTGTTTGAATATCGGCTGTCCGACAAATTTTATTTCCTTATTTTTGCTCATGTTGTATTATGTTTCTGTAAAAACAATATTACAACTTTGAGGGGAAACCTCTTGGGAGTACCCTCTTTTAAATTTTTAGTCGGTCACTAATGATATATTGACAATATTATCTAAACAATAAACACCTAGAAAGGCATAGAATTGACGCCTAATTTAAAAGCACAATTGGCTAAAATTGGGATTTAGTTTTGACATTAGAAGAGCACATACAAAAAAGTGAAAGAATCATTTGGTGAAATGGGTATTGACTTCGAAGAAAAAGCCTTTTATGACAAAACCAAATATGTTAATTGGAACAATAGAGACGACATAAAGGCCGAACTAAAAATGCATTTAATTAAACTTCTGGCTAAATTCGGCTAACCACCAATTACTAAGGATGAAGTATATAACGAGATATTGGAACAAACAGAGAATTTTTAAAAGTATAGTGGGTAAGTTTCAAATGTCAGGGCTTAACAGCCATTATCATTAAATTTTGCACCAAGAATCTTTAATACACTTCTTAAGTCTTCTTTATCCATTGTTAGTTCAACTACTTGTTGCTTTAAATCACGTACCTTTTCCACCATTTCTAAAACTTTGAAATCCCTGCATATACATCCTGAGCATATTATATTAAATTCATCAGGTTGCTCAATTAGGTTTCTCTTGTCAAACGTATTAATAATTGGTTCTCCTGAACCGGTAATTAGCCATTCAGTATTAATATCAACAAATGTTGATGCTATTTTCTCTATTACATTAAAACTGGGATTTGTTTTTCTACCCGAAATAATATGATGTAAAGTCTGAGGTTTTATGCCAGTTTTGATGCAAAACGAGTTTTTATTATAACCTTTTAAATCTATTATATGTAATATTCTTTCACTAATATTCATAATTTTAAGCAGGAAAGGGTTTTTAATTATATATACATTTTCTTATATTTGGCTTCATGTCTAAATTACAAGATAGTAAATTCCCATGAGTTTTTGAGCTATTCTTACAGTAATATTATTATATTTCTGTAACCTGTTAAATGTAAATGATCTAATTGTTCAAAATGTAAATAATCGTTAAATAAAATCTGAAAATTCCTAAATTTAACAAATTTTGATCGGTTTTATTACTTAGTATTATTATAAGAAAATGTTTCTTTGCATAAGAATAGTTGTATAATAACAAATTATTAATTCTTAAAGTTTCAAAGATGAAGATATTAATAATGAAACTACAGCAATTATGCTTTAGAACAAGGCTGATAATAGGCTTCAGTACAGTATTGATTATATCAGTTTTGATAATATCATTTTCCATTTTCAATATACAAAGAATAAGCAAACAGACTGATTTAATATATCACCATTCTTTTGTGGTAAGTAATTCTGTAAGAGATCTAGATATATACTCAAATGCTATACATCGTACTATGGAGGATATCGTGTTAGCAGAGAATTGGGCACAGATTGATAGTTCAATTGTAATTGTTAACGAATATGATAAAAAAATAAATATTGATTTCGATGTTGTATTTGAAAAATTTACAGGAAATAAAGAAATTGTTGATGAGGCTCATAATGTTTATATTGAGTGGGTGTTAATAAGAAATAAGGTGATTGAATTAATAAGAGATGGTAAAATCGGGGAAGCTATTAGTGTTGAAAAAAAGAAAGAAGCCGAACATGTAAAATTGCTTTTTGTAAAAAATAAGATATTGATTGATTTTGCAGAAAGCAGAGCTAATGATTTTTTATATAATACTAAAAAAACTCAAAAACAAAGTATCGTTATACTTATATTAATATCAATAATCCTTCTTCTTATAAGTTTTATTATTTCATTAATAATTTCAAGAAGTATTTCCGAGCCAATTAGAAAATTTATTAGCATTATAAAGCAACTTCCAGAGTTTAATTTAATTAATAATTTCAGATCAATCAAAAATGAACAATTAATGCTTGAAAAAGTCGGAATTCAACTGGCTGCAATATATAAAAACCTTAAATTCCAAATTGAAGCTAAAGCTAAAACAGAAGAAGAATTAAAAAAATATAGAGATCATCTGGAAGTACTTGTTGAGATACGTACTCATGAACTGGGTGAAAGAGTTAAAGAATTGAATTGCCTATATTCTATTTCTAAGATTATTGAAAAGCAGGAAATCAAACTTGACCAGATATTTCAGGAGATTGTTAATATAATTCCATCATCCTTACAGTATCCTGAAATAACCTGTGCACGAATTATTTTTAATGAGCAGGAGTTTATAACTCAGAATTTTCAGGATACAAAGTGGAAACAAAAAGCTAAAGTAATTATAGATAGTAAACATATTGGCACTCTGGAAGTTTGTTATTTAAAAGAAAAACCGGAAATTGATGAGGGTGTATTTCTAAAAGATGAGAAAACACTTATTAATGTTATAGCTAAGCGTTTAGGAAGGGTCATAAAACAAAAACATACAGAAACTACACTTCAGAAAAACGAGGAAAGATTAAATTTTTTTATGCAATCCGCAACTGAAAGTTTTGCTATTTACGATTCCAATTTAGAATTGATTAGTATTAATGATAAGGCATTGGAAGCATTTCCAACCGGAACGACCCGGGAAGATTTATTAAGGAAGAATATTTTAGAGCTATCCCCGGGTCTTAAAGAAACTGAAAGATATAATAAATATTTAGAAGTTATTGAAACAGGTAAACCAATAACTTTTAAGGAAGTTGGCCCTTATACAAAATTCGGTAATGTAATTTTGTCAATCAGTGCATTTAAAGTAGGCGAAGGACTTGGTTTAATTTATAATGACATTACAGAACGTGTGCGTGCTGAAGAGGAGATTCGTCTTCAAAGCCAAATAATGTTAAATATGCCTGAAGGTATTTATATTGTAGGAATTGATGATGAAATAATCAGGTATACAAATGAGAAATTCGAAAAAATGTTCGGCTATAATTCGAAAGAGATGATTGGTAAGCATGTATCTGTTGTTAATGCACCTTCCAATAAAACAAGTAAGGAGGTTGCAAAAGAAATTATGTATATTATGAAAAAAGCGGGTGAATGGCGCGGTGAAATCGAAAATATCAAAAAAGATGGAACTCGTTTCTGGTGTTATGCTATAGTTTCTATATTTAATCATCCGGTATATGGAGATGTATATTTATCTGTTCATACAGACATAACTGAGCGTAAACATATGGAAACGAGAATTAAGGAAAGTGAAAAAAAATATCGGGAAGCTGAACGAATTGCCAGGCTGGGACACTGGGAGTTTGATGTTAAAAATAATAAATTGTATTGGTCGGATGAAATATTTAGACAATTTGGATTAGAACCACAAGAATTTGAACCTACATTTGAAATATTATCTCAATATTTTCATCCTGACGATAGAGATTCTGTAAATAAAGCATTTTTTGAATCTGTAAAAAATAATACACCTTATGATTTAGAACACAGGATATTGCTAAAAACCGGTGAGGTAAAATATGTAAATACAAAGGGTCAGGCAGAATTTAGTGAAACCGGAGAGCTTGTTCGTTCAATAGGAATGACTTTAGATATAACAGATAGAAAAATAGCTGAACAAGCACTTAAGGAAAGTGAATACAAATTCAGGGCAATTACAAACCATGCAACAGAGGGTATTACAGTTGCTGACATGGACGGAAATTATGTTTTTGTAAATCCTTCCTTCTGTAAAATGTCGGGATATACTGAAAAAGAACTTTTAAAAATGACCGTTTTTGACACGAAAGCTAAAAATCAAAGACACACAAGTTTTAATGATCGCAAATCTAAAATGGCAGGTTTGCCTGTACATGTTAACCTACAAAGAAAAGACGGAATAGAATATATAACAGAGGTAATTGGGAATAAAATAGAAATTAATAAACAGGAATTTGTTCTTAGAACCATAAGAGATATTACAAGGAAAGTAAAAGCCGAACAAGAACTAATTAAAGCAAAAGAAGATGCAGAAGATGCCAATCAGGCAAAAAGCAAGTTCCTGTCACGTATGAGCCACGAACTACGTACACCATTAAACAGCATTTTGGGATATAGCCAAATTCTTAGAGAAGAAAAAAATATAACTAGAAAACAAAAAGATCAGATAGATACGGTGCTAAGCAGTGGACAATACTTGTCGAATTTGATAAATGATATTCTTGATATAGGTATAAATGAAGCCGGAAAACAGGTATTAATTCCAACTGATTTTAATTTACAAGACATATTAAATGATGTTTTGAACATTACAAAAATTGATACTGAAGAAAAAGGTTTATATTTTCAATATAACACAAATCAAATTCCTAAAATTGTTCGTGGCGATAGAAGAAAAGTAAAACAAATACTACTGAATTTACTCAGCAATGCAGTTAAATACACATTTGCCGGTGGCATTGATTTCTTTGTAGGAACCAAAAAGGGTGAAGAAAATATAATTATCTTCAAAATTGAAGATACAGGGGTTGGTATCTCAAAAGAAAACATGAAAGTTATCTTTAAACCTTTTAATCAATTTGGGAAAAGATACAATATTGGTACGGGTTTAGGTTTAACAATAACTAAAAGCCTTATTGAATTAATGCAGGGTAAACTTTCAATTTCAAGTACTCCGGGCAAAGGAAGTTGTTTTACGGTTGAACTGCCATTTGATGTAATTTCAAATACTATAAAAAGAAAAGAAATTGATAAAAAAATAATTCAATTATCCGGTAAAAAGCTGCAAAAAGAAAAGAAAATACCGGCAGTTGATATCCTGAATAAAATTCTTAATGAAACAGAAAAGGGCGATTATAAAAAACTCGAACAAATTATTCATGGATTACGAAAAGAAGATAAAGCTTACACGATTTTTTGTAACAAATTAAATAATCAGGCCAAAAAATATGATGAGAATTCTATTATTGGATATATCAACAGTTTAAAAAACAATTAACAGAGAATGTTATGAGTAAGAAAAAAATACTTCTTATCGAAGATACTATTACAACAATTGATTTTATAACAGAGGTGCTATCCGGTGCTAATTATGATGTATTTATTTCTACTAATGGCGAACTGGCAATTGATAAAGCAGAAATTAATTTACCCGATTTAATTTTGCTGGATATATTAATGCCGAATATTGATGGATTTGAAATCTGCAAAAAGCTTAAATCAAATAATAATACAAAGGATATTCCGGTAGTTTTTATTTCGGCACTAACCGAAGCGTTCGACAAAGTGAAAGCTTTTCAATTGGGTGCTGCCGATTATATTACCAAACCTGTTAATAATGAAGAGCTGTTGGCAAGGGTTAATACACATATAGAATTAAGTAAGGCCAGAAAAAAAATTGAAGAAAGTGAAAGGGTGCTTAAAGATATAATTAAAAATCAAGGCGAAGGATTTGGAATAACAGATTCTGAAGAAAATTTCACTTTTGTAAATCCGGCTGCTGAAAAAATTTTTGGTGTACCTGAAAATACGCTTGTGGGCAGAAATCTTCAGGAATTTATTGACACAAAGCAATTCCGAAAAATAAAACAACAAACAGAAATACGAAAAACCGGAAAAATCAGCACTTATGAAATTACAATAACCAGGCCGGATAAACAAAATAGACAATTATTGATAACAGCAACTCCGGATTATGACAAAAACAAAAATTTTCAAGGAGCAATAGGTGTTTTTAGAGATATTACTATGCGGAAAGAAACTGAAGATGCTTTGAAAAATTTAAATATAACATTAGAGCAAAGAATTGAAGAACGTACAAAACAGTTGAGTGAATCAGAACAAAAATTCCGTGATTTATTTAATGAAAATCCGGTATCACTTTGGGAAGAAGATATTTCAGAACTTATAAAACTTTTGGATGCTAAAAAGAAGGATGGAATAACAGATTTTATAAAATATTTTGACAACAACCCCGGCTTTGTTTTTGAGTGTGCTTCGAAAATAAAAGTACTGAACATTAATCAAGCTTCATTGGATATTCATAAAGCCCCGAGCGAAGAATATTTAATGAAAAATTTAATTAAAACATTTAACGAAAGATCAGTTGAAACATTTAAAAGAGTATTAATTGCTATAGCTGAAAGGAAAAGTAGTTTTCAGGAAGAAACTGAATATCTTAATCTTAAAGGAGAAGTGTTTTTTGCTATAATACAATATTCTATAATTGAAAACTCTGAAAAGTTGTTAGTATCAATTACAGATATTAGTCAACTCAAAGAAACTGAACATGCTTTAAAAGAAAGTGAAGAAAGATTACTTGAAGCTCAGAAAATTGCACACACCGGGCACTGGGAATGGGATATTAAATCGGGTAAATTATTATGGTCGGCTGAAGTGTACAAGATCTTTGGTGTTATACCTGAAACATTTAAAGTTTCGGTTGAAAGTTTTGAAAAGGCAATGCATCCCGATGATCTGGAGTTTTTTATTAATGAAAGAGAATTAGCACTAAATAATAAAGATTTAGTTGATATTGAACATCGAATAATAAGGCCAAACGGGGAAATACGGCATGTTATCGAGCGTTCGGTTATTGGCAGAGATAGTTCGGGGAGTGCTATTTTTGTTCGTGGAACTATTCAGGATATTACTGACTATAAACTGGCAGAACAAAAGCTCATAGAATCAAAAAATAAAATAGAGGCAAATGAAATCAGGTTTCGCAGAATTCTAAATACTTTTTTTCATGGTGTTTATATTTGTTCTCCTGATTATTATGTAGAGTATTTAAATTTGGGTTTGGAAAAACGAGTTGGAGAAAATTCATTGGGTGAAAAATGTTATAAAGCAATATATAATTTAAATGAGAAATGTAAATGGTGTGTTTTTGATGAATTAACAACCAAAAATCATGTTACTTATAAATTAAAAAATCCTGTTGATAATAAATATTATCAGGTAAAAAATATGTTACTCGACAATGGTTCAAAACTAACCATGTTCGAAGATATAAGTAAACAGGAAAAAGCAGAAAAAGAAATACTAAAGCTTATTACTGCTGTTGAACAAAGTGCTAACATGGTAATAATAACTAATCCCGAAGGTATAATTGAATATGTAAATAAAAAATTTAGCGAAGTAACAGGTTGTACAAAAGAAGAAGTAATCGGGAAAACCCCGGCAATATTAATATCAGGAAAGCAATCAAAGAAATTTTTTCAGAATAAGAAGAAAATAATTAAATCCGGGGGCGAATGGAAAGGCGAGTTACAGAACAAAAAAAAGAACGGGGAATTATTTTGGGTATCTGCTATTATATCTCCGATCCTGGATATTAATGGAGAAATAGTAAACTTTATTGGAATTTTAGAGGACATAACTGAGCGAAAATTACATGAAAGGAGAATGTTTAATGCAATTATTGAAACTGAAGAAACAGAACGAAAACGTTTTGCAGAAGATTTGCACGATGAGTTAGGGCCTTACCTTTCGGGCATAAAACTGTATGTAACTCAATTTACAAAAGAAAAATTAACACTAAAAGAAAGATTACAGTTAGTACAGAATTTAGATGAAATGATAGATGAATCTATTTCAATAACCAAGCTTATTTCAAATAGTCTTATGCCTAATATATTAACAAATTTTGGATATATCAGTGCACTTGAATCTTTTATTAATAAAATAAATAGTACTCAAAACTTACATATAGATTTTATTAAACCCAAAGTAATAAAAAAAATTAACCCTACTCATGAAATTGTCATATATCGAATAATAATTGAATTGATTAACAATACTTTAAAGCATGCATATGCAGAAAAAATTGAAATAAGCATAGTTCACAACAGAAATATAAAAATTGTATATACCGATAATGGCATTGGTTTTAATCTTCAAAATATCATGGATGAAAAAAAAGGTAATGGTTTAATTAATATTTTCAACAGGTTAAAATCAATTAATGCTCAATATACATTTAACAGTAATCCGGACATAGGAATACATTTTGCTTTTGAAATTTCTAATTAGTTGAAAAACTGCATTCTAATGAAAAAAATAAATATAATTGTTGCTGAAGATCATGAATTCTTTCGAAAAGGACTTATCATGGTTTTAAATGAAATAGACTTTATTAATGTTGCAGGTGAGGCCAGTAATGGTAAAGAATTAATTGATCTATTAAAAACAACTGCTGCAGATATAATTCTTACCGATATTAAAATGCCTGTTATGGATGGAATAGAGGCAACAAAAATTATTAAAACTCTTTATCCTGATATTAAAGTCATTGTTCTTTCTTTACACGGAGACGAGGAATATCTTAGAAAAATGATTGAGATTGGCGTACATGGATTTATTCTGAAAAACACAAATAAGGAAGGCCTTGAAAGAGCATTAAATTTTGTAAAAGAAGGCAAACAGTATTTCTCAGAGGAATTTTTACCGTCTTTCACAAAAAAATATTTACCTAATAGTTCAAACAACGTTGAAGTTATATTAACAAAAAGAGAATTAGAAATATTACAACAAGTCTCTTTGGGCTTAAAAAATAAGGATATTGCTGAAAATTTTTTCATTAGTATAAAAACTGTAATTAATCATCGAACCAATATCATGTCAAAAACAGGAACAAATAATACAGCAAGTCTTGTTAGATATGCTTTCGAAAATAAATTAGTTAAATTATAAGTATATTTTTGTTATTAACAACAATATCACAGCATTTTTTTGATATTCTTTGTAATCAAACCTATATCGTAAATACAGTTTCTTTTTATAGGAATAAATTCCTATCATCATCAATAATACTTCCTAAGAAATATCAAATTCACCCCACCTCAAAAATGATGTTTTAACCTCTTGTCTCAAGTTTGTTCAGAGTCTACTTTTGATCTTAAGAAATTCATATAAAAATTACAAGTTTAATATAAACAAAGAGTATGATTTTAATTGTTAGTTTCCTTTCGGCCAAACAGGGTAGGTGTTTAGTTAATCAAAAAAAACAATTAACGAATGAAACATTAATGCGCTAACGTACACATAAGGAGATGATTATAACATTAATGCTCTATCGTTCAAATAGGGATAAACAAAAAATAAAATAAAAACTTAACTGGCAGATATGGAGTCAGTTAGTAAATTATAAACTGATGGATACTGTTATTAAAATAATTATTGTTGATGATCATGATTTTTATAGAGAGGCATTAAAATTACATTTTTCATATACAAAAAAGTATGAAGTAATTGGAGAAGCATCAAATGGGGAAGAATTTTTAAAATTATTAGAAAAAGAACTGCCGGATGTGGTGTTAATGGATATAAATATGCCTAAAATGAATGGAGAGGAAGCTACAAAACTATCTGTAAATTATTATGGTAAAGCAATGAAAATTATTGCATTAACAATGCATGAAGAATTCGAATACCTAAAAGGAATGATTGAGGCAGGAATTTCAGGATATTTATATAAAAATAGTATGGTAGATCAATTGGAACATGCTATAGATGTTGTAATAGGAGGGAGTTTATATTTCCAGAAAGGAAAGAATAGCCGCTAACAAATATTAAGACCTAATAAAATGAAAAGAAAAACTAATATATTAATTATTGATGATCAGAAAACTCTCTTTTATCTATTACAATCCGTTTTACAAGAGGATGATTTTGATCTGAGGTTTTCAAACAACGTGTCGGGAATAATTGATTTGATAGATAAAGACGAATTTAAGACAATCTTACTGAATGTCAAAGTAGATGGAGAAAAGGGAATGAAACTGTTTGAACAACTAAAAAGAGATCAAAGGATTAAATCTATACCTATTATTTTGATTTTACCAAAACCTGATGTTAAAGCAATCAAATTATATCTTGAAAAAGGAGCTTGTGATTGTCTTGTAAAACCTCTCAATATGCAGGATGTCAAAAATAAAATATGTGCAGCTATAAATATGACTTAATATGAAAGGAAACTAAATTATGGAAGAAAAATTAACACTAAACTCTTACTTATCATTTAAGCTTGGGAAAGAAACTTTTGCATCTAATGTTAGTAAAGTTCTAAACATTTTGGAAATGATGAAAATCACAAAGGTTCCAAAATCACCATCTTATATGAAAGGTGTAATAAACCTTAGGGGAGATGTTTTACCACTTGTCGATACAAGGTTAAAATTTGGAATGCCACAAACTGAAATATCTACAAATACCTGTATTCTTGTATTAAATGTAGAAGTTGATGGTGAATCTATAAATATTGGAGCCCTGGTTGATTTTGTTCAGGAAGTTCTCGAACTTGGAGAATCTGACATACAGCCACCTCCCAATATCGGGAGTAAATATAAATCTGAATTCATTTACGGAATGGTTAAATCCGGTGAAGAGTTTATTATGCTACTCGATATGGATAAGGTATTTTCTGTTGATGATATAGTTTCATTGAAAGAAGCTAATAATCAAGGCGTAAAAGAAAAAAAGGTTTAATGATTAAATAATGAATATTAACTTAAAAATATAATATTATGAATTGGAAAAATTTAAAGCTAGGTCGTAAATTCTTTATTTCTTTTGGAACAGTTATTATTCTACTTGTGTTTGTAGCAGTGATGGCATTAAATGGAATAAACGGATTAATCAATAATACAGACGCAATTATTGAAAGGAATGATTTTCAGGCTGAATTGGATCATAAACATGTTCAGCATTTACAATGGGCATCAGAACTTAACAAATTATTAACGGATAAGAATGTTACAGAATTATCAGTTGAAACAGATCCAACAAAGTGTGCATTTGGGAAGTGGTATTATAGTGATGAAAGAAAACATGCCGAAGAAATGACTCCTGAACTTAAGCCACTGTTTGCTGCAATTGAAGAACCTCACAAGCATCTTCATGTATCGGCCATAAAGATCGGAGACGTATTTCATCAGGCTGATGAGGAAGTTAGTGCCCAGTTGAGAGATGCAAAATCAGCACATTTACTTTGGACACATAAAATTAAAGATGTACTAATTGAAAGAAGTTCACGCCTGGATGTTCAAACAGATCCTACTCAATGTCAATTTGGGAAATGGATAAATAGTGACTATGTTGAACAACTACGAAAAGAAAATCCTGAATTAGATAATTTGTTAACAAAGATAGAAGCTCCACATAGAGAACTTCATGAAAGCGCTATTCACATTGAAGAGTTGCTTAAGGAAGGTGATTTTTCGGGGGCACACGATTATTATATTGTAAATACTGAAAATTACGCTGTTCAAACTCTTGGAATTGTAGATGAAATGGTTGCATGGAATGATAATAACCTGAATGGCATGCATGAGGCTAATAAAATTTATAATACCGAAACATTAGCACATCTCAAAGAGGTAGGTGGCATGTTCGATAATATAATTAATATATCTGCAGGAATTGCTTCTAATGTAAATAAATCAATGATTCAGAATGCTTTAACAACCAGAATGGGGGTTATCCTTTTTAGTTTACTAGCTACCGTTATAGCTATTATATTGGCCTTAATAATTACTAAAGGCATTGTTAATCCCGTTAGAAAAAGCGTTCAACTGGCGAATGATATAGCAAAAGGAGATTTAACTTCAAACATCGACATTGATCAGAAAGATGAGATAGGACAATTAGCCAGTGCATTGCAAATGATGACAGGTAAATTAATAGAAATTGTAACAAGTATAAAAGATGGTTCAGAAAATATTGCAACAGCAAGTCAGCAGATGAGCTCAACATCACAGCAAATGTCGCAAGGGGCAAGTGAACAGGCGTCTTCTGCTGAAGAAGTATCATCATCGATGGAAGAAATGGCATCAAATATTCAGCAAAATACCGATAATGCACAACAAACGGAAAAGATTGCAATTAATGCTTCCGAAGGTATAAATAAAGGTAATGCATCAACCGAAATTTCAGTTAACGCAATGAAAAAAATTGCAGAAAAAATTACAATTGTTAATGATATTGCATTTCAAACTAATATACTTGCTTTAAATGCTGCCGTTGAAGCTGCACGTGCAGGTGAACATGGTAAAGGATTTGCCGTGGTTGCTGCTGAAGTAAGAAAGTTAGCCGAAAGAAGTAAGGTTGCTGCCGATGAAATAGATCAGCTTTCACGCGAAGGAGTGAAGGTTTCGGAAGAGGCCGGAACACAACTGGCAGAAATTGTACCTGAAATTGAGAAAACAGCAAAATTAGTTCAGGAAATAGCTGCTGCAAGTATGGAACAAAATAGTGGAGCCGATCAGGTAAATAGTGCCATACAACAACTAAACCAGGTAACTCAGCAAAACGCAGCTGCATCTGAAGAAATGGCTACCGGCTCTGAAGAACTTTCAAGTCAGGCAGAACAACTTCAGGATATAATTTCATATTTTAAAATTGATAATGTAGAATCCCGTAAGATGCAAATTAAGGCTGTTAAGAAGAATGTAATTAATACCCATAAACCTGTTGAAAAGAAAGAAGATACATCAAAAGGAAAAGGTGTTGATTTAGAAATGTATAATGAGGCTTCAACGGATAAAGAGTATGAAAAATATTAATCAACGAAAGAAGGAATAGTTTGTTTGTTATAAAACTATATTTTAAACAGCTTGAACATTATTGAATGAACTTGCCTTTATAGCCTAAAGACAGGTTTATTCAATATTAAGCTGGTAATAATAATTCAGAAATAATCAATTATTGAACATGTAAACCCAAACTGTACTTGTAAGAATTTGTCTCTTTGGCTAAAATCCTTACATTTTTCGAGAAATAAAGCCGTAAGATTAATAAAGCTAGAATAATGATTTACTGTAATTTGATAAAAATCAATTAACTATGAAATCAAAGCCTACCTATGAAGAATTAGAAAAAAAGCTTCAATATTCGGAAGAAAAAAACGAGATAATAAATAGCGTTAAAGAGACCTACAATATTATTGAGAGAAGCCCGGTAGTTGTATTTTTATGGAAAAATATTGAAAATTGGCCTGTTGAGTTTGTATCAAAAAATGTAAAAGATATTTTTGGCTATTCTGCCAAAGATTTCATTAATAGCAAAGTAGTGTATGCCGGAATAATCTATCCTGCAGATCTTCAAAGAGTATCTGATGAAGTAAGTGAAGCAGGCAAAAGCAATATAGTTTCGTTTAAACATAAACCCTACCGTATTGTGAATAAGTTAGGAGAGATTAAATGGATAGAAGATATAACCTATATCAGAAGAAATGAAAAAGGTGAAATCATATATTATGAAGGAGTAATATTGGATATTACTGATCGAAAAGGGGGAGAGCAATCCCTAATGGATAATAAGATATTGCAGGATAAAATTTTGAATACATTTTATAATAGTGTATACTTAAGTTCCTCCGATTATGAAATTCAGTATTTGAATCCTGCAATGATTAAGAAGATTGGATATAATGCAGTTGGTGAAAAATGCTATAAAGCAATCTATAATAGAAATAAAGTATGTGAAGATTGTTACTTTAATAATCTGAAAGAAAACAATAAGAAACTATCTATTGAAAAAGTCAGTACTGATAAGTTTTATCTTATTGAATCGATATTGCTTGAGAATAATGCCAAGCTTACTGTTTATCACGACATTACAGAGAAGAAGCAAAGCGTATTGTTTAAGCAAAAGAACGAAGAGCTTTCAATACTAAACAAAAAATATCGGGAGCAGAATGACAAACTTGAAAAAGCACAAAAAGATCTTAAAGCAAGTGAAGAAAGGTATAAAGAAGCACAGAAATTGGCACATCTCGGGAATTGGGAGCAGGATTTTATAAATAAAAAATTATTTTGGTCTGAAGAAGTTTATAGAATATTTGGACTACAACCTTCTGAATTAGAGCCAATTTATGAAGTTTTCTTAAACTGTGTTCATCCGGATGATAGAGCCTTTGTAAATTACGCACTTACTATTTCACTAAAGAATAAATCTACATTTAATTTGGCATATAGGTTATTATTAGAATCAGGAGAATTAAAATATGTCGATCAAATTTGCAGGACAGAATATGATTATAAGGGTAATATTGTTAAATCTACAGGAACTATTTTAGATATAACCGAAAGAGAAAAGAATGCAAAAGTAAAAGATATTCTTTTAACAATTAATCAGGAATCAGCTAAAGCAGATGATGTTGAACAATTAGCTCCTAAAATACAAAATGAATTAAATAAAATATTCAATACAGAAAATTTCTATATAGCATTGTATGATAAAAAAACTGAAACTTATTCATTTCCCTATCACAATGATAAATATGATAAAGAATATGATTATAAAAATAAGAGTTATAAAATAGAAAAATCATTAACCGACTATGTAAGGGAAGGGAAAAAAGCTAAATTAATTAACTCTGAAATAAAAAAGGAGCTATTTAAAAAGGGCTTAATTGAAGAATATGGAAAGCATTCACAAGTTTGGATAGGTGCCCCATTAATTAATTCAAAGAAATTTTCGTATGGAGTTATTGCCATTCAAAGCTATGATAATGCAAAGGCATATAATTATGATGATCTTTCTATATTGAATTATGTAGCTAAAAATATAAGTAAGTTAATTGAAAAAAAACAAGCTGAAAATTATTTAAAAAAAAGTGAAGAAAAATACAGGATGCTTTATGAAACAGCAAATGATGCCTTATTAATTATGAATAATGAAATTTTTATTGATTGTAATAAAAAAGCACTTGAAATGTTTGCTTGTACAAAAGACCAAATAATAGGAGTTGCTCCATACGAATTTAGTCCGGAGTTTCAGCCGGATGGCAGGAAGTCAAAAGAAAAAGCCTTGGAAAAAATAAATGATGCAGTAAAAGGTAATCATAAAACCTTTGAATGGGTTCATACAAAATATGATGGAACAGTGTTTTGTGCTGAGATAAGTTTAAATACATTCGAATTAAATAATATAAATGTAATTCAGACAATAGTTAGAGATGTATCTGAAAGGAAAAAATTTGAAAAAGCACTGAAACAAAAAAACGAAGAGCTTAAGGCTGCTGAAGAAGAATTAAGATCTTCAAATGATGAGTTACACTGGGCAAATGTCGAGCTTGAAAAAAATATCCGGGAAATTTTTCTTGCTAAAGAAAAAGCAGGAGAAAGCAGTAACCTAAAATCTGCATTTCTGACAAATATATCACATGAAATCCGTACACCTATGAATGGTATAAATGGATTTACAGAATTAATAGATAGCAATAATCTTAATGAAAAAACCAGAAAACTATACATTGAGATTATTAAACAAAGCAGCAAACAGCTTTTATCAATAATTGATGATGTATTAGATATTTCTAAAATTGAAACCGGGCAAATGGTAATTAGAAATAAAGCAGTAGATATAAACAAGATGTTATCAGACCTTTATGAATCTTTCGTGAGTAATGCAAAAACCAAAAACATAAATCTTATATTTAAAAATGCCTTATCAGAAAAGCAATGTTTAATATTTTCAGATGAAACTAAAACCAAGCAAATATTATCAAATCTTATTAATAATGCATTAAAATTTACACAGATAGGATTTGTTGAGTTTGGTTATATTATAAAAAGTAATTTTCTCGAATTTTATGTGAAGGATTCAGGAATTGGTATATCTCCCGACAATCATGCTAAAATATTTGACAGATTCAGACAACTGGAACTTACATATTCTAGAAAGTATGGAGGAACAGGTTTGGGTTTATCTATTTCAAAAGAATTAGTTGAAATGCTGGGAGGAAAAATTTGGTTAAATTCTGAGTTAAATAATGGCTCAACATTTCACTTTACTATTCCTTATAAGACAGTTAAAGAGGGTAATTTAATAAAAGAACAAGACCTAATAACAAAATTTCCTGATTGGAGTAAATTCACAATACTAATTGCAGAAGACGAAAAAATGAATCTTTTTTATCTACAAGAAGTATTAAATGCAACAAATGTTAATCTTCTACATGCAGTAAACGGCAAAGAAGCTGTTGATCTTTGTGAAGCTAAAGATAATATTGACTTGGTTCTTATGGATATTAAAATGCCAAAAATGAATGGTTTTGAAGCCACAAAGCTAATAAAACAAATGAAGCCTAAGATGCCAATAATTGTACAATCAGCTTATGCAATGGTTAAAGACAAAAATAGAGCTTTACAGTTTGGTTGTGACGATTATATTAGTAAACCCATAAATCATTCTGAATTAATAAGAATTATTGGGGAGAATATTGATAAAGGCTATAACCAGAACAGGAGCATTTTTTAGAAATTGATGTTTCATATTTCATTTTTGCGATGGAAATCTTGGGTGTAATTGATGTAGCAAAGAGATAAATAGAAAAGATTAATGCCAATTCATAAATTTGAACAACACAAAACCAACAAGTTCAGATTCAAAGAAATTAAAACGAATGAATCAAAAACAAGAGGAATATACAATATTAATTGTTGAAGATAATGATGATTGTTTTCTGTATCTTGAGAAATTATTAGAAGATTTTGAACTTAAATTGAATATTTTACATGTCGCAAACGGACAAGAAGCAGTAGAAATATGCAGAAATAATTCAGATATTAAACTTGTTTTAATGAATTTAGGAATGCCAATTATGGACGGATACGAAGCAACAAAAAAGATAAGAAAATTTCGTTCAGATTTACCAATAATCGCTCAAACGGCCTATTCATCACCAGAAGCTAAAAATGAAGCAAAACAAGCGGGTTGCAATGATTTTATTTTAAAACCCATACAAGAATCTGATCTATTTTCGGTATTGAATAAACTCTTTATCTTTTGACCAAATTTAAGTAGTATGTCTACCCAAAAAGAAGCAAAAATAAAAATACTTTTTTAAATTTTACAACCAAGCAAAGTAGTAATAGCTTCATGGTTGGAAGTCTGAAAGAAACATTGGCATTGTAAAAATAGTTATACAGAAAAATGAGAAATAGATAAAGTTTATTATTTCTTATTTCCTTAAATTTCCTATCTTAGCAACGCTGGCCGTCAAGGGTATAATTTGTATAAATTATGCCCAAAATATCGAAATATCCTTTACGAATAAGCCTATATAATGGGCTTAATGCTAGTTACACCCTACTCTTTCTTAATGCATACTTAAATTTACTTTCTATTTTCGGAAAAGAACTCTGGTATGTCTCATTTTATGCTCTAAGTACCCAAAAGCTTGTAAAATATATTCTTCAAAATCGGGTATATTCTCAAAAGCATTCAATATATTCTAGTAAAGTACTCAAAAGCACTCTGAATATTCAAAAAAGCACTCAAAAGCAGTCGAAAAGTACTCTTTATACCTGTTTTTTTCAAAGCTTTTTAATGCTGTTTTACATACTCCAGACACTAATTCTGATAACAAAATTCTATGTCTATGATAAACCGAAGAACCATATTAAAACAGGACTTGGTAAAGAAGCTGTATCCGGATAGCATTTCAATTCGCTCTGCATTGGAACAGCTCCGCAAAGAAATAAACCTTAGTCCCGAAATAAAGCAAAGATTAATTGATGCAGGTAGTACACGTAAGTACTACTATAATAACAGATAACTTGAAATAATACTGGAACATTTTTGTATAAATCAAGAAGAATTTGGGCAATTATAATTAATGATTATGAGATATTTTGATAGTATAACCGATTTTGAACAAACAAAGAAACGCTACCGCAAATTAGCACTGCAACTACATCCTGATGTTGGTGGTTCTCCTTCCGAGTTTCAACAACTGCAAAAAGAATATCAAGTCGTACTACTTAATTTGCAACAATCAAAAGATATTAAAACACCTAATACAAATAATGAGATTGTAAGTGAACTTGGAAAACTGGCAAAGAGCCTGCTAAAAACTCAAATACCACAACAGTACTTAAAGCATAGAATGGATAAGAGCAAAACTCCTTTAGAAAGGAATCTTTATTCAGGAATAATCAAGTTTTTGAATGAACTTCAATAATCTCATCTTTCTTTTAAAAGATTATCATATGCGTAGTGTAGCTACTCAAAACATGATTTATTTAAAGAAAATGAGACGTATTTCATTTTTATTCTTTTTTTTTGTTAAAAATTGAGTAGTATGACTATACATTACGAAACAAAATTAAAGACACTCTTTAAACTATTACAGCCAAACAATGTGGTAACAACTTCATTGTTGGATATTAATGGTGTATCCAGACACTTACGGAAATACTATATAGAAAGTGGTTGGTTAGAAGCTTTGGGCAGAGGTGCTTATAAAAAACCTAATGACATAATAGAATGGCAAGGAGCTGTTAATGCAATTCAAAAACAAACAAAAACAAAAGTTCATGTTGGCGGATTATCAGCTTTGTCGATACAAGGATATGGTCATTATTTTAGGTTGAGTAAAGAAACTTTATATCTGTTTTCTCCACAAAGAAATAGGTTGCCAAAGTGGTTTACAGATTATAATTGGGATGTTGAATTATTTCACATACCAACTTCATTATTTCCTGATGACACAGGACTTAAAGAAATACTGATAAAACAAATATCTGTTACCACATCTTCACCTGAAAGAGCAATAATGGAATGCTTGCATTTAGCACCACAAAAAACAGACCTTGTTGAATGTTATCAAGTATTTGAAGGATTAGTAAACTTAAAACCAAAGCTTATTACTGAATTATTATCTAATTGTAATTCTGTGAAAGTTAAACGTTTGTTTTTGTATATGGCAGAAAAAGCAAATCACCAGTGGTATAATTTTCTGAAAACTAAAAATATCAACTTAGGAAGTGGAGACAGAATGATTACAAAGAAGGGTGTTTACAACTCAAAATATTTAATAACAATACCAAAAGAATTAGAAGAATTATGATTTCACTCAAATATAGAGAACAGGTAGATTTATTATTACAAGTTTTACCATACGTAGCAAAAGAAAATATTTTTGCTTTGAAAGGCGGTACAGCTATTAATCTTTTTGTTAGAGATATGCCACGTTTATCCGTAGATATTGATTTGACTTATTTACCACTTGATTCAAGAAATGATGCTCTAAAGAATATTCAAGATGGGCTAAGTAGAATAAAAGTAGATATTGAAAAGAATATTCAAGGAGTAAAAATACATACAGTTCCATTAAATGGTGGTACAGACGTAAAGTTAAATTGTCAGGGGCTGAATGCACAGATAAAAATAGAAGTAAATACAATTACCAGAGGAAATGTATTCGATACAGAATTAATGCAGGTAGTTGAATCGGTACAAGATGGAACAGTTCAAAATTATTATTAAAGAGACAAAAACAAATGAAAGTCTTATTATCGATTAAACCAGAATATGCCGAAAAGATATTTAACGGAACTAAAAAATATGAATTTAGGCGTTCTGTTTTTAAAAATCAGAATGTTAAAACCGTTGTTGTTTATGCATCATCTCCCGTTCAACGTGTTATTGGAGAATTTGAAATTGAAAAGATTTTAAATTATGAACTTCGTCAACTTTGGGATAAAATAAAAGAATATTCTGGCATTTCAGAAAACTTTTTCTTTGAATATTTTATTAATAAAGAAAAGGGGTATGCAATAAAAATAAAGCAAACAAAACGGTATGATAAATCATTGTCTATAAAAGATGATTTTAATGCCACTCCACCTCAATCATTTATGTATTTGGAGGAATGTTTAGTTTAATGCCAACCCAAGCTGCCAAGCACATTTGTAATTTTTCCAGAATTCTGATATTTTTTGCTGCCATTCTT
Organism: Bacteroidales bacterium; assembly: GCA_019038645.1. Lineage (GTDB taxonomy): Bacteria > Bacteroidota > Bacteroidia > Bacteroidales > UBA12077 > UBA12077. The sequence continues at coordinate 23,236 of JAHOYT010000056.1, forward strand.
AAATGAAAAAAGGTGCTTTGCAATTTCTTTTTTCAATAATTCCTGATAAAAATGAAAAACTCCTGCTAACTAATGTTATCAGGAGTTTCTAGTGCCCAGAGCGGGACTCGAACCCGCACGCCCTTGCGAGCACCGCCCCCTCAAGGCGGCTTGTCTACCAATTTCAACACCTGGGCAAAAATATTTTGTGCAAATATATCAAAAAACCAAATAATCAAAAATGTTTACGAATTGTTTCCGAAATATTCTTTATATTTGGTTTAAGTTCTTTATAAAATATAGTAATAATCAGCTATTACGGTCATTCTCGATTAAGGATAAGTAAAAGCCCCTCAAGCTGGCGTGTCTACCAATTTCACCATCTGGGCAATGGACTATTTATTTGCCTTTTGCGTGCCTGCCATCCCGATAGTTATCGGGACCGCCACCCGGCATTTTTGTAAAGGATTACAAAAGTATGAATAAATTATAAATTTTCAAGAATGAAATTTGTCATTCTTGAAAATAAATGTAAACGTGTACTATCACCTTTAATGCTATGAGCTTTATCAATATAAAATTGCATCTCAAATTGTTTATTTGCTTCCGTGAGCTTTCGGGCTAACTCAACAGAATTCTGAAAATGAACATTGTCATCGCCTGTTCCGTGTATTAATAAATATTTGCCCTTTAGTTTATTAGTATGAGCTAGCAATCCATTGCTATCATAACCGGTAACATTATCTTTTGGCATTCCCATGTACAATTCTGTATAAATTGAATCATAATATCGCCAGTTTGTGACAGGGGCTACAGCTATTGCCATTTCAAATACATCTGATCCCTGCAACAAACATGATGTTGACAAGAAACCACCATAGCTCCATCCCCAAATTCCTGTTCTGGTTTCATCGATATAATCCAGCGAGCTTAAATATTCTGCAGCTTCAATCTGATCAATGGTTTCATATTTACCCAACTGGCCATAAGTCATCTTTTTAAAATCTTCTCCTCGGCCTCCTGTACCTCTGTTATCTACACAAACTATAATATATCCTTTTTGAGCTAACATTTGATGCCACATAAAAAACTTTGGCCATGAGTCTATAACCCGTTGCGATCCTGGTCCTCCATATTGAAACATTAACATTGGGTATTTTTTTTCTAAATCAAAATTATTTGGTTTTATCATATATGCATTTAAATCCCATTTGCTTGACGGAGTATTAATGCATAAGAACTCTACATCTGAAAAATTATATTCACTTGCAGCATCTTGTAAATTATTATTTTCTTCTAAAACTCGTATTATTTCCCCTTTTCTGTTGTGTAGTGTAATATATTCAGGCTCATTAGCATTAGAATAATAATTAATATGATATTTAAAACCGGCACTAAAATTTGCTTCGTTGGTTCCTGATTTAACAGAAAGTTTTTTCTTTTTTGTTCCATCGAGTTTAATTGAATATACAGCTCTTTTTAATGGCGATTCTTCTGCCGATTGATAAAACAATGTTTTTGTTTTGCAGTCAATTCCAATAAATTCAGTTACGTCCCAATCGCCTTTCGTTATTTGATTTATAAGGTTTCCGTATATATCAAATAAATATAAATGATTCCAGTCATCATTCTCACTGTTAATAACGAAATGTTTACCATCATCGGTCATTGTCATATACGAGTCATCAATTCTTTCAATATAACTCTCATTTTTTTCTTCATATATTACTTCTGAATTTCCATAATCAGTATCAGAAATAAGTATTTCAATATGATTCTGCAACCTGTTTTCTCTGATTATCGCTAATTTATTATTTTTCGTAGTCCATTTTATTCTGGGAATGTACTGATCTGTAATTTCTCCGATATCCATTGTGTTGGTATTCTTACTATTGCAGTCATAAACATGAATACTTACAACTGAGTTTTTTTCGCCCGCTTTTGGATATTTGAATGCGTAATTTTCAGGATAAAGATCTTCATTATATTTGGTCATGTTAAATACTTTAACCTCACTTTCATCAAATTTATAATATGCTATCTTATTTCCTTCAGGTGACCAGAAAAATGCACGTGTAAACGAAAATTCTTCTTCATATACCCAATCTGTTCCTCCGTTAATAATAAAGTTAAATTTACCATCGCTGGTAATTTGTTTTTCTTCACCTATTGCAAGATCCTTTATAAAAATATTGTTGTCTCTCACAAAAGCAACTTTTAAAGCATTTGGGGAAAAGGCAGCGTATTTTTGTTTTCCGTTTGCACTTAATTTTACTAAATATTTTGATTCTATATCATAAATATAATATTCGGCTTCATAAGCTCTCCTGTATATATATTCTGCATTAACGGCAATAAGAATTTTGGACTCATCGGCAGAGAATTCATAATCCTCAATTATGAAATCATCATCTGCTGAGTTAAATAGAATCCGAACAATATTACCTGTTTTGTAGCTGTATTTCACAATCTTTCTGCTTTCTTCCAGTGTCGTAAAATATTCCCCATCATTCATTGATCTCAATCCGCTAACAGTACTTTCACTAAAAGTGCTATTTGTATGAATTTCTTCAAGAGTAATTTCTTTATATTGTTCCTGAGAAAAACAAATCGATGTTTTAAATAGAACCAAAACTGCTATTAAAATGTTAGTTATTATTCGCATGATAGAAATTTTTATAATTTGATATAAAATGAAAATGAAATTTAATTTTTGAGGGAATAAAAATAGTATTAATTCTTAAAGATTTGATTAATAAGTTAAGCAAAGAATTTATATCTTTGCAATCCGAAAATGAAAACTATTAAGAATGATTAAAATAATATTCCCCGATAATTCTATACGTGAATATAATGAAGCTGTTTCAGGATATGAAATAGCAAAAGATATAAGTCCTCGTTTGGCAAAAGAAGTTTTATCAATTACAGTTAATGATGAAGTCCGTGATTTGCAGCGTTCGGTTGAAAGTGGTGCTAAAATTAAGTTACATAAATGGGATGATTCAGAAGGCAAACAGGCATTTTGGCATTCATCAGCACATTTAATGGCAGAAGCTCTTGAAGCTCTGTATCCTGGCATCAAATTAGGTATTGGACCTTCCATTGAAAATGGATTTTATTATGATGTTGATTTACCTGAAGGTGAAGTTATCACTGATGCTGATTTTCCAAAGATTGAGTCAAAAATGAAAGAACTTGCACAACAGAAAAGTGAATATATGCGAAGTGAAATTTCCAGGCAGGAAGCTCTTAATTTTTATACTAAAAAGGGAGATGAATATAAAGTTGAACTTATAAATGATCTTGAAGATGGTACAATTACATTATATAAACATGGTAATTTTACTGATTTATGTAAAGGTCCACATTTACCTGATACAGGGTATATTAAAGCAATAAAAATATTAAGTGTTGCAGGTGCATACTGGCGTGGCGATGAAAAACGGAAGCAGTTAACCAGAGTTTACGGTATTACTTTTCCTAAACAAAAAATGCTGGAAGAGTATCTTGTTTTACTTGAAGAAGCTAAAAAGAGGGATCACCGTAAAATTGGTAAAGAATTAGAATTATTCACATTCTCCCAAAGAGTTGGACAAGGTTTGCCTATGTGGTTGCCAAAAGGTGCTGAGCTTCGTGAGCGATTAGAGAATTTTTTAAAGAAAATTCAAAAGAGGTATGGATATCAACAAGTAATTTCTCCACATATTGGATTAAAAGAATTATGGGTAACATCAGGGCATTACGAAAAATATGGTAAGGATTCGTTTCAGCCTATTAATACACCGGCCGATGGCGAAGAATTTTTATTAAAACCAATGAACTGTCCGCATCATTGCGAAATTTATAAGCACAAACCACATTCATACAAAGATTTACCGGTTCGTTATGCGGAGTTTGGTACTGTTTACCGTTACGAGCAAAGTGGTGAATTACATGGATTAACACGTGTTCGTGGTTTTACACAAGATGATGCTCATATCTTTTGTCGTCCGGATCAGCTAAAAGATGAGTTTAAGAAAGTAATGGATATAGTGTTTATTATTTTTAATGCTCTTGATTTTAAGAATTTTACTGCACAAGTTTCCTTACGTGATCCTAACGATAAAGTAAAATATATTGGTAGCGATGAAAATTGGGAGAAATCGGAAGCGGCAATATTGGAAGCAGTAAAAGAAAAGGATTTGAATTGTGTTATTGAATACGGTGAAGCTGCATTTTATGGTCCTAAATTAGACTTTATGGTAAAAGATGCTCTTGGGCGTCAGTGGCAGTTAGGAACAATTCAGGTTGATTATAATTTACCGGAAAGATTTGAACTGGAATATACAGGAGCCGATAATCAAAAGCACCGTCCGGTTATGATTCATAGAGCACCGTTTGGATCAATGGAAAGATTTGTTGCAGTACTAATTGAACATACAGCCGGAAAGTTTCCTTTATGGTTAACTCCCGATCAGGTTGTTGTACTTCCGGTAAGCGAAAAATTCAATGATTATGCCGAAAAAGTTTTGAATTTCCTAAATAATTACGATATTCGCACATTAATTGATGATCGTAACGAGAAGGTAGGTAAAAAGATACGGGATAATGAAATGAAAAAAATACCTTATCTTCTAATTGTTGGTGAAAAAGAATTTGATAATGAGACTGTTTCTGTAAGAAAACAGGGTGATGGAGACAAAGGAATTATGAAATTGGAAGAATTTGCAGAATTAATTAATAAAGAAGTTAAAACTCAAACAGAATCATATAAAATAAATTAATTATTAACTAAATCAGGAGGACCAAGTCATAGCAGGACCAAGACCAAGAAACAGAAGGCCATTTAAAAAGGAAGAACCGGCACATAAGATCAATAATAATATACGTGCCAGAGCTGTCAGATTAGTTGGGGAAAATATCGAAAATCCCGAAGTTTATTCTATTCAGGATGCCTTAAAACTTGCAGATGAGATGGAACTTGATTTGGTTGAAATATCGCCTAATGCAGATCCACCGGTATGTAAGATAATTGATTATCAAAAATTCCTTTATCAGCAAAAAAAGAAACAAAAGGAGTTAAAGTCAAAAACTCAGAAAGTGGTGCTTAAAGAAATAAGGTTCGGTCCTAATACTGATGAGCACGATTATCTGTTTAAACTTAAACATGCAGAAAAATTTCTCGAAGATGGTGCTAAAGTAAAAGCTTTTGTATTTTTTAAGGGAAGAACAATTCTTTTTAAAGAAAAAGGTGAAATTTTATTACTTAGGTTAGCACAGGATTTGGAGGATTTTGGAAAGGTTGAGCAATTGCCTAAGCTGGAAGGAAAAAGAATGATTATGTTCATAGCACCTAAAACTGCTAAGAAAAAATAATATATTTTAATTTAAATTATAGTAGAAATGCCAAAGATGAAGACAAATGCTGGGGCTAAAAAAAGATTTAGCTTAACAGGTTCAGGGAAGATTAAAAGAAAACATGCTTTTAAAAGTCATATCTTGACTAAGAAGTCCACAAAAAGAAAGAGAAATCTTACTGCTACAGGACATGTAGATAAGGCAGACGAAAACAACATTAAGTTGTGTTTAGCAATGAAGTAATCTTTTAATTAAATTATTTATCAAGTTTTTAACCAGGATGAATTAGCCGAAATAAGTGCCGAAAAGAGCGGCCGCTAATCGTTCACAAAAAGAAAAATTATGCCAAGATCAGTAAACTCAGTTGCTTCAAGAGCAAGAAGGAAGAAAATTTTAAAGCACACAAAAGGCTATTTCGGAAGAAGAAGTAATGTTTGGACCGTAGCTAAAAACGCATATGAAAAAGGTTTATCATATGCTTACAGAGACAGAAAAACAAAGAAGAGAAATTTCAGAGCTTTATGGATTCAAAGAATTAATGCAGGTGTTAGAGAACACGGAATGTCATATTCTGATTTCATGGGAAAATTAAACAAAAAAGGTATAGCACTTAACAGAAAAGTATTAGCTGATTTAGCAATGAATCACCCAAAAGCTTTTGCTGAAGTTGTTAAGGTTGTTAAGAAATAATTATTTCTTCAATAATTCAAAGAAGGGAAGCGTTTATGCTTCCCTTTTTTTATATTTACAAATCCTTTTTACTGAATTAACATTTTTTAAGAAAAATTTATAAATCTTTAATTTGGTTTTCAATATCTTGCGAGGAATTAAATGTACTCTATGAATATAGCAATTTTTGGATATGGAAAAATGGGCAGGGAAATTGAAAAACTTGCATTGGATCGTAAACATGAAGTTGTTTTACGAATCGATGAAAATAATATAAGTTCCATAAGCAAAAATGATTTCAAAAAAGTAGATGTTGTTATAGAATTTTCAACTCCTGAGAGTGCATTTTCAAATATTAATCTGTGTTTCGATAATAATATGCCTGTTGTAAGTGGAACAACGGGCTGGATAGGTAAAATAGACGAAATCATAAATAGATGTAAAACTGAGAATAAAACATTTTTTTATGCGTCTAATTTTAGTCTGGGAGTAAATTTATTTTTTAAGCTAAATAAATATCTGGCTAAGTTAACGAATAATTTCTCCGATTATAATGTGAAAATTGAAGAAACACATCATTCACAAAAGCTTGATGCGCCAAGCGGAACAGCAATTACAATTGCCGAAGGCATTATTGAAAATATGGATCGAAAGAATAATTGGGAAAAGGAGAAATCAGATTCAAAAAATACAATTCCAATTAAATCTTTTAGAGAAGGAACAATGCCGGGTAATCATAAAGTAATTTACGATTCACTGTTTGATAAAATTAGTATTGAACACGATTCAAAAAGCCGAAAGGCATTTGCTCTTGGAGCAGTCTTAGCAGCAGAATTTATAGTTGATAAAAAAGGCTATTTTACAATGGACGATTTATTAAAATTTTAATTTATATATTAGAATAAAATGACACTAAAAGAATTATTAAAAAATAAGTATTTCAAGTTTGCTATTGCTGCAATAGCCTATTTGTTATGGGTAATCTGGATTAAGAATTTTTGGTTTTTATTCGGTTTGTTTGTAATTATTGATATGCATTTAAGCCATATTGTTAACTGGACTTTCTGGAAAAAGAGAGGTGAATCAAAAGCGAAAAATGCTGTTGTTGAATGGCTTGACGCTTTGATTTTTGCAGTTATAGCAGCAACACTTATCAGAATGTTTTTAATCGAGGCATATACTATTCCAACATCATCAATGGAGAAAACATTACTCGTTGGCGATTACCTTTTTGTAAGCAAAGTCAGTTATGGCCCAAAGTTACCAAATACACCATTATCGTTTCCGTTTGCACACCATACCTTGCCGTTAACAAAGTATAAAAAATCTTATGTTGAATGGATTAAAAAACCTTATAAGCGCATTGCAGGTTTTAGTGATATAAAACGAGATGATATTGTTGTTTTTAACTTTCCGGCGGGTGATACTGTGGTTCTTGAAATGCAGGAGCAGGATTATTACTCAATTATGCGACAGTATGCCGATGAATTGAAAAGAAGAGATATTCAGCTTGGTAATGCAATTAAAACATTCGACACTTATAAAAGTACGGCAAGAAAATATTTATGGGATCAGTTTAACGTAACTGTACGGCCTGTTGATAAAAGAGAAAACTATATTAAGAGATGCGTTGCAATTCCTGGTGATTCAATAAAAATTGAACATAGTCAGGTATTTATTAACGGAAACAAACAAGAGTATTTTTCTGATATGCAATATGATTATTTTGTAAAAACCAATGGCAAACAAATTAATTCAAAGCATTTGGAGCGTATGAATATTGCTGTTGATGACAGAAGATTTATTTCTTCAAATTCAATGTATGAACTTCCGCTTACAAATGAGAATGTTGTAAATTTAAAGAATATGCAGGCAGTTTCTTCTGTATCCAAATATGAAAATACAAATATAAATATGGCAAATATTTCTATATTTCCTTTTAATGCAGATTACCCGTGGACAGAAGATAATTTTGGACCACTTTATATCCCCGAAAAAGGAGTAACTATAGATTTAACAAAAGAAAATCTGCCTTTATATCAACGCATTATTGAAACTTATGAAGGAAATGAATTAAATGTAGATGGAAACGGAATTTATATTAACGGGGAATTGGCTAAAACATATACTTTTAAAATGGATTATTATTTTATGATGGGAGATAACCGCCATAACTCTGCCGATTCAAGATACTGGGGATTTGTACCCGAAGATCATGTTGTAGGAAAAGCAGTTTTTATATGGTTATCGTTGGATAAGGATCAACAATTTTTGAATAAAATTCGATGGAAGAGAATGTTTTCTTTAATTCATTAATAGAAAATATTAAGATATATTTACACCGGATAGTTAGCTATCCGGTATTTTTTTAATATGAGCAATATAATATTATTATCAACCGCATATCTGGCTCCGGTTCAGTATTATACAAAATTTCTAGTGTATGATAAAGTCATTATTGAAGCTCATGAAAATTTTATAAAACAGACGTATAGAAACAGATGTAAAATATACGGAGCTAACGGCGAACTAACTTTAACAATTCCGGTTAAAAAAATCAATACAAAAACAAAAATTAAGGAGTTGTTAATTGATTACGATACGAACTGGCGTAAGTTACACTGGAAATCAATAGAATCTGCTTATAATTCTTCTCCGTTTTTCGAATATTACGCCGATGATTTTCTTCCTTTGTTTACAAAAAAATTTAATTTTTTATTTGACTTGAATACTGAACTGCTCAGTATGATTCTGAGTATTCTGGATGTTAATCATAAGCTTAATTTCACTGATAAATATGTTAATAGTGACGGCGATATTGATGATATGAGGGAAAGTATTCATCCGAAAAAGAAAATTGAGGATCAACAATTTAAAATAATTAAGTACACTCAGGTTTTTCAACAAAAAACCGGATTTATTCCAAATTTGAGTATCATCGATTTATTATTTAACGAGGGACCAAACGCAACTGAAATTTTAAATCTTTCATAAAGGATTGGTTTTTAATAAAAAAAGTTTCGAAAAAGAATATTTTAATTAACTTTGGCTTCAGTTTAAAACAAAACCTAAAATTATAAATGAATAGCTTAGTAATTCAAAAAACGGATTCTTCTCCTGAGATTTCTTTTTTAGCAAACGGTCAGTTAAAAATTTACGGACGTTCATTACCCGAAGATGTTCATAAATTCTATGACCCGATTATTGACTGGGTTAAATATCTTGAAACAAATGAAGTAAAAGTTGATTTAAAACTTGAATATTTAAATACTTCATCTACAAAAAAAATATTAAACCTGTTAATTGCACTGGACGAGAATGATAAGATCGCAGAAATTAATGTTAACTGGTACTATGAATTTGATGATCTTGAAATGGAAGACCTTGGAGGTATATATAAAGATGAGTTAAGTAGGATTAAGTTTCATTTTATCGAAGGCGTAGATATTTTTTAAACCAGGTTATAACACTCAAAAATAAAATTAATCAGGAGCTGCTCTTATGGGCAGTTCTTTGTTAATTAAAGCTTTAATTAATAACTTTAATTTCATCGTATAAACCCGGATGTTAATCAAAATAGGAATTTTGCTGAATTTGGTACGTTTTAACTGCCAGGTAATACAATATGTCTGATAATCAGCATTGTGACTGACTAACTTAGAGTTTATTAACAACCAGGGGTACATTTACTAAATGTAATATTAATAACATCAGTTCAACATATTACGTAAATTTATAATGTATTTTATATATTCGTAATAATTTTGTAAAAATCGGGAGAGATGAGGAATATTATATTATTTGTTTTCATAACTTTTACAATTGGTGTAAAAGCTCAGGAAGGTACTAAACAATTAATGCCAAATTCAACAGACAGGTTATGGCTCGAGTTTAATACTTTTACTGGCAAGGAATTCGGAACATATGACGCAACTGATAAAGAGCGAATATATATATTTCTTAATGCTGGTGATAAACTGCATTTCGGGATGCAGATGCACACAGCAACAAATTATGGTGGAAATGTACTACAAGACCCGGATTATGTTTCATTCAGAATAATAGACCCGGATGGAATAGTTACTACAGAATTTCCGGAACAAACGATTGTCCAATCAGGCGAAACTGGTTTTATCGATACATATACAGAAGCAGTTAATGGCCCGAATGGAGTTTTAATAAATGGAACTACTATAACAAGTGGTTATGATGCATTGTCATTTACAGCAGCAAAAACAGGTAATTATTGGATAGAATTTGAAACCTGGAGATTCAGCTATGAGTTATTCGGTCCTGTTCAGCAGAGAAACAGGAGATTTGCATTAGAGTTTTTTGACGTTACAGTTACGGACGCAAGTGATAATTTATTAACAAATCCTGGAGACCCAAATACATCTGCCGGAAGGTTATGGTCAAAAGGTTGGGGTTTTACAAATACCAGCTTTGATGTATATCCTGTGAAAGCAGAATTTTATGTTTTTACAGCTGATGAATTTGTTAACAAAGTACAGTATGAAATGAAGCCTTATTCATTTAGTTTTGTATCCAATTCCTACGGTGTACAAAATTCTACTGCATTAACATATATAGAGAAAGCCCAAAGTCAGGACGGCGATTATACAAGCTCATCAGATATTTCTGAATACAGAATATTTTTAAATGATCCTGACAGATTTGTTTGGACAAATACAACTCTTCCTCCACCTGTCCTAAAAGTATGGATAGAGGGATCTTTAATATACGATTATGATTATAATAGAAATCCTCAGTTGTCAGAAATATCAATTGATACTATTGATCTTGAAAAAAATGCAGTGACATGCCCATATTCTGATATCACTCTTTTTAAAATTGAAACTAACGTAGATGGTTTTGCCGCAATTTTATTGGATATTGATGGAGGAGGTTATTCTGCCGATGGAGGAAAAGACAGAGTGCTGTATCTTGATTTGGGGAAAAGACTGAATTATGTTTTATGGAATTTCCGGGATGATAACGGTGATCTCGTTCCGAATGGTACAATTTCAGCTTCTGCAACTTTTCTTGGAAGAGGACCAGCCAATTTTCCCCTGTATGATGTTGAATCTTTAAGTGGTATTTCCACATCTTCAATTCGACCGTTTAATAAGCTAGGACCTACCCTTTATTGGGATGATTCTCAGATTACTGACTGGGGTGATTCAGGTGGTTCTATGACCGAAACAAGCCAGACCCAGCTTACAATTGATAATCATATACCACGTGTTTGGGTTTTTGATCCTGCAAAAGTTGGTGATCAACATAATGGAAACCTTGCCACAATGAATTCATGGTTTAATGCCATTGATCTGGGAGTTCCTGAAATTAACTTCAGGGTATCGCAAAGTGCTACAAAATGTATTAATGGATATGCTCCTTATGTTGGAAACATATATAAGTATGGCCCGTTAAATACTGATATAAGTTTTACGGAAGCAGATTTTACAGATAGATATTTTGATGCTTACAACGATGATTTGGATAGTATTGCAATTCTCTCATTACCACCAAACGGAGTTTTAAAACTAAATGGAACGGCTGTTGCAGTTAATGATTCAATTGCAAATTATGATTTAACTTTATTAAGCTTTACACCTGATAACGGATGGTATGGAATTAATTCATTCGAATGGAAAGCGACGAATGGATTATTCTGGTCATTAAATCAGGATTCGGTATTTTTGGTTGTTAATACAGATCCTACTATTTCAGCAATTGAAGATTCTTCAATTTGCACAAATACTAGTCTTGTGGATTTGCCATTCACAGTTGATGATGCCGAAATGGCGGCAGCAGATTTAAATGTGGTTGCATATTCTCATGATCCAGGTGTAGTTCCTAATGAAAACATAACACTTGGTGGCTCAGGAGCGGATAGAACAATTACTATTACACCAAAAGCAAATACTTCGGGTTACTCTATTATATATGTTAAAGTTGATGATGGGCTTACAGAAGTCATTGAAGAGTTTTCTTTATATATTGGACCATCAATAACTTTTCAGGGAGATACTACTGTTTGTGATGGAAGCCCGTTAGAATTAACTGCTGTTGAATTTGGTGCCGATTCTTATTTATGGGAATTTGGAGCTGGTACAGTGAGCACAACAAGGGATTTGACCATTGATCCGTTTACAATTGCAGAAACCGGAGTTTATTCTCTTACTGTTGAAAAAGACGGATGTTCTGCTACAAGAGACATTAATATTGCTATTGCTCCTTTAACAACCTTTACTGGTGATGCAGAAGTATGTGTTGGAGAGGATATTTCTCTTAGTGCAGATGAAACAGT
>JAHOYT010000068.1 GCA_019038645.1 Bacteroidales bacterium
AGGTTTCTTAAAAGTAGCTGATGCAATGATGGATCAGGGAGTTATTTAGTATTAAAATAATTTATAGATTTTAGCTTGCTATAAGCAGATAGGTTTGTAATATATAATTAAGGGAGCACTTGCTCCCTTTTTTTATGTCTAATTGTCATAAATCAAAGAAACAAAATCAAAACATATACATATTGACAGATGTTAATAAACTGGTACGTTAATTGATAATCTAATTCAAAATAGAAATTATGAGCGATTTTATAACAAAACACAAATTTGGATTGTTGTTAATTATACCCGGTATAGTAGCAGGATATTTATACTGGAAATATGTTGGTTGCGCGAGTGGCACATGTGCCATTACATCAAACTGGCATACAATGGTTGGTTTTGGAGCATTAATCGGTTATTTTTTAGGTGACAGTATTGATGATATAATTAAAAAAAGAAAATCCAAAGAAAATGACGGACTTCAACAAAATAATAAATGATAATAAGCCAGTTTTGGTAGATTTTTATGCAGACTGGTGTCAGCCATGCAAAATGGTTGCTCCAATTTTACAGAATGTAAAAAAAGAGTTAGGTGATAAAGTAAAAATTATTAAAATTAATGTAGATAATAATCCTTCCATTTCTGCCAAATATGGAATCCGAAGTATACCTACATTAATGTTATTTAAGAACGGAGAATTGAAATTTAATCAGGCAGGAGTTCTTTCTGCTGAAGACATAAAAAAAGTAGTATTAGCAAATTCTTAAAATCGAAATAAATATGAAAAAATTATTATTAGTAATGTTGATTGCTTCAGTAGGTTTCACTCAGGCATGTCAGGGAAATGAAAAAACATCTGAGGATAATAAAACAGGAGAGAAAGTAATTTCTGAGAACAAAGCAAAAGATAACGGTAAGGCAACTATTACTCTCACCAAAGAAGAGTTCAAAAAGAGAGTAATGAATTATGAAGTAAACAAAGAGTGGAAATTTGAAGGCGATTTGCCATGTATTGTTGACTTTTATGCTGACTGGTGTGGACCATGTAAAATAGCAGCTCCTATACTTGAAGAAATTGCACAGGAGTATAAAGGCAAAATAAATGTTTACAAAGTGGATACTCAAAAAGATCCTGAGGTAGCTTCTGTATTTGGAGTCCAGGGGATTCCTGCATTCTTATATTGTCCTAAAGAAGGTGGCCCGAGAATGAGTTCCGGAATAGGAAGAACAAAAGAAGAAACAAAAGAAATGTTTATAAAAGCAATTGAAGAAATTTTATTAACAGAATAAACTTTTTTCCGACAATTGTTTCATTTAGTTAATTGTTGCACTTTAAAACCAGATCCTGATAAAGGGTCTGGTTTTATTTTGGAAAAAAACAGAAAAAATTACTCTATTTTCTTTAATTTTTAGATTAATTGTATTTATGATCAATCAAATAATTTTTTACATAATCTTCAACACCATCGTCCAGATTTGTAAAAGGTTTATCATAACCAATTGATCTTAGTTTACTCATATTTGCTTCGGTAAAATATTGGTATTTGTCCCTTATATCTATTGGTGTATCAATGTATTCGATATTTTCAGCTATGCTCATTCCCCTGAATGTATTCTTTGTTAAATCAAGAAAAGTTCTGCCTTTTCCTGTTCCGACATTATATAATCCTGAATCTTTTCTGTGATGCATAAAAAATAACATGATATCACTTAAATCTTTTACATAAACAAAATCACGAGTTTGCCCACCATCAGTGAAATCCGGATTATGAGACTTAAACAGATTCATTTTTTCGGTTTTCTGAATTTGATTAAATGCATGTAAAACAACCGATGCCATACGTCCTTTATGATATTCATTTGGTCCGTAAACATTAAAGAATTTTAATCCGGCCCAGAAATATGGTTTTCTGTTCTGTGCCAACGACCACTTGTCAAAATCATTTTTCGATTCGCCGTATAAATTAAGAGGTTTTAAATTCTCAACAATTTCGTGATTATCTTCATATCCGAATTCTCCTAGTCCATATGTAGCTGCTGATGAAGCATAAATCAATGGTAAGCCATATTTAACACATTTTTCCCAAACTGCTTTTGAATAATTAAGGTTAAGAGCATCATAAATTTCTTTTGGAAATCCTGTAGTTGCTGATCTGGCACCCATATGAAATACAAACTGCACAAATCGCTGATTATCATCCAGCCAATCTATAAAATCATCACGATGAACTTTTTTAGAAAAGATCTTACCTTCAAGATTCTTATTTTTTTCAGGATGAGAGAAATTATCAACAACAACAATGTCTTTAAAACCTGCGCTGTTGAGCTTACTTACCATATTACTACCTATGAAACCTGTTGCTCCGGTAACTATAATCATATTCGTATTTTTATTTTTAAAAAGAGTGTACTAAGTTAAGAAAATTTGCTTATTCAATCCAGGTAAAATACGTAAAGAGATAGCCTTTTCGTATAATACTTCTATGGCCTTTCTCCCGTCTATACCCAAATCTTTAGTAAAATCATTTACATATAATTCGATGTGTTTGTACATTACTTCTTCATCCATTTCTTGTGCATATTGCTTAATATATGGGTATGCCGATTTTGGATTTTCAAATGCAAACTCTACACTGTGTTTTAAGACTCTGTTTATTTTTAACTGAAGTTCATGGTTTAAATTTCGGTTTACGGCAATACCACCTAAGGGAATTGGCAATCCGGTTTCTTTTTCCCAATATTCGCCCAGATCAATAATTTTCTTCAAACCTTTCTTTTCATAAGTAAACCTGTTTTCGTGAATAATTAATCCTGCATCAGCTTCATTACTTAAAATTACATCTTCAATTTCTGAAAAAAGGTATTCTTTTTTATTTTTAGCATCAGGGAAAGCAATCCCCAGCAATAAATTAGCCGTAGTATTCAGTCCCGGAATAGCAATTTTTACATCATTCAATTCATCCGGATAAATCTTTCGTTTACTTATTAATAAAGGTCCGTTTTTATATCCAAGAGCACTGCCGGAATCTAATAACAGATAATTAGCTGCAATTTTTGAATAAGCATAATAACTGATTTTTGTAACATCCAGCTCACTATTTAAAGCTTTATTATTTAATTCTTCCACATCACCTAAAACAACATCAAAATCCAGACCTTCTGTATCGATTTTATGATGAACCAAAGCATCGAAAATAAATGTGTCGTTGGGGCAGGTTGAAAAACCTAATGATATTTTGTGCATAATTTAATTTTTCTCTTCCTGTATTATAACATCAATAATTTCCAAAAGTTGTTGATTAAGATTTTTTATGGCTATAGGAATGTTCCATTTAGCTTCATTTCGTTCCTCAACATAATTAGAAATTGATCTGATCTGTAAAAACTTAACTCCTTCATTTAAGCAAACATAAAAAAATCCTGCACCTTCCATGGTTTCAATATCTGCTTTAAATTTATTTTTAAATAAATCGATGCTTTTTTTACATCCATGAGTTGTATTTACAGTTATGGCAGAAACTTTTTTTAAATCAAAATCGAATTCATAAGGGTTTTCCAGTAATGCATTTTTAAAAGGGAATTTATTTTCGGGAGAAAATCCTTTTTCAAAAACAGTATAGAATTCATTTTTATGCTCAATACCTAAATCGGCAAATTGATCTGATTCTACATAAACTGTGTCACCAATTTTTAGTTCAGGATTAAAACTACCTGCAATACCTGCATTTATCACTAAATCATATTCTTTTTCTGAAAGTTTACGACTTAATGAATAAGTTGTGAATACGGCTCCGATTCCTGTAACTAAAACATCAACAGCCAAATAATCCTCCTTAAATGATTTAATTTTATTTAATGCCGGAAAAATTTCTTTTTCTGTAGCAGAAACAACTAATATCTTCATGTTAATTACTACTTTTGTAAACTCAAATATATTGCTTTTATATCAAAATTGTTGTTTATTTATACTTGCAAAATCAACTTCAACCATGATTTATGTAACCCGCAGAGAACGTTTTAGTGCAGCCCACCGTTTATTCAGAGATGAATGGGATGATAAAAAAAACATGGAGATTTTTGATAAATGCTCGTACCCAAACTGGCACGGACATAATTATGTTTTGTATGTTACTGTTAAAGGAAACTTAAATCATGAAACAGGATTTGTTGTAAATATCAAACGTCTGAGTAAAATCATTAAGGAAAAGGTAACTACTAAACTGGATCACCGAAACCTGAATATTGATGTTGATTTTATGAAAGGAAAGATGGCCACAACAGAGAATTTGGCAATAGGAATATGGGAAGGACTTGAACCAACAATTAGTGCATTGGGAATTCAGTTACATTGCGTTAAAATAGAAGAAACTGAAAATAATTATGTAGAATATTTTGGAAATTAATGTGTTATGGAAATTATAAACAACGGAGTTAAAACTTTTGAGGATAGCGGATACGTTAGAATAGATAAGTGGAACGACGAAAAAACAGCAAAACTTGCTGAACATTATAAAGCAATTTTAGAATTAATAGGTGAAAATCCGGACAGGGAAGGATTACTTGATACCCCGGATCGTGTAGCAAAAGCTATTCAGTTCTTAACAAAAGGATATGGTATTGAGCCAAAAGATATTTTAAAATCAGCAATTTTCAGAGAAGATTACAAGCAAATGGTAATTGTTAAAGATATTGAGATATACTCAATGTGCGAGCACCATATGATACCTTTTTATGGCAAAGCACATGTTGCTTATATTCCTAACAAATATATTACCGGATTAAGTAAAATTGCTCATGTTGTTGAAGCTTATGCTCGAAGATTACAGGTTCAGGAGCGATTAACCATGCAAATTCGTGATTGTCTGCAGGAAACACTAGATCCTTTAGGTGTTGCAGTAGTTATCGAAGCATCACATATGTGTATGCAAATGCGTGGAGTTCAGAAACAAAACTCAGTTACAACTACTTCTGCTTTTACCGGAGCATTTTTGCGTGATACTAAAACACGTGAAGAATTTATCCATTTAATTGCAACGAAGCTTAGTTAGATTTTTAGAATATTATATTAAATACCATTTCGAATAATTTTGACTCGTAAATGGTATTTTCTTATTTTTGACAACTGTTAAAAGCTATTTTATTTTAAGATTAAGTATTAACCAATAATTAATTATATGAAAGCATATGTATTCCCTGGTCAGGGAGCACAATTTGTGGGAATGGGTAAAGATCTTTACGATAATTATCCTGTTGCAAAAGAATTATTCGAAAAAGCGAACGAAATACTGGGATTCAGAATCACAGATCTTATGTTCGATGGTGCTGAAGAAGATTTAAAACAAACCAAAGTAACTCAGCCAGCTATTTTTTTACATTCAGTAATTTTAGCTAAAACTATCGTAGATTTCAAGCCGGAAATGGTAGCAGGTCACTCTTTAGGTGAATTCTCAGCATTAGTTGCAAACGGAGCATTATCTTTCGAAGATGGCTTAACCTTAGTTTATAAACGTGCAATGGCAATGCAAAAAGCCTGTGAAGTTGAACCTTCAACAATGGCAGCTATTATTGGATTAGAAGATAAGATTGTGGAAGAAGTGTGTGCCGGAATAGATGATATTGTTGTTCCTGCCAATTATAATTGTCCTGGTCAGTTAGTTGTTTCGGGTTCAATGAAAGGAATTGAAATTGCCTGCGAAAAACTTACCGAAGCAGGAGCAAAACGCGCCTTACCATTAAAAGTAGGAGGCGCATTTCATTCTCCATTAATGGAACCTGCACAGGTTGAATTAGCTGATGCAATTAACTCTACAAACTTTAATACACCTGTTTGTCCGGTTTATCAGAATGCAGATGCTAAACCTTATACTAATCCCGATCAGATTAAGGAGAATCTAATAAAGCAGTTAACTTCGCCTGTAAAATGGACTTACATTATGCAAAACATGATTGCTGATGGAATGAGTTCATATACTGAAGTGGGTCCGGGAACAGTTCTTCAGGGATTGTTAAAGAAAGTCGACAGACAAATTCCTACACAAAGCGCATAATATAATAAAAAATAGTTCACACTTCGACAAGCTCAGTGTGACATAAAGTAAAAGGAAGTTGTCATATTGAGTTTATCGAAATACAGGCAACTTTCTTTTTTAACAAAGATTTTCTAATTAATCCTAAAATTTTATAGTAACATTTTGTTTAGTTGCATCATGCAAACTTAACGGAACCGGAGATACTTTTACCAGACCTTGCAGAATTTTCTTTTGTCTTTCAGTTAAATCACACATAGAAAAGTCATATTCAATTTTTACTTCAGCTACTCTTCTTGGATTCTCTGACATAATTTTCCATGTTCTTGCCGTAGCTCCATTAATACTAAAACCTGCTTCTTTAGCTTTTATTCCCATTATTGTGAATATACAACTTGCTAACGAAGTGGCTAAAAGATCTGTAGGCGAAAATGTTTCTCCCTTGCCTTTGTTATCAGTTGGTGCATCTGTAATTAATTTGTTTCCCGACTGAACATGAATTGCTTCGGTTCTTAACTGTCCTGTATAAGTTGTACGTATTGTTTCAATTTTTTCCATAATAGTTAGCTTTGTTAATTGTTATTAACAAAGATATTGAAATAAAGTTTTGAAAATTTATTGCTGAAAATTTGTATTAAGAATGTCCGCAACTGGAACAGCCAACAGAATCTGTAGCAGGAGTTCTATCTATGTCTCTCCGGCATTTTATTTCCTCATGTCTGGCACATTTTAATCCAAGCTTGCGCATATCTTTATTTCCACCAATTGAACTTTGCGGAAATTTCTTATTTTTCCTGAAGAAAACGTTAAATCCCATTGCCAATATTGCTAATGACATCAGGCCTAAAACTAAAAGAAGTAACTGTATAAACATTAATTAATTTTTGTTGTTATAACTTCGGATGTAAAGATAGATATTTTAACATTTATATTACTATCTATCTATGCACATTTATAATCAAAATTAGTAAATTAATAATCTTTAATGATTTAGGTTTTTTGATAAAAATTCAAATTATGAGTACTAAAACAATAAAAGAATATACTACAGTAAGCAAAAAAAATACTGAATATAATAAACAGGAGATATTAAATGATTTTAAAATAGCCAATTTAAGTCGTCAGATAAGCCAGATGGGGAGAAAAGAAGTTTTAACCGGAAAGGCTAAATTTGGTATTTTTGGTGATGGTAAGGAAATCGCACAAATTGCAATGGCTAAAAACTATAAGAATGGCGATTGGCGTTCGGGATATTATCGTGATCAAACTTTAATGATGGCTGCAGGACTCTTTTCACCTGAAGAGTTTTTTGCACAGTTATATGGCGAAACAGATCTGGAACTTAATCCGGGTAACGGGGGACGCTCGTTTAATAATCACTTTTCCACGCGAAGCTTAAATCCTGACGGAACCTGGAAAGATTTAACAAAACAAAAAAATTCTTCAGCGGACATTTCACCAACCGCGGGTCAAATGGTTCGTTGGGTTGGCTTAGCATATGCATCAAAGTTATTTAGAAATTTAAAAGATTTAAAACAATTTTCTGCTCTGTCAGATAATGGAAATGAAGTTGCATTCGGAACAATTGGCGATGCGAGTACTTCGGAAGGGCAATTCTGGGAATCGATGAATGCGGTAGGAGTGCTTCAGGTTCCTGCGGTACTTGCAATATGGGATGATGGTTACGGAATATCAGTACCAAAAAAATACCAAACCACAAAGGGAAGTATTTCTGAACTTTTGAAAGGTTTTGAAAGAACAAAAGATAAACTAGGTATTGTTATTTATAAAGGGAAAGGTTGGGATTATCCTGAGCTTGTAAGAATTTTTAAAGAAGGTACTGAAATAGCACGTAAAGAACATGTGCCGGTGGTATTTCATATTGAAGAAATTACGCAACCACAAGGCCATTCAACATCCGGATCGCACGAAAGATATAAATCCAACGAAAGATTAAAATTTGAGCAGGAATTTGACGGAATAAAAAAAATGCGCGAATGGATCATATCCGAAAAAATTGCAACAAACGATGAATTAAGCAAAATTGAGGAAGAGGCTGTTAACGAAACTAAAGAAGCAAAGAAAGCTGCCTGGAAAAAATATAAAGATCCTGTTAAAATAGAAAGAGATAGGTTGGTAAAAATAATTGATAACCGCTCATGTATGTGTAAACGTGAAGGTTATGATAAGGTTGGTACTATAACAAATGATCTTAAAAAGATTGTCAGTCCCATAAGAAAAGATAATTTCACAGCCTCAAAAAAAATACTAAGACATGTTTGCACAGATTGTAATATTCGCGGGAAACTTCAAAAGGATTTATCAGCATGGCTGGATCGTAACTATGAAGATAATTATGAGAGATACAACACCAGCTTATACAATGAATCAAAGAAATCAGCATTAAATGTACCAGAAGTAAAACCAGAATTTAAACCAGACTCACCAGAAGTTGCCGGACGGGAGATACTACGCGATAATTATGATTACTTATTTAATAAATATCCAAAATTGGTAACTTTTGGCGAAGATGCCGGTTACATTGGTGGTGTAAATCAATCCTACGAAGGATTGCAAAAAAAATATGGTGAGCTAAGAATTACTGATACAGGAATCAGAGAACAGACAATATTAGGTCAGGGAATTGGTTTGGCATTGCGTGGATTAAGACCTATTGCTGAAATTCAGTATTTCGATTATTTATTATATGCTTTACAAGCTTTAAGTGATGATTTGGCAACAACTCATTACAGAACTGCCGGTGGCCAGGTAGCGCCTGTAATAATTAGTACCCGTGGTCACAGACTAGAAGGAATCTGGCATTCCGGATCACCATTAAGCATGGTAATTAATTCAATTCGTGGTGTTTATGTTTGTGTACCGCGTAACATGACACAAGCTGCCGGATTTTATAATACATTGCTTGAAGGCGAAGATCCTGCATTAGTAATTGAACCTTTAAATGGTTACAGATTACGTGAAAAACGCCCGGAAAATATTGGTGAGTTTAAAGTTCCGCTTGGTATTCCTAAAATACTAAATGAAGGAACAAATGTAACATTAGTAACTTATGGCTCTTGCGTAAAAATAGCTCAGGATGCCGTAGAACAATTAAAAGAATTTGATATTTCCGTAGAATTGATTGACGTTCAGACATTATTACCATTTGACATAAAACACATGATTGCTGAGTCGGTTAAAAAGACTAACCGCATTGTTTTCTTTGACGAAGATGTTCCTGGTGGTGCAACTGCATTTATGATGCAAAAAGTTCTGGAAGATCAGAATGTTTATTACCATTTGGATTCTGAGCCAAGAACAGTAACAGCGAAAGAACATCGTCCTGCATATACCAGCGACGGAGATTATTTTTCAAATCCCAATGCAGAAGATGTTTTTGAGGCTGTTTATTCAATGATGAATGAAGCTGATCCTAAGAAATATCCGGAATTATACTAGATATTTATTAAGTAAAAATCACAAGCTGTAATGAATTTCATTGCAGCTTTTTTTATTTTTTACTAACTTGTATCTTTTAAAAATATATATATTATGGCATTCAATTTATTTAAAAAGAAGAAAAAAAGAAAACAATTACAGGATTTAAATGGCGCACCTTTATTTCCAGGTGATAAGGTAGATTGTTTAAGGTACGAAATGGGCGAGAGTATCCTGGTTGAAGAAGAAAACGGATTTGAATACGAGTCAGTAAAAACAGGGCAGAAAGTAAGTTATGCAAAAATGATAGATGCTGCAACATCGTTTCAAAAGGTAAGGAAATTAGACTGATTTTAAATAATAAAAGATTTTAAGCATCTAAATACTTGTTTTCTTAAATTCGATTATATTTGAGCGAAATTGTGATATAAAATACAAATATGGCAAAACTCTTAATTAAGATAATTCCTCCGCATCGTTGGAAATTGCCGGTTACAATGGTAGTTGCTATTTTTTGGGGATTATTTTTTTATTCCATCTACCTTTCAAAAGCTGGTTCATATTTATCAGATAATCCACAAACCTGCATCAATTGTCATGTTATGGTTCCGCAATATGCAACATGGAATCACGGATCACACAGGGAACTGGCCAGTTGTAATGAATGTCATGTCCCACACAACAATGTTGTGTCAACGTACTATTTCAAGGCTAAAGATGGCTTAAGGCATGCGACAATGTTTGCATTTAGAATGGAGCCTCAGGTTATCAAAA
The DNA here is from genome assembly GCA_019038645.1 of Bacteroidales bacterium. Classification (GTDB taxonomy): domain Bacteria; phylum Bacteroidota; class Bacteroidia; order Bacteroidales; family UBA12077; genus UBA12077. The sequence continues at coordinate 10,222 of JAHOYT010000068.1, forward strand.
TTAAAGACGCTGGAATAGAAGTTGTTCAACAAAATTGTTTGCGATGCCACGAAGAATTATTAGTGACAGCAGAACAACAAGTAAACAACAAAGCATTTCATTCTGATAGAGAAACAAGATTGTGTTGGGAATGTCATAGAGAAACACCACATGGTACAGTTAATAGTTTATCAATTGTACCTAATGCTATAGCACCTTTACCAAAAAGCCCTGTACCCGATTGGATAAAAGAAATAACAACTGAATAACTATAAAACAATTAATAAAAAACTATACTATGAAGCCAATAAGCGACCAAATCAAAGAAAAACCCTGGAAAGGTTGGATTCTTTTTTTAGGAACTATTATTATTGTGTTCTTTCTGGGTTTATTAGCCTCTTCAATAATAGAAAGAAGAGCTGAAGCTGTTTTTGCTTACACTCCTAAAATAGAACATTCGCAATGGGAACCAAGAAATGATGTTTGGGGCGAAAATTTTCCCCGCCAATTTAATCGTTTTCTTCAAACAGAAGATCAATCATTTAAAAGTAAGCATCTTGGAAGTACTCATCGTGATATGTTAGAAGAGGACCCAAGGCTGGTTGTTCTTTGGGCTGGTTACGGATTCGCGAAAGAATATAACCAGGGAAAAGGACATGAGCATGCTATTGATGACATGAGAAAAATTCTTAGAACAGGAGCTCCGGTTGATGGTAAAAAAAGTCCTATGCCAAATACATGCTGGACATGTAAAAGTCCGGATGTTCCAAGGATGATGCAACAAATGGGAGTTGCAGAATTTTATAAAGGATCGTGGGAGACTTTGGGTGCTGAAATCGTAAATAATATAGGTTGTGCTGATTGTCACGATGCACAAAATATGAATCTTAGAATATCCCGGCCTGCATTGGTCGAAGCTTACGAAAGAATGGGAGCTGATATTAATACTGTTAGTCATCAGGATATGAGAAAGCTTACGTGCGCACAGTGCCATGTGGAATATTATTTTAAGGGAGATGGAAAATATTTGACATTCCCCTGGGATAAAGGAATATCTGTTGAAGCAATGGAAGAATACTATGACGAAAATAACATAAAAGATTGGACTCATACAATTAGCAAAGCTCCAATGTTAAAAGCGCAACACCCTGATTACGAGTTATTCCAAACAGGAATACATGCTCAGCGTGGCTTGGCCTGTGCTGATTGCCATATGCCATATATAAATGAAGGTGGACAAAAATTTACAGATCATAAAATTCAAAGTCCTTTAAACAATATTGCCAATACTTGTCAGATTTGCCATAGAGAAGAAACTTCAGAGTTGCTGGCAAATGTTTACGAACGTCAGGATAAAATAAAGCAAAATCGTGATAAACTGGAAGAGCTTCTGGTTAGTGCACACGTTGAAGCAGGTAAAGCATGGGAATTAGGTGCTCAGGAAAATCAAATGACTTCTATCTTACAAGATATCAGACATGCACAATGGCGTTGGGATTTTGTAGCAGCAAGTCATGGTGGTTCATTCCATAGCCCAATAGAATCAGCAAGAATAATTTCCACAGGAATTACTATTGCACAAGAAGCCAGGTTAAAATTAGCCAGAGTTCTTGCATCGCTGAATTATAATCAGGAAGTTCCATATCCGGATATAGATACTAAGGCAAAAGCTCAAAAATTTATTGGTCTGGATATCGAAAAATTAAATTCCGATAAAGAAAAGTTTATGTTCAAAGTAGTACCTGAATGGGATGCAGAAGCTAAGAAAAGAGAAAAGGCTTATGAAACGAAAAATCTATAATTTATAAATAATAAAATTAATGAGCTTCCTCCCGATAGATATCAGAGGAAGCTTTTTTTGTTTAATAAATACTATAACTTTGCAGTCAAATTTTAGTAAATGCTTAAATTTTTAAAGAAAATAATAGGTTATATATTCTTAATTCCGATCTATTTCTACAAATGGGGAATTTCGCCATTTACACCGGCTTCGTGCAGGCATACTCCAACCTGTTCAGAATATTTTGTTGATGCAGTTAAAATGCATGGTCCTTTTAAAGGTGGATGGATGGGATTAAAGCGATTATCAAAATGTCATCCGTGGGGAACTCATGGATATGATCCGGTACCAAAAATTACTATAAAAGAATACAAACCAAAAAGAAAAACCACTATCAATTGATAGTGGTTTTTCTTTTATAAGTTCTTTTAATAATTATGTGTTTCGGAATAGTGCTCCATACAGGATAAATCCTTAGGTGAATTAATATTAATAAATGCTTTACGATATTCTTCAACATCTTCCAGATTATGATATCTGACATTTAAATCTTTAATAAAATTCTCAATAGAATATTTATCTGCACTTGTTAAAAACTCATTTAATTTATCAAAAATGCGGGTATGATAAATAGAATGCAGGGGTTCTTTAGAATCATTTATTCTTGGAATGGCTGCATCACATTTTCTTTTGTTATAGAATTCAATATGTTTTTTTACCAAATTACTTGATATACATGGCATATCGCTGGCAAAAACAAATACAGCATCATTTTTGGCAACTTGTAAAGCAGCATGAATACCACCAAGCGGTCCAACATTTTTAATCTCATCAGGAACTATAGTATAATGCTTATAGCCTTTGAATTCGTCAGGCGTATTTGTAACAATAATAATATCATTAAAGATTTCGTGAAGGATTTTTATAGTACGGGCAATAATTCGTACTCCACTAATTTGAATATTAGCTTTTGTTTTTCCGTTGAATCGTTTATTTGCTCCTCCGGCAAGAATAACGGCCGATACGTTGTTTTGTTCCTTAAATAGTTCCATAACGTATGTTTTAGTTAAATGGTAAACACTTAATTCGCAATGTGCAAAAATCAGATTGTAAGAAGGTTATATTTTCTCAATAACTCCAGCAAGCAAATGTATGCAAAATATATATGCTATAGGACTGCACATTATATGCTTGTAAACACATTGCTAATCTATTTGAAATACAGCAAATTACCGGATTGACACCTTCTAATTCAGAAAGAATTTAAATAAAACGCTGCTTTTCCTGAACCTGGCAATAAGTTTTAAAAGATGAATTTATATTAAATTACTACAAGAGGATTAACTTACAAGCCAATCTTATCAGCAATTTCTTTCATTGCATTTAAAGATATTTCTGCAAATTCATTTAATGTAAACCCAATTTTGTCACATTCCTTAATGTTATCACGATTTACAGCAGCAGCAAATGCGCCCTGTTTCATTCTCTTGGTAATCGACTTGGTTTTCACATCCTTAATTTTTTTATCAGGATATACTAATGCTGTAGCATAAATTAGGCCTGTTATTGTTTCTCCCGCAGCCAGTGCATGTTGAAACTCGCTGGTACGTTCTTCTCCGGTAGCTTCTTCATTGTGCATTTTTATTGCGTCAAGCACATCTTCTTCAATACCTTCGTCACGCAATAATTCTTCGGCAACCAGGGCGTGTTTTTTAGGATCTGCATTAGTAATTTCTGAATCAATATCATGAAGTAAGCCAGCAAGGCCCCATTTTTCTTCATCGCGGCCCAGCTTTAGTGCTAAAGCTCTCATAACTGCCTCTGAAGCATAACAATGATAAAGCATTTTTTCACTTTTCACGTACTTTTTTAATAAGCTTTCAGCTTCGTTTCTGTTCATAGTTCAATAATAGTTTGGTTTGGGTTTAGGTTAAAAAATCAGATTGCCAAATATAATTAATGTGCATCAATTCCGTGCAACATATATAACAAATGTTGCATAGTTTTAAGAATTTCTGTCATATATTCCTGTACGGCTTTAACACTGCCAGGCAATGTATAAACCAGACTCTCACCTATGACGCCGGCTACGCTTCTGCTTAATAATGCATTAGGTTTTTCCTGACCGTATTTCATTCGAATCATTTCCATAATTCCAGGTATTTCCTTATCCAGCATTGGCTGAACCGTTTCAACGGTAATATCACGTATTCCTATTCCGGTTCCACCTGTAGTTATGATTATATCATATTTATCCTCTTTCGCTTTGGTGATTATCTTTATTAGCTTTTCGCTGTTATCAGGAATTATTTCTTTATCGATTTGATATTTAGCTCCTGATTTTTTTAAATAAGAATCAAGTAGCTCAATTATTTTCGGACCACTCCGATCTTCGTATTCACCAGAACTGGCTCTGTCGCTTAAAGTGATAACAAATGCTTTATAAATTTTAGGAATATGTTCAATTTTATCACCGGCTTTTATGGTTCCTCCTTTTTTTACACGACAAAATATTCCAACCCGTGGCATAACATAATTACCTAATTCACGAAACTGATCATGAAAAGGTTTTCCAACCTGAGTAACTTCCAGAATTGCATCGCCAATTTTTAAAAGATCAAAAGTTTGGAAATTTATATCGTTCAATCCTTCAGAAGTTATATTTTCGGCAAACTCACCAAATTCAGTATCTCTGGCGCTGGTTAATTCTTTAAAACGATTTATGTGCGAAATATCAATAATACTAATCTGTCTGTTCCATTTCCCGGCATGAACATCGCCAATAATTCCCTTATCATTCAATTTTAATTCCTTTACGGGTTTTTTAACACCGCGTTCAGAAGATAGGCTTACTGATAAAACTTTTCTTGCGCTCATATCTGTTATTTACTCCTTTGATGTATAAATAATTTCGTCTCCAGCTTTTATTCTGCCCGTTTTTAAAACTTTTGCAAAAATACCTTCTTTTGGCATAACGCATTTCCCAACCTGACTAAAAATGGCACAACCTTCACCATGGCATTTTTTGCCTATTTGAGTTACTTCCATTTCAACATCAGCAATACTAAGCTTATCGCCTGGTTTCATTGTATAAAGTGTGATTCCTTCAGTTGTAATGTTTTCTGCAAATTCACCAAACTCTAATTTCCTGCCAAGCACTTCTTCAAACTTCTCAATGCTTTCTTTTGCAAGCAAACTTATCTGACGATGCCAGTCTCCTGCATGTGCATCGTTTTCAACTCCTTTTTCAGTGATATTTATTTCCTTAACAGGCTTTTTTATAACACCCTTTTCTTCAGAAACATTCACTGACAGCACTTTAATCGTATTCATTCTTTATGTAATTATCATGTTTTAACAACTGAGCAAATTTAATAAAAACTATACTTTAAACATTGATTAATTAATATATGTTTAGAAATTGAAAAAAAGTATTTTTGCATTGAGTTATGACAAACAATAAGAATCAGTATAAGTTTACGGAGGGAGAAATCCATCAGTTCAAAATAACCGGATTTGCAGAAATGCCAGGCACGGATGAATCATTTTATATTCTTGAAAATAGGTTTGGTGGCAAGCATTTGTTAAAATCGCTTCACTATAAGCACTATAATTTTAAGACAGGCGAGGAGATCACGTGTAAAATAGATAAAATTAACTGCAGCGGGAAAATTTACCTTGAACCGGAGAATCCGGTATACAAAGAAGGTAAAAGCTATGAGTTTGATTTAATAAAGGTTATTGATCAAATAAATTCTGTAGGAGAAAAAGAAAAAGCAGCAATTTTAAAAGATCAATTTAGAATTGAAGTAGCCTGTTCGTTGCCGGAAAATGCAATTATTGATTCAAACACAAAAAAGTTAGAATGTAAAGTTTTAAGAATCAAAAAGGGGCAACTTTATTTAATTCATCCCTTAGCTGATTTAACTCAAAAAAGATTAAATATTGGTGAAAAACATTGGTTTACAGTAACAGAAGTTAAAGAGCTGGAAGATCGTATTAATTATTATATTCTTAAAGATGATTTTGGAAATACGTATTCCTTAAAGAAAGATATGTACGATCAGTATGGTTTTCAAATTGGACAAAAAGTTGAATGTACCGTAACGAAGTTTAACACGGATGCCCATTTAAAAATTGAACCTGTACATCCGCATTATGAAATTGGTAAAAAGTATTCTTTTAAATATTTAAGAACAACAAAAGATTTTGATCCTTTAGGGAAAGAGGAAAAAGTAATAATTGTTGAAGATATTTATGGTGTTGAAACGAAAGTAAGATCGCAGAATATTTCAAATCTTAAAGAACCTTATCCTGAATATCTTAATTGTATGGTTGATGGAATTAGAAAGGGAAAAGCGATTCTGAGCCTGATTTAGATTCCGGCTCTTCGGCCGGAATGACACTATAGGTTGCTTTTTGTCTTTTCTGTTAATTTAATTTCATCAATAAAATATGCATCACACTTCGATGCCCTTCGACAGGCTCAGTATGACATTACTCAGTGTGACATAAGATGTATTTGTCATATTGAGTTTATCGAAATATTAGACAAATACTATAAATCTGATTTTGTTTTCTCAATTAAAGTTACTTCATCAATATTCATTTCTTTATCGACAGCTTTGCACATATCGTAAACAGTAAGTAATGCTACAGAAACAGCAGTTAAGGCTTCCATTTCAATTCCCGTTTTACCAACGCATCGGGCTTCAGAATTCACTCGTACACCCGTTTCATCTATAGTAGCTTTAACATCCAGTTTTGTAATTTGTAATGGATGACATAATGGAATTAATTCGCTTGTTCTTTTACCTCCCTGAATTCCGGCAATCTCCGAAATGGTTAAAACATCACCCTTTTTCATTGAGTTATCTTTAATAAATTCAATGGTTTCAGGTTTTAAGGTAATATGGCCGGTAGCTTTAGCAATCCTTTTTTGATCTGTCTTTGCACCAACATCAACCATATTGGCTTTACCCTTTTCATCGACATGACTTAACTTTCCCATGATTTAATAAATTACGATTTAATAATTTCAAATAACGAATCAAAAAACCTGTAGCTAAAAGCTTGCAGCCTGAAGCTATTTTTTATCCACCAATATTATAAAACTTCCCGGTGTTGTTCATATGTCCGGATCGTGGTTTATTTCCGACAGCCATTTCTAATGCACGATCAGCACCCAATTCCCTTACGCTATACTGAATATTACTAAACAGGCATGGTTTAATCATTCCATTAGCCGTTAACCGAAGCCTGTTACAAATCGCACAATCTCCTCCTGATCCTCCCTGAACAACAGAAAACTCTCCTTTTTCCAGATCCATTTCTTTTATGTATCGAATTTGTAAATCATTTTCTTTACAATATTTAGCTACTTCGACTGCATTTGGCTCGAGACTGTTGTTTGTTATTACACAGTTAATTTTTATTGGATTAAGACCAGCATTTTTGGCTGCTTTTATACCATCAAAAACTTTTTGTAAGTTTCCGACTCGGGTGATTTGTCTGAATTTCTCAGGATCAATTGTATCTAAGCTAATGTTAACTCTTTGCAATCCTGCTTTTACCAGATCGTTGGCATATTTATCCAAAAAAACTCCGTTTGTGGTCATAGCCAGATCTTTAATTCCTTTTATACCGGAAATCATCGATACTAAATCTACGATTCCGTTTCTGACTAAAGGTTCTCCTCCAGTGATCCGGACTTTGTCAACGCCTTTACTAACAGCTATTCTGGTTACTTCAACTATTTCATCAAAATTCAGGATATCCTCATGTTTTAACAATGGAACACCATTCTCGGGCATACAATAAACACAACGTAAATTACAACGGTCGGTAACAGATATTCTTAAATAGTTTATTTTACGATTAAATTTGTCTAACATGCACGAGCTCTCCTTTTTTTATCAATTCTTTTCCTATATCCATTGAAATTACTCCATGCGCCAATGTTAAAGCATGTAAATGAGCCGAACCATGATAATCAACTGGAAAAACCTGGCTATTCTCTATATAAATAGGAAGATAAGCTTTTCGATCAGTAGTTCGTCTGCTAAAATCAACTCCCATTGGTAAGCTGAATTCCAGAGGATTAGTAAAGCGATGCATTAATTTATAAATTAATGGTTTAACCAATAATTCAAATTGCATAAACGATGAAACAGGATTTCCTGGTAATCCATAGCAGAATTTTTTATCTGCAATACCAAAAGTTGTTGGTTTACCAGGTTTAACTGCTAATGAATCGAACAGTATTTCCACACCGGCTTTTTTCATTACTTCGGGAACAAAATCATATTCTCCCATTGAAACTCCACCGGTTAATAACACAATATCGTTTTCTTCCAGGGAATTACTTAATTTATTGTAAGTATCTTCAGGAGTATCATCGGCAATGCCAATATAGTTAGCAATTGCACCACAGGCTTTTACTTGTCCGATTAACTGGTAGCCATTACTGTTTCTTATTTGTGAAACCGAAGGTTTCTGATCTGGTTCAACCAGTTCATCACCAGTCGAAATAATTCCTACTTTGGGTTGTTTTCCTACCAAAACATTGGTGTACCCAACAGAAGCAAAAACAGCTATATGTTCCGGTTTTATTTCTATGCCTTTATTTAAAACCTGCTGTCCTTTTTTAACATCTTCACCTTTGTAGCTAATATTATCTTTACCAACTCCGGTAATAATTTTCACGAATTTATTATCAGTTTCTTCGGTTGATTCAACCTTTACAACAAAATCAGCTCCTTTAGGAATTGGAGCTCCTGTCATTATTTTTGCACACTGATTTGCACCTATTTCTTTTTCGGGTGTTTTTCCGGCCGGAATTATTTCAATTATTTCCAGTGTATTTTTAACATCTTGTTTTCGGCATGCATAACCATCCATTGCTGATTTATCGAATGGTGGCATTTCAATATCTGATTTTACATCTTCAGCCAGTATACGGCCTAACGAATCAGTAAAATGTACTCTTTCAGTTTCTAACTGATAAGAATTATTTAATACTATTTTATATGCTTCTTCTATTTTAATCATTACTAAAATTTTGTGCAAAATTAATCTTTCTGTAAAACAAACCTTATTTATATGTTAATATCTTAATATGTTCCTGAAAATAATTATTAACTATATCTCTTATTTTATTAATTCTATTATTATTCGGCAATGTTTCAAATATTTTATTCAGATATTTTTTTTCGTAAAGACGTTTTATTGAATAATCAAAATTCAGGTCGAATATCCAGCCAATTTGTAATAATTTAAAATCATTCAGCGTTTTCATCGATTCTTTTAAAACAATCTGTTTATTCAATAGTGATTCTAAAACAGCTTCACTTATTTGGTCATTATCCGGCAATTCAAGTTCAAGTGTTTTATTCTCCCCACCTGTTGAATCAACAGATTTTTGCTCTTTTACCATGTAATATTCTGTAATCAATCGCCAGATATCCAACTTATCAGCATCGCGAATAAGTTTTGAGAAAAATATTATGCGTTCATTTTTTTCAGAAGGAATTTTTGCTGTGCTATGATTTAAAATCGAATTAAAAATAATTTCCTGGTTCTCCACTGATAAATCTTTCAGAACATTATTTTCCTTTAAAACTTCTACTCCCAGTTCAGCATGATTTTGAGATTTTGAATCAGAAAAGGTTTGATATTTGACATATTGCCGAAATCTGCCAATATCATGAAAAAGTCCAATAGTTTCTGCTAATAGCACTTCTTCATCACTTAAATTCATGTTTTGTGCAAGTGCAACAATTTCAGAACATACTTTTTTACAATGATCAGCTTTAATATCAATATTCTCAATCAGGTCAGGATATCTTCCTCTGAATTGATTAATGTAATTATCAAACCAAACTTTATATGAATCAACTAATATTTTAGATAACATTTTTCTGTTTCCAATTATTTACAAGATCAATTAACGACTAATGCGAAGTAAGTTATTTGTTTATCCTGTTAAAAAACTTCTTTGTTATTTTATAAATTGAGGTATCAAATTCCAGCATTAATTCATCATACGCTTCAATAAGTTTTTTTCCTTCTTCCGTTAGAAACGATTGTCCTCCATGCTGCCCGCCACGATGTCTTTCTACCAATGCAAAACCCAATTTTTCTTCTGCCTCCTTAATATTTCCCCATGCTTTTCTATAACTAACTCCGGCTTTGTCGGCTGCAGCTTTTAACGATCCTAATTCATCAATGCATTTTATAAGTTTCAGTTTGCCGTCTCCTAAAATACCTTCTCCGTCAGTATTCTCAAGCCATATCCTGTATTTTAGAAAAATATCAAAATATTTAGATCCTTTAGGTCCTGCCATAAGATTAGTGGTTTAATTTCTATATGCAAATATAAACATATCGCATTCAAACAAAAAAATACAACGAGAAATTTTACTCTCATTGTAATTTTTTGATGTCATATTGAGCGAAGCCTTGTTCTATTATGATTCTTCACTTCCTGCCTTCAGCAGGCATCCGTTCAGAATGACAATTGCTATTATTTGTACAAACAACGATAAGAAGTATCGCCATCAACTTTTACTTTGAATTTCACGTTTTTATCAACCATAAAAGTTTCAAATTCTTTATAATCTTTCCAATCAGTTTCGCCGGGTAACTGAACTGTCATTATGCCGGAAGTAACAGTCATGTATTCAACTGTTGATGTTCCAAACTCATATTCACCCTTTGCCATTACGCCAATAGTAGTAGCACCTTCAGCTGATTCAAAAGCAATTGATTTTACATTTCCGTCGAAATATTCATTTGTTTTAAACATAGTATTATCTTTTTTGTTATTTAGTTACAAAAATAGAGATTTCGATCTTGTAAATCATGATATAAATCTTGTTTTTTTATCATATCGATATGTATAAAATTGCATAATGAATTAAAGGTAGTATTATAAATGGAATTGTCTGCTTCGACAGGCTCAGTATGACAATTCTTCCTGAAAATAAAAAAATGTCACGCTGAGCGAGTTCCTGTCTGCGACAGGCAAGGAAGTGTGAATACAAATAATGTTAATATTTAAAATAAATACTATGCAAAAGAATTTATACTTTGCTCCTCCGGCTAAAAACGAACCGGTTTTAACTTACAAAAAAGGTTCGCCCGAGAGAGAAAAAATAATTAAAGCTTTAGAGTGGTCACGATCAAATGTTGTCGATATACCAATGATTATTGATGGTAAAGAAGTTCGTACAGATAACAAAATAGAAATGCATCCTCCACATGATCACCAGCATTTGTTAGGTTACTATCATCGTGGAAATGAAACACAGGTAAAAGATGCAATTGATGCAGCATTGAATGCCCGTAAAAAGTGGGCAGGAATGTCGTGGGAACAAAGAGCTTCCATATTTTTACGTGCCGCAAGTATGATCTCAGGACCATATCGTGCCCGAATTAATGCAGCAACTATGTTGGCGCAATCGAAATCGGTACATCAGGCAGAAATTGATGCTGCATGTGAATTTGCAGATTTTTTAAGATTTAATGTTCAGTACATGACTGAAATATTTAATGAGCAACCCGATACCGGGGATTTAAAATGGAACCGAATTGAGCAACGTGCCTTGGAAGGATTTGTATTCGCATTAACTCCGTTTAATTTTACAGCTATTGCCGGTAATTTGCCAGCGGCACCTGCTATGATGGGAAATACCGTGGTTTGGAAACCATCAAATACTCAAATTTATTCTGCACGTATTATTATGGAGATTTTTATGGAAGCAGGCTTACCTGATGGTGTGATCAATACTGTTTTTGTTTCGGGTCCTGTAGCAGGAAAAGTAATTTTTTCACATCCTGATTTTGCAGGAATTCATTTTACAGGCTCAACGGCTGTATTTCAGAATATCTGGAAAGAAATTGGGAATAATATTTCAATATATAAATCGTATCCAAGAGTTGTTGGTGAAACTGGCGGTAAAAACTTTGTATTAGCTCACGAATCGGCTAATGCACGGCAGGTTGCGACAGCTCTTACCCGTGGTGCTTTTGAGTTTCAGGGTCAAAAATGCTCAGCTGCTTCCCGTGCGTATATTCCTGACAACTTATGGGACGAAACCTTATGCGAAATAAAGGCTGATATGACAAGTATGCAAATGGGTCCCGTTGAGGATTTCTCCAATTTCTTAAATGCGGTTATCGATGAAGCTTCTTTTGACAAACTTTCCGGTTTTATTGATCGTGCTAAAAAGGATAAAGAAGCAAAAGTTATTCATGGTGGAAATTATGATAAATCGAAAGGATATTTTATTGAACCAACTATAATTCTAACCAAAGACCCGCATTATGTAACAATGGAAGAAGAATTATTTGGACCCGTGCTTACAATCTATATTTATGATCATAATAAGTTTGAAGAAACCGTTGAGTTGGTTGATAATACATCAATGTATGCTTTGACAGGATCGATTTTCTCGAAGGATCGTTATGTAATTGAGGATGTTATGAAAAAGCTGGAGTATGCTGCTGGTAATTTCTATATTAATGATAAACCAACAGGAGCTGTTGTTAATCAGCAACCATTTGGTGGTGCACGCGGATCAGGAACAAATGATAAAGCCGGATCGAAATTGAATTTATTACGCTGGGTTTCGCCACGCACAATAAAAGAGTGTTTTCTGCCACCAACAAGTTATAAATATCCGTTTATGGAAGAATAAATTAAAGTTAAAATCAACAAATAGTCATTCTGAACGTAGTGAAGAATCTATTTCATTAATCTGGCAATAAGATTCTTCGCTCTGCTCAGAATGACAAATTGGATAAGACGGTAACTACTACACCTGGCATAATAAGAACATAATGACAACCTGGATAATATGGGAACTCATTTATGAACGAAGTGAGTAATGACAAGGAAATGAACTAACAAAAGGTCATTCTGAATGTAGTGAAGAATCTCGTAGTATTACAAATGGTTTTGTTAACTTTGACATTTTATAGAGGATAAAACTACATTATGACTAATAACGATATAATCCGCCGTATCCGTTACACTTTTGATCTTAACGATGATAAAATGATTGAGATATTTGGCTTAGTCGATTATCAGGTAACGAGAGCACAGATCAGCGATTGGTTAAAAAAAGATGATGATCCCGCATTTCAGGAAATGTTAGATTATCAGCTGGCAACTTTCCTGAATGGATTTATTAATGAAAAACGTGGAAAAAAAGAAGGAGCACAACCTGTTATTGAAAAGAAAATAAATAACAATATCATTTTCAGAAAATTAAAAATAGCATTAAACCTCAAAGATGATGATATTCTGGATATTTTTAAGCTGGTAGATCTGCGTATAAGTAAGCACGAATTAAGTTCATTTTTCCGTAAGCCAACGCAGAGTAAATACCGTCCTTGTAAAGATCAGTTCCTGCGTAATTTTCTGCATGGTATGCAAATAAAATACTATGTTGAAAAGAAATGAAGCGACACACATCACATAAAAAGAAAGAACATTCTACAGTAAAATCCGGAATGCATAAGCGAAACAAACATCGTGAGCGCTACGATTTTAAACAACTTATTGATACTTGCCCGGAACTGTCACAATATGTTATGATGAATAAATACGATGACGAATCCATTGATTTTTCAGATCCGGAAGCGATAAAAATGTTAAACAAAGCTTTGTTGAAGCATTATTATGATATCGAGAACTGGGATATTCCTCAGGGTTATTTATGTCCGCCTGTTCCGGGGCGAGCAGATTACATACATCATATTTCAGATATATTGTGTGGCAGCAATTATGGGAAATTCCCGAAAGGTGAAAATATTAAATGCCTTGATATTGGTGTTGGTGCTAATTGTGTTTATCCGCTAATTGGGAACAAAGAATATGGCTGGTCGTTTATTGGTACCGATATTGATCCTGTTGCTATTGAAAACGGAAACAAAATAATTGAACACAATCCCTTTTTAAAAGATCAGATTGAATTAAGATTACAAAACAATCCTAAAGATTTTTTTTACGGGATTATTCAAAAAGACGAACTCATTGATTTAACAGTTTGCAATCCTCCTTTTCATGCTTCTTTGGAGGAAGCAAAAACCGGAACACTTCGTAAATTAAGTAACCTGAGCCAAAAGAAAGTTACTAAACCGGTACTAAACTTTGGAGGGCAAAATAACGAGTTGTGGTGCGAAGGTGGCGAAGAACGGTTTGTGCGCGAAATGATTCGCGAAAGCAAAAAGTTTGCTGATTCCTGTTTCTGGTTTTCTACATTGATCTCGAAACAATCCAATCTTAAATCGACATACAAAGCACTGGAAAAAGCAGAAGCTGTTGATGTTAAAACTATTCCAATGGGGCAGGGGAATAAAATAAGCCGCATTGTTGTCTGGACATTTCTTACCAAAGAACAACAGAATAAGTGGCGAAATACACGTTGGAAAGAATAAGCATAAACCAGTGAAAGTATTAAACGAGATGTCATCCTGAGCTTGTCGAAGGATGAACCACTCAACACACACTTCGATAAACTCAGTGTGACAAAACTTCTCAAATTATTTTTAATTATACCTTATTTAACCACGTGCAGATCTGATAATCTCCCACAAGTCTCCCGGAGCTTCGCTAAAGAAATCGTTAAATAAATATACAGTAGCTACAATGAAAGCTATAAAAGCAAATACCATAAGTAGTTGTGTAATTGAAGTTTTCTGAATGTCATCCTTATTTTTTAAATCACAAATTTCGCCAGGACAGTATTGTGCTTTTTTACCATAAAACCAACCATAAGTAAGGCATCCTAAACAAATACCAAAAGCCGATTCGAAAAATAAGAATACCAAACAAATTAAACAGATAAGGCCTGTTATTACGCTGTATGAATTTACGATCACAATAAGCACAAGCATTATGATTGCCAATGCCAAACCAATTACCCATGCAAACTTTTTTTGTGTTGCACCAACATATTCGGGAACTTGCCGGCTTACAATTAATCGCCCAATTACTAATGTTGGAGAATATTTAGGACTAACAAATAATCGTATTATAAAATCAGCAAGAAAAGCAACAATGAAATATTTTAACATAACAAAGCTTCCTTTGAAAATGGCCATCATGATTGCGATAAATGCAAATAGAAAAAGGATTCCTGCAGTAGCTCTTATTTCCCGCTCGTTTAATACAGGAATGTTATAACCTTCTACGTTTTCTCCAAATTGTCTCACTCTACTCATTTTGTTAATTTTTAAATTTATAATAGTACTTGTGTTTTTAGTTTAAATCGCACTGAAACAAATGTAAATTATATTTGAATATCATGATGTTAAGGCGATGTTAAGTATTTAAATACCCATTTTTATTCAGGCGACAAATTGAACTATCCTCTTTACTTGCATTAAAAGATTTGTTAACTTTCGTTTTATTCCAAATATGAAGTAATACTTTAAAAAACGAATTATGAAAAAAGTTCTCAAAGTAATTGTAAAATCACTCTTAGTTATTATTGGAATATTATTAACACTATTTGTGATATTCTATTTCGCCACTATGGGTGATTATGAAATGCCTGAAACAGTTGAACAGAATCCTTCCATTCCGCATATTAAAATAGACAATACGATTTTTCATTTAGAAACTTTTGGGAATGATTCAAACGAAGTTGTTATTGCATTGCATGGTGGTCCGGGTAACGATTACCGTTACTTACTCGATTTGAAAGAACTGGCAAACGACTATTTTGTTGTATTCTACGACCAGCGTGGCACAGGCCTCTCGCCAAGGGTTAATGCAGAAGAAATGACCATAGAAAACATGATTGATGATTTAAATAACATTATAGATCATTACTCACAGGGCAGGCAGGTAAATTTAATCGGACATTCGTGGGGAGGAATGCTTGCATCGGGTTATTTGGCACAATTTCCGGAAAAGATTAACAAAATTGTTTTAGCCGAACCCGGAATGCTTACCAGTGAAAAGGCAGCTGAATTTATGGAGAAATTTCAGCCAGAGTTTAGTTTTTCTTTCCTATGGCATGTAGGTAAATGTTGGTTTCAATCTCTTCATGTTAAAGGACCCGATGATCAGGCAGCACAGGACTACTTTTTTGAGGCATTTGCTTTTAATGCCAGTACATCTGTTATGAAAAAGAGTCCAATGAGCATGTATTTTTGTAATCGGGATATGGAAACTGCATCCTTTGCACATTGGAGATACAGCTACCTGGCTAACAGAACAATTTTTATGAGCGGCATACAAGAAGATGGAACCATGAAACTTGATCTGGTTAGCGGAGTTGAATATTTCCCAAATAAAGTACTGTTTATGATTGGTGAGTGTAACCAACTTATTGGCGAAGAATACCAAAAAGAACAAATGAAATATTTCAATAATCCGGAGATGGTCATAATTAAAAATGCTGGTCATACCATGATTGGTGAGCAACCTAAACAATGCTTAGATGCTATAAGAAAGTATTTTAACGAATAATAGAAATATTATAATTATGAAATTTAAACCGATTGGATTAATCATTTTTATTGTTGGCTTATTAACTTTCCATATGAATACAACCATAGGATTTTTATATATGTTGATTGGTGGAACAACAGCAGACTTAACTGAAATTCCGAAAGGAATGATGTTAATAATTCCTGGATTTTATACTCCTGCAGGAGCAATATTAATGGTAGTAAGTGGCTATTTTTTTATAAAAAAGAAGAAGGAGGTTACAAATGAATTTTCCTGATATTTTTCCTGGTTGGGCATGGATATACTTCGGAACATTTGGTTCAGTTGCAGCGATCTTATTTACACTTATTGTATTAAACTGGATGAAATTACGAATTCTTAGCAAAGGTTACGAAAAAGCAGCTGCTATGTGGCGCATTTGGGGTTTCACATTCTTGTTTTTTGCAGAGTGGTTTGCTTGTGGAATTGGTGGTGTGCCCGGTGCATTACTTAGTACTGATATAAGCATGCATTATCAATTTGGTGGAATGTTAGCTGCAATGCTGGCTATGTTTTTCTCTGTACCCGGTTGGATATGCATCTTTATTAGCCAGAATAAACTTTTAAAAGGAATTAAAGCAGCCGTATAAATTAATGAATAAGAACTCATCCCGGCTTGTCGATGAACCGATCCCAAAAGTTTTCGGGTGAGCTCAGCGAAGTTAATCTCTTAATCCGTTCATTATTTGACTTGCTCATGAGGAAGTTTCCTGATTATATATTTAAATAAATACCCATTTTTATTCAGGTGACAAATCTGAACTATCCTCTTTACTTGCATTAAAAGATTTGTTAACTTTCGTTTTATTCCAATTTGTTATGAAAAAGCTGAATGTAGCAACTGTTCTGGTTTTAATGCTTATTTCCTTTTTGTGTTATTCTCAAAATAAAAAAACTATTTACTTTTTTCCAGGGCAGGGATCTGACAAAAGAATCTTCGAATCCTTAACTATTGATTCTTCTTACAATTGTAAATTTCTGGAATACGGAACGCCGGAAAGAAAGGCTACACTAAAGGAATTTGCAAAACAAATATCTGCATCAATTGATACTACGGAAGAATTCATTTTGGTTGGTGTTTCTCTCGGTGGAATGATCTGTGCTGAATTAAATGAGATTCTTAATCCCGAAAAAGTAATTCTTATTTCCAGTGCAAAAAACAGAACTGAACTTCCATTCAGATATAAGTTTCAAAGAATAATACCCTTGTTCGAAATTTTTCCGGCCGGTGTTCTGTTTTGGGGAGCTAAAATTCTTCAACCAATTGTTGAACCAGATAGAAATACAAATGAAGATATTTTTAAAAGTATGTTATACAGTAAAAACCCTGAATACATTAAACGAACTATCAGATTGATTATTAAGTGGAAAAGAACTTTAAACTCCCAAAATATAATTCATATTCATGGAACTAATGATCATACTTTGCCTTTCAGGAATATAGCTGAACCGGATTATGTGATCGAAAATGGCTCACACATGATGGCTTTAACCAGAGCAGATGAAATAAGTGAAATATTAAACGAAATATTAAGAAAATAAAAATAGCTGTCATTATTTACAATTAACACATATTGTATATCATTATTCGCTTTGCTCATGAGAAAAGTTCCCGCGCAGGCGGGAATCTATTATTCCGGGTCAGAGATTCCGGCTCCCCGGCCGGAATGACAATATGGAGAGAGTGTCATTCTGAGCATAGCGAAGAATCTCTTTACAAAATTTGGCACATGACTCGCTTTAATAAAAAATAAGGCATGCAGTCCTTGCTCCTTCTTTGTTATTTTCCCGAATACTTTTGTTCAAGCTTACCTGTGAAATTACCTGTAATTAAAACATTACTTTCAACAAAAACACTTTCCAATGGTTCTTCTGTCCCTTCGTGTTTATCTGTAATAACATTTAAAGTTAAGGTGTAGTAATCCCCACTCTTTGCAACGGTAAAAGTTCCTCCCGTTGGGAAAAAAAAGTAATCGGATGTCCAGGTTTCCTCTTCCCAACCAACTGCAAGAAATCCACTTCCAAAGGTTCCTACAGCTCCGGTTTCAGCCTGATCGAAAGTATATATGCCCGGATTTAGATGTGTTGTAGTTTCGGAATAGAATTCTATTTGCATAATAAAATCAAAGAATGTAATATTTTCCATACCATTGCTGGTATCGGCTGCCATTAAAATAATATCGAAACCATAACCCTGACAAACATCATATTCCCCATGAAACATTTCTCCAAATACTAAAGTGTACTCAACTCCTTCAATAGTTACTTTTCCTGTTTCTATTATTTCAAGCTCATCGTCGTCGTCCGAACATGCTGAGAAGATAGAAAGGAAAGCAATTAACAAAATAATAAATCCTGATGTTTTCATAACTGTTGCTTTTTGTTAAACCTATTTATGTAAGTTACGATCTCAGGCGGGCGAAATCAATTATATTTAAATAAATTTGATTAGCAAAGCAGAATTTTAAAAACTTCCTAAACCCGCAAAGATTTATTTTCGGGATTAAAAGCCTCTGTTTAACTAATTTACAGCAAAACAAGACAATAACGTTTTATTCTGCTGAAAAACAATATTTTGCAATTTAAAATATTATTCATATTTTGTCCTCACTTACCAACTTGTCTGCCTGTGGCAGGAGGAACGTACATGTCGGAATCTGAAATGGAGTATTAATTAACTTTAATATTGTGAACATGTATTGCAAAAAAAACTATAATAAAATAAATATTCCTTCATGTCTGACATTATAAGATTTATGGCGGAGTAGATTCTATATAAGTATCAGTAAAAACAATTCAAAGAATGATGAAAGATAAACCAACAAATGAAGAATTATTGATTGAAAATGAAATTCTAAGAAAAGAATTATCAGAAAAGAATAATGCAGAACTTGCTTTAAAAGAAAGCGAAGTACTTTTATCGACTATTGTCGAAGGAAGTCTTGATGCAATTGTAGCAGTTGATGATATGGGATTGATTGTTGTCTTTAATGGTCAGGCGCAAGATCTTTTCCAATACTCCGAAAAGGAAGTTTTAAATCAGCGGGTAGAGATTTTAATGAATGAGGAGGTAAGGGATAAACATCATAATAGATTGAAAAGATATTTGCATAAAGATATTGGTCAATGTGGTCATATTGGCAAAAGAGATGAGAAGAAATTTCGTCGAAAAGATGGTTCATTTTTTATAGCGGAAGTTTCTATGTCGGGTGGCCGAAAAGGACAATTTCGTTTATTAATTCTATCAATTAATGATATTACCAAACGTAAGAAGGCAGAAAATGACCTGATAAAAGTAAATAACGAATTAAAAGATCTTAATAAAACAAAAGATAAACTGTTTTCAATAATTGCGCATGATTTAAGAAATCCATTTTGTGCAATACAGGGTTTTACAGATTTATTAAATAATAATATACGAAAATACAATATTGAAAAAACAATTAAATTTGTTGAAATAATTAATAATTCAGCAAAAAATGCTATTACATTACTTAACAATTTATTAGATTGGGCAAAATCTCAAACAGGTCAATTAGATTTCAATCCCAGAATTTGCAACCTAAATTCTGTTATTCAGAAGGTAATAGATGAGTCTAAGTTACAGGCAAATATTAAAAATATATTGATTAACAATTTCCAATCAAACACAAAAGAAATTTATGCAGATCTGAATATGCTTGAAATAATTTTACGTAATCTTATTTCGAATGCAATTAAATATACAAATGAAAAAGGAGAGATTGATATTTATTCAATTACAATGTCTGATTACATTGAAATTACTATTTCTGATAATGGTGTCGGAATTGATGAACTACACATGTCTAAATTATTTAATAGAGATACTTGTTTAGTAACTGAAGGCACAGCAAATGAAAAAGGAACTGGTTTAGGATTATTACTTTGCCAGGATTTTGTTAATAAACATGGCGGAGAAATCCGGGTTGAAAGCGAATTAAATAAAGGGAGTAATTTTAAATTCACTTTACCTTTTAAAAAATCATAATGAGAAGAAAATACGAACAGGTTCTAACACGCACTCAAAAATCATAGTTGCCTTTCGGGACAGTGACGCTTTTTAGAGCAAACATCAGGCAACATTAAATTTATATTGAGATTTAACTGAAACAATTGCTTTAGGATATGATATTGGTCATACTCCATTCTGGAATATAGCCGAACCGGATTATATGATCGAAAACGGATCACATATGATGGTTTTGACCAGAGCTGATGAAATAAGTGAAATATTAAGAAAATAAAAATAACTGTTATTGTTTATAGTTAAAACATACTGTTTGTCATTCTGAGCACAGTGAAGAATCTCTTTTTACTGTCGCTTCAATAACAAAAACTGAATATCATTCCCGCGCAGGCGGGAATCTTTTTTTACTGTCATTCCAATAACAAATACTGTATGTCATTCTGAGCATAGCGAAGAATCTGCTTACAAAACGATACTGTCATTCCGCACGTGATGCGGAATCTCTATTCTTTACAATTAACAAATACTATATATCACTCTGAACCTGTTTTACATACCTGCGGCAGTTAAACCGACAGGGTTTTTTATTTGATAAAACCGGACATCACAGAATTGATAAAAAATAAGAATGAGTAGTCACTGCTTTTTCTTTATTACTTTTCCGAATACTTTTGTTCAAGTTTACCAATAAAATCACCTGTAATTAAAACATTACTTGCAACAAAAGGCCCTCCGGATGGTCCTGCTCCTTCTTGTTTATCTGTAATAATATTTAATGTTAAGATGTAATAAACACCAATCTTTTCAACCATAAAAGTTCCTCCGGTCAGGTAAAAAAAGTTAGTAGTTTTCCCGGTTTCAGTGTCCAAACCAACTGCAAGAAATCCATTCCCAAAAGTTCCTACAGCTCCTGTTTCAGCCTGATCGAAAGTATATATGCCTGGATTTAAATGTGTAGTAGTTTCGGAATAGAATTCTATTTGCATCACAAAATCAAAGATTGTAATATTTTCCATACCATTGCTGGTATCGGCTGCCATTAAAATAATATCGAAACCATAACCCTGACAAACTTCATATTCTCCATGGAACATTTCTCCAAATACTAAAGTGTACTCAGCTTCTTCAATAGTTATTTTTCCTGTTTCTATTATTTCAATCTCCTCGTCTTTCGAACATGCTGAGAAGATAGAAAAGAAAGCAATCAACAAAATAATAAATCCTGATGTTTTCATGGCTGTTGCCTTTTGTTAGACCTATTCATGCAAGTTACGATCTAAGGCAGGCGAAATCAATTATATTTTAATAAATCTAATTAGCAAAGCAGAATTTTTAAAACTTCCTAACCCGCAAAAATTTATTTACCGGATTAAACCCTTCAAATCCTTTTGTTTAACAGATTTATTGCGAATTAAGTTAGGAAGTCTTAAATTATTCTAACACAAGATTTTAGTATTTCAATGCGCTTTTGCACTTACGTACAATAAAAAAATATTTAGTAGTATACAACAACTATAATATCATAATCCAATTAATTAAAAGATAAAAGGAAGTCAGGCTAAAGCCTAACTTCCTTTATTTAAATGCACTTTTTGTAATTAGATTTTAACTTTCATTCCAAAAAGCAATCTTAGAACAGCAAATCTTCTGATTATTTGGTATAAACCAATAGTTACAGCTAACGATAATGATAGTATTATAGAAAACTTACTTAATATATTCAGATCTAATGTTATGATATAATACCCAATTAAAATTATTACTGTTTGATGCAAAATATAAAATGGTAAAATACCCACATTTAAACTATTCAATAATCTATGATTAAAATTTAATTTTCTCTGGCTTAAACCGAATAGAAACATAACCCAGGAAAAAGCATTTAAACTGGAAATAAAAGAGCTGGCTATGAATACTATCGGCGAACTACTCTCAAGTAATTCCGGATAATTAGACATTAAATATGCTGAAAGGGCTGTAGTAAGTATTCCAATATTTAAAAAATAATACGTGTATTTATGGGTAGATTCTACAAAACTTCGTTGTGTCATAAAAATATAACCAGTAATAAAGTACATTGCATACACGAAAAAATCTGCCCAATCTAAGTAACCCGGGAATAAAGGCCGAAGAACAATCTCAAATAATATAATTGGAACTATAAAAAGAAAGATACCTAATCTTGTTCCTGATACTGCTTTAAAAAACTTTGTAATAATATTGTTCCGTGTAAATGCTTTTAACAATGGTAATGCAGCTATGGTCATTACAAATAAGAATGCAAGATACCATATATGTAAACCCACATGCCCTGTCCAACTAAGGCTTATTCCCGGATGTTTGATTAAAAGCCATGAAGGATAGTTTATTGCAAAGTCCAGGGCGTTACCATCAAACCATCCATTAGATATTGCCTCATAGAATTTTTGTGGTGGAATTAAAAGAATTATTCCGAATATAAATGGTACAATCAATCTCTTAAATCTGTCTTTTACAAATCGTCCATTTCTTGATTTTAGAGCAAAGAATGTACCTACTCCCGAAATGAAGAAAATCAAATGCATGCGCCAGCCATGTGTAAATCCAACAAATACATTTACAATTTCGCTGTGCGCTGCATTTTTAACATGCCAGGGATATATGTCAAAGAATCTGGCAGCATGAAAAATAAATAATAATCCAAATGCTAATACTCTTAACCAGTCTATATAATATAATCTCTCTGTTCCGCTCCTTGTATTTGAGTTTAAATCTTTCATGATTTTAAGTTTTTAAGATTTGAAACTAAATTCTAATATAAACCGATTTTAACACCAATATTGATATTTAATCCTGACATATCCTCATTGGTAACATTGGTTTTTGAAACATGAAGGCTATTCTCATTTAAATCCCATGCATATCTGTAACTTAAACCAAGAACAAGTCTTGTATTCTTTCTTAAATTTAATTCCAGATTTGCACCTGGTTCAACAAAGTAAAAAGATTCACCTGTTGTATTTAGAAAGTTGTCAAAGAGACTTGTTTTTCCATTTTCATAATCCTTTGTTGAGGCTGCTGATACAAGAACTTGTGCACTAACATGTACTAAGCTATTTGGCTTATAAGTATATTGAGTTATAAATCCAAAATAACTGTAATTAATTGTAGGATGTCCAAAATTAGCTCCTACTGATAAACCAAATAAGGTTCTATTATTTATTAATGCACCACCATAAAACCCCATAAGACTTCCGGTTTTATTTTGAATGGAATTAAATTTTACTTCAGATCCCCATACATATCCAATATTCATGTCTGGTCCAAAAAGGGTTTTAGTAGAGTCCGATTGTGCTTTTGAATAATTACTTACTAATACTAATAAAGCAGAAGCAATTAATACGCGATTTAATAAGTTTACTCTTAATCTTCTTGTTTGTTTTTTAATTAATGTTTTCATAATTGTAATTTTTAGTGATTATTAATTTTGTTATGTCTAATTTTCGTTTTGAATAATTGACAGTACAAATATCACAAGAAGATACACGCCGATCGTCCAGACTTATAAGAGTGGACATACCCTGTAAGTTTGGACGTCCAATGTTCTGTAAAAGATGATTTTAAACTAGAATACTTTTTTGAAATTCCGATGGAGTAAGCTTGGTTGCTTTTTTAAATATGCTATTAAAAGAAGATTTTGAGTTAAATCCGCACTCAAAAGCTATACCTAGTATGGAATAATGATTAAATTTTGGGTCAGAAAAACATTTTTTTACTTGTTCGACTCTGTAATTATTAATAAAATCGAAGAAATTTAAATTTAATTTTTCATTTATGATTTGGGAAATATAATTTGTTGAAATATTAATACTATCTGAAACCATTTTTAACGTTAAATTACTTTCAAAATATGGTTCTTCATTTTCCAGATATTCTAAAAGAGTTTTTAAATACTTTTCGGCATCATCAGG
Source organism: Bacteroidales bacterium (assembly GCA_019038645.1). GTDB lineage: Bacteria > Bacteroidota > Bacteroidia > Bacteroidales > UBA12077 > UBA12077. The sequence continues at coordinate 34,425 of JAHOYT010000068.1, forward strand.
TTTTAAACCAGAGCTTTTATATTTTTCTGTATCGTGATTGATATTTCTTTTTTTAACTTCCACTGAATTACTTTGTCCACTTAATGCATGATTTCTTATGGCATCTTTAGCTTCTTCTAAACTAATTCCTTTATAAATAGCAGGCTGTTTCATTCCGTAATAACCCATGAAAAATACTAAAATTACGATGCCTCCATAAGCGATATTATCTCCAACCCAATACGGAAAAACTGGAAAAATATCACTTAATAAATTAGTAAGTAGTGAGACAACAGATAAAGCAAATCCGGCAATTAAAATAAATCTTAACCAATTCAAATTTATTTTCTCGGTATATGAAAAGTTATTCTTTAAGTTCTTTGAATGTTTTCGCAATAAAAATAGAGCAAATACAGTATATGCCGGACCCGAAAAAACAAGAAAGAACTCTGCTGCATAAATCATAAAAACAGGATTGTCACCCATTTGATGGAAATATTCTAATTTTTCAGGAGCACTTAGAAAATAGTAATTAAGTAAAAAATAGCATGTAAAAAATATTAAGGGAAATGCATGAAGAATATGTATGTATTTTATTTTGGCGTTTTTATTTATTAGAAGCAATGTATACATAAATATGAATGGACCTGTAATCATGGGTATACAGTAAGTTAATCCTAAAAAATGCGGATTTTCAAATACAAAACCAGTATTTCTTAAATAATTATCTGCTAAAGCTAATCCTGCCATAAAAAACCAAAGTGTCAAAAATATATCAGCCTGATTCTTATTTTTTTTACTAAATAAAAGGACAGCAAGAAAGAAAGATTGAATAGAACCTATTAAAAACACTACTTCCATATAACAAATCTATTAATAATAATTTAAAATATATATAGA
>JAHOYT010000037.1 GCA_019038645.1 Bacteroidales bacterium
AAAGAGGCTTACCCCCGGAATTAATCACTGAAATTTCCTTTGAAGATGAAAATAAGAATAAAATCTTTGAAGCAAATGAATATGCAATTATAAAAATAAAGCTCGAGAATAAAGGGCTGGGAGTGGCACAGGGGGTGTATTTTGATATAAAAGATAAAACTGGTAAAGGAATTGAAATTACGAATTCTAAAACTTCTTTTTTTGTTTATCCAAATCAAATAAAAGAATTTGAAATTCCTGTAATCGCGAGCATTGATTTAAAAACGGAGAAACATTATATCGAAATTGAAATTAAGGAGTATTTTGGATATGATGCTAACCCGGTTCAATTATATGTTCAAACCTTAGAATACCAATCTCCAAATTTAGTTTTTTCAGGGTTTGAAGTATTAGACTATGGAGAAGGAGTAATGTCTGTTGTGGAAGATGGTAAGGTTCAGCCAGGCGAACTGGTAAAAGTAAAGTTGTATGTTCAAAATATAGGTTTGAATGTAGCCAGACAATCAGAATTTGAGGTTTATACAAATGACGTAAATATATATTTGGCAAATCAGGATGGAGCATTAGGAAATTTTGAGATAGGAGAAGTGAAAGAAATAGAGTTTAAAATGAGTCCTAATAAAAGAATAAATTTGAATGAACCATTGGACTTATATTTAAATTTAACCGAAAATTCAGGCAATGGTAGTTTAGCTGATTTTAAATTGCCAATTGAGATAAATAAACAGCCTAAAATGGCTGAGATTATTGATGTGGCAGCTAATATTGATGAGCTAAAAACCCAGGTCAAAAAGTTTGAATTATATAATAAAAGCTTTAAAACGAATTATGGCGAGTTAGTTGATATATTTAATGTACAAAAACGCGAAGTAAACAGAGAAAATTCAATTGGAGTTATTATTGGGGTGGAAGAATATCTTAATTTACCTCCGGCTCCATATGCTGTAAATGATGCAATGATTATTGAAAAATATTTTAAAGATTTATTAGGGATTAATGAAATAGTCTTTCTTACAAATAAGGATGTAACAGGGTTAGCATTTGATGATATTTTTAATCCGGAATATGGTGAATTGCAGAAATCAATAATTAGAAATGAAACAGAATTATTTGTTTTTTATTCAGGGCATGGAATTCCAAATAAATCAGGAACTGATGTATACCTTTTTCCTCAGGATGGAAAAATTGAAAGAGTTGAATTGCAAGGATATTCATTAGGTAAATTTTACAATAGTCTAAACAGCATGGGAGCTAAAAGAGTAATAGTTTTTCTGGATGCTTGTTTTAGTGGTGTATCTAAAACAAGTGAAACCGTAAAAACGAATAATTTAGTTTCTATGAAGGGTGTAAGATTGGTACCTCAAATTCCAAAGCCGTGGGAAAAAAATGACAATTTTGTTGTATTTAACTCTTCTTCATTTAATGAAACTTCTTTAGCATTTGATGAAACTCAAACCGGATTATTTACTTATTACTTATGCGCCGGACTTTCAGGTAAAGCCGATACAAATATTGACAACCAGATTTCCCTGGGTGAATTAAAAAAGTATGTAATAGAAAATGTTATGCAAACTTCTAAAAAAATATTTGGTTTGCAAACACCGGAATTTCACGGAGATGAGGATTATATTATTTCAGATTATTAAATTTACAGCTTAATGAAGAAGTATATATTTTTCCTGGGAATTTTTATATTATTATTTCAATCCAGCTTTTCACAAACGATCGAAAATATTCGCTATCAGCGTGAAGAAAATAAAATGAAAATTTCCTATTCAATTAAAGATGCTAAATTTTATCAGATTTTTAATATCAGCATTTATGTTAGTATGGATAATGGAGAAAACTTTATAGGTCCACTGTCTTTTGTAAGTGGTGATGTTGGAGAAAATATTACTGCTGGTAAAAATAAGAGTATTTATTGGGACGTATTTAAAGAATTAGATGTACTGAAAGGAGAGGTTATATTTGATATTAGAGCAAAGGTTAAAAAAGATATAGCTAAAAAATATTTCGTTATATATCAAGGGAATAACATTACTCCTTATGGATTAAAAGTAGGTCATGTTAGTATAGTTGGTTGGTACGTTTCTGCGTTTGCCAATACAAATTTTAACTTATATGATTATGAATTTGAAAAAAACATGATTAAGGAATATCCCGTGGATCAATATTATATTGTAACCGATGATAAAAAGTATTCCCGATATTCGATTACTGTAGGTATGAATTATCAGTTTTTAAAGAATTTATACCTTAATTTGGGAGCTGGTTATGGATATAAGGAACTAAATCAAATAATTAATGAATATTTATATGACAATAATACTTATTTGAAGCAGAGTTATGCAAAAAATGTTTCAGAATCATATAGTGGTCTGGAATTAGAACTGGGAATAATGTATAGTTGGAGATATATTGTTCTTTCAGGCGGCGTAAATTCACTTAACTTTAAAAGGTTAGATTGGAATATAGGGGTTGGTTATTGTTTTTAATTTTTTTTATGAAAAAAGCTCTTTTATATTTCGGAATTTTTATCTTCTTATTTAATGGTTGCGAAAAGGAAGCAGATTTAACTAATACTACGAATAAAATAAGGTTTAGTGACTTTATTGTAACAGATACTAATTATAGGTCGGTTAAAGTAAGTACAGTCATTTCAAATTATAATAATATTGATATTACGCAGCATGGGCATTGCTGGAGTATCAATCAGACTCCAACCTTGTCTCATAATAAAACGGAATTAGGAGCATTAAATTCAGAAGTATTTTATAGCAATCCTGATAGCTTAGAACACAATACTGAATACTCTATAAGAGCATATATTGTATTTGATGATATTTATTATTTAAGTGATTCAGTTTTTTTCTTTAAAACAAATGAAATTAAGGTTCCGTCTTTAACTGATATTGAATTTAATGAAGTTACAGAAACAGGTGCTGTGGTTAGCTGCAGAATCGAAGAACATAATGGTGGTGAAATTACTATGATGGGTATTTGCTGGAATATGACGGGAAATCCAACGATATCTGACATTATTACGATAGTAGAAACGGTTGAAGGAAACTATTTAAGTGAGATGTTTGATCTTGAATATGGTAAAACATATTTTGTAAAAGCTTATGCTAAAAATGAAATTGGCATAGGGTATAGTAATCAAAGAAGTTTAAAAATAGAAGGGGACATAATCCAGGTTCAGGATTATGATGGAAACTGGTATAACACACTTAAAATTGGTAATCAAATATGGTTGAAAGAAAACCTTAAAACTACACATTATTCAAATGGTGATCCGATTGAAAATGGTGATGGTATTGATATAAATAGTGAATTTTCTCCTGCATATTACTTTAACTATGATAATAATGAAGCAAATGCAGAAATATATGGTAGATTATATACATGGTATGCAGCCCTTAATGCTTGTCCGGATGGATGGCATATGGCTACTGAAAATGAATGGCAAACTTTAATAAATTATATTGGTAATGAAAATGAAGGTAGGTTAAAATCAACAGGAATCCTTGAAGATGGAAGCGGGCTCTGGAAATCTCCTAATGCAGGAGCAACTGATTTACATGGGTTTAGTATGTTGCCAGCTGGTTTTTACAGTGCACAGTTTTATAATTATTTTGGCATAGGTGAGAGGTCTATGTTTGTTTACGCTGATAATGGTAACGGTGGAGGGGCATTTAAATATGATGACGATTATCTGACGGGCTTAGGAACAGGACTTAATTTTGGCCATTCAGTTAGATGTATTAAAGATGAATAAAATGATAATTTTGAAAAAGATAAATATTTTCGGGATTAATAAAATACGTTTTGGTTTATATTTTTTGTTATTTTTATTAGTACCTTTTTCTTTTGAATCATGTGAAAAAGAAGATGATGAAATTGGTTCATCTAACAAAGTATTATTTCCTGAGTTAATAGTATCAGCAAGCTATAAAACTGCTCAAATAACTACAACGGAACCTAATTTTTATGGAATAACTATTGATAAATATGGTATATGCTGGGACCTGGAATCAAACCCTGACATTGATGATAGTATTTTTGAGTTTAAGGAAGATTCGTCCAAAGTTTTTTTGAGCAATCTTGAAGAGCTAATACATAATACAACTTACTATGTAAGAGCTTATTATAAATATGAAGATTTTGTTAGATATAGTGACGAAATTTCATTTAAGACTTTAGAAATAAAAGTGCCACAGCTTAACACAAAGCCTATAACTAACCTAACCGCAAAATCTGTTGAATCCGGCGGTGAAATTATTACTGAATCTGGAGGAGAAATTACTGCATTTGGTATTTGTTGGAATAAAGCAGAAAATCCAACCTTATTGGATAGTGTCATACTTGATAGTTTAGTATCAGGAACTATTAACAGTAAAATTGAAAATTTAGAAGTCAATACAACATATTCTATTAGAGCATATGCCACAAATGAAGCAGGAACAGGATATGGCAATAATATTAGTTTTACAACAAAAGATGGAATTCCTGATACTGAAATTATTCAAATATTTGATATTACAGCATCTTCAACAAATGTTGGAATAAATATAAATCATGATGGAGGGTTGGAAATACTTGAACATGGTTTGTGTTGGAATATGAGCGGTGAGCCATCTATTGATGATAGTATTTCTATGAATTTTGTGGATCAAACTATTTTATATGCGGGAGTTGAGAATTTTACATATAGTATTAATAATTTAGAAATCAATTCAATCTATTATATTCGGACTTTTACTACTAATGAATTAGGAGTTTCTTATGGAGATGAGTATAGTTTTAGTACAAAAGATGGAATTCCTGATACTGAAATTATTCAAATATTTGATATTACAGCATCTTCAACAAATGTTGGAATAAATATAAATCATGATGGAGGGTTGGAAATACTTGAACATGGTTTGTGTTGGAATATGAGCGGTGAGCCATCTATTGACGATAGTTTTACTTCGAATTTTGTGGATCAAACTATTTTAGATACGGGAGTTGAGAATTTTACATATAGTATTAATAATTTAGAAATCAATTCAATATATTATATTCGGACTTTTACTATTAATGAATTAGGAGTTAATTATGGAGGTGAGTATAGTTTTACAACAAAAGATGGAATTCCTGATGCTGAAATTATTCAAATATTTGATATTACAGCATATACTATAAATATTGGAATAAATATAAATCATGATGGAGGGTTGGAAATACTTGAACATGGTTTGTGTTGGAATATGAGCGGTGAGCCATCTATTGACGATAGTTTTACTACGAATTTTGTGGATCAAACTATTTTAGATACGGGAGTTGAGAATTTTATATATAGTATTAATAATTTAGAAATTAATTCAACCTATTATATTCGGACTTTTATTACTAATGAACTAGGAATTACTTATGGAATTGAGTTTAGTTTTACAACAGGAGATGGTAGCCCGGTGATAAAAACAGTTGAGTTTAGTGAAATTAGATCTAATTCTCTTAAAAGCGGTGGTAACGTTATATCTGATGAAGGCTTTACAATTATTGAAAAAGGGGTTTGTTGGAATACTTCAGGAAATCCTGATATAAATGATTTTAAAATTAATGCTGGAAGTGGTTCAGAAAGTTTTGAATGTCATCTTGAAAATCTTCAGGAAGGCGAGGATTATTATGTAAAAGCTTATGCAACTAATTCTAAGGGTACAGCGTATGGAGAAGAATTACAGGTAAGTCTTATTTATGGTGTAATTCAGGTTCAGGATTATGATGGAAACTGGTATAACCTACTTAAAATTGGTAATCAGATATGGTTGAAAGAAAGCCTTAAAACAACACATTATTCAAATGGTGATCCGATTGAAAATGGTGATGGTATTGATATAAATAGTGAATTTTCTCCTGCATATTACTTTAACTATGATAATAATGAAGCAAATGCAGAAATATATGGTAGATTATATACATGGTATGCAGCCCTTAATGCTTGTCCGGATGGATGGCATATGGCTACTGAAAATGAATGGCAAACTTTAATAAATTATATTGGTAATGAAAATGAAGGTAGGTTAAAATCAACAGGAATCCTTGAAGATGGAAGCGGGCTCTGGAAATCTCCTAATGCAGGAGCAACTGATTTACATGGGTTTAGTATGTTGCCAGCTGGTTTTTACAGTGCACAGTTTTATAGTTATTACGGCATAGGTGAGAGGTCTATGTTTGTTTACGCTGATAATGGTAAAGGTGGAGGGTCATTCAAATATGATGACGATTATATGACGGGCTTAGGAACAGGACTTAATTTTGGCCATTCAGTTAGATGTATAAAAGATGAATAAAATGATAATTTTGAAAAAGATGAATATTTTCGGAATTAATAAAATACGTTTTGGTTTATATTTTTGGGACGAATAATATTTTGTGAAAAGAAATTCTCTATTTAAACAAATGTATTACTTCTTTTCTTACTATGGAAAGGTACTTGAAAAATCCATCCAGCGGACATAAATAACGGCACCACGGTTTTTTAATAAATAAGGATGAAATAATAATAATTATTAGTAAACCAAAACCTGCTGCTGTTGCCGTTAACTTGAATAAACCACCATATATTTCATATTCTGTAAGACCAGGATCATACATAAATAATGCGATTACAATTGCAAAAAACGTGACACTCCACTGAATTCTTTTCAAAAGTTTGAAATTTTTAGGTTTCCGGATTTTTGGCTTCCCCAGTTTTCCTATTAATTCCTGTGAAGCTCCAAAGGGACAGATTGAATGACAATAGTGGTTTTTTCCGGTAAAAACAATACTTGAAATAGACGCGATTATAAGGATATAAACAAACAATTCAGTATAAACTGAAGGCCAAAATCCTAATAAAAGCGAATTAATGCGGGCTATTGTAATAGCTTGATTATAAGTAAATCCGAGAAAAATAACTGAAAGGAATAAGGATAACCACCAAACCATTCTTACATATTGTTTCTTTCTGAGTCTGGTATTAATTAATGCCAGTGCAAAAAGAATAAGTATTAAGATCTCTAAAAAACCGAATTGAATTTTTTTATTTTCAGAAAACTCAATATTTTCACCTGCCAGGTATGCTAAATTTATGCCGGTAATAATTCCAATACTTGATTTTGTTGCACCACTTACACCATCAATATTATTAACAGAACTTAATTTTATCCCGGTTAGTTTACCTAAGAAATTGGTTTTGAATATTTGCTGAAAGTATGAATGAGTTTCTGTTTGAGCTAAAATTTTAACTGATTTTATTACATGGTTGGTATCCGACAATACCAGAACTTTAACAGGACCATTGTATCCTTTTCCTTCACCTATAAATATATAGTTCTCTTTCAGGCCTGTAATCGGATTAACAACAAGCCATTTGTTAGAATTAATGAATTGTGTTTCAACGTCTAAATTCTTTATTGAATTAGAAATTAAATCTTTATTTTTTACCTTACTTCTTTTGTTGCCAAGAGAAATTGCGACAATAACAACGAGGATGACTCCAATAATTATGAACCAGTTTTTAAAATGCACGGAATAATTTCTCATATTTATTATTTTCTCATCAGCTTCCATAAACCTGCACCTAAAAGAATAATTGAAGTGCCAAATACTCCAAGAAAATATAAGCCGGCTCTTGTTTCGTTTTCACCAATAAGAGTAAATCCACCTGCAATTATTATGTTTAGTACAATAAACCATATAGAGAATAATGTCCATTTCCACCAGTTTAATTTAAATTTTAGATCTTCAGCCCAATATTTAATACTGATTATAAATATGGTATATAAAAACCCCATGATTATCCAAAACAGAGGTTCGAGCATTGTTGAATATGGAAACATAATTTATAATTTTAATAATTAAACCATTCTTCAGATCTTAACCAATCAGGAGCTTCATTAAATGTTTTATTATTTCCGTCAGGAGGTGGAAGGTATTCCTGCCCGCCATGGTATTTAAAGAATTTCTTTTGCACAGCTAGTATTCCCGAAGAGAAAATTCCGGTGGGATCGCGTGGATCAACTTCACGAACTATGTTATGAATCCAGTTATTTTTTCTTGAATAAGGGCATACTGCCAGACATACTCTACAGCCTCTAGAATGGCTTGTTGCAACAGAGTTCCATACTGTATAGCATTTGTCATGATTAATCTTCCATCGTTTGTATCCCCGAATAACTTCTTCGGGTTCATCCGTAAAACTAATTGCCCCGCTTGGGCATTCTTCTGCACAAATTTTACATTTATTGCAAAATTCCTTTATTCCTATGTCTATTGGTTTGTCAGGTTCTAAAGGCATGTCAGTTGATACTGCTGCCAGTCTTGTATTTGCTCCCAATTCAGGTGTAACTAATATACCATTTCTGCCTTGTTCACCTAATCCGGCATCAATAGCTAAAGGAGGCATAACGAGATCATAATTTACAGGTGGCACGTGTGCACGTGCAGAATAACCTATTTCTTTTAAAAATACTTCGAGTTTACCCGAAATATATCTTAACATAGAATAAGCATCATAAGAAGTTCCATAAGTTGGATTTGCATACATTGAATCCCATTCGTGGGGAACTGCGATTACTATTGCATTTTTCCAATGTTTCGGGACATCAAAATTTGTTTTTCCTGTTCCACGTACATATCCCTGATATACCCACTCTTCTTTTATTTTTGTAACTCCTACAAGAGTAGCACCAAAACTATGTGCAATTTTTTTATTAATTCGGAGCCATGCTTAGGCGATTTCAACTCCATCTGGTTGTCCCGGATACCTTCGAAATCAGAAACTTCAGGAGAATCTTTAGGTTCGGGCGGGAAAGAAGACCGGCCTCTCATTGTACTTGAATGGGACGTTGACCAAGCATCTGCTAATATGTACTGATCTTTATATTTGGGCCAGTTTTCATGTTGTTCCTTCGATTTTTTTATGGCTTTTTTAAATTCTACGAGTGCTCCGGGATCTTTAGTGTAATATGTTTTTAACGGTTCCGGAAGATTTTTATGACCCTGGTCCAATGACCATTTTGGTGTTGAATTATCACGAGGATACATCAACCTGTACATTTCACCATTTCTTTTAAAAATGTTTTCAATATATTGAATCCTCTTAGGTTTTCTAACTTTTACATAAGTAGGTTCAGACACAAGGAATGGGTTTCGGTTAAAGAACTGATCTTTTCCATAAAACTTTCGGCCATATCCCGTGTAGCTGTCTTTATCTTTACCGGCTGCTAATCCTGCTCCTGCAACTCCGGCAAGACTTAAAACCCCTCCGGCAAGTCCGGCAGTTTTAAAAAAGTTTCGACGATTTAGTCTGGATTTAATATTTGCCATAACGGAACTCTTTGTGTGGGTTTCAAATATAGTTAACAATAGTTACAATTGAAACTAATATTTTGAGAAGATTTTGAAATACAGTTAATTTAAAATCATTTTAGTTAACAAAAAGATATTAACTTTAAAGCATTAAATTTAAAATTATGAATTACGATTTCGATAAATCCATTGGTAAGTTAACACAACAGGTTTCAAAAAAAATAGGTAAAAATTTAGAGAAGAGGTTCGAGGAGAATGGTATTTCTTTAAAAGCAGCTGATTGGAGTATTATATCAATGCTATATAAACATGGAAAGCGGAACCAGCGTGATATATCCGATTTTATGGCATTCGACAAAGTAAGAATCAAGCGGATAATTGATCGGTTAGAGAACAATAAACTTGTGATTAGAGAGGAATCAGAAACTGATAAGCGGTTTAATAATATAAAATTAACTGCTCAGGGAAAGAAGATGTATAAGCAGTTGGTTAAGTTTGCCGAAGAGGTTATTTCTACAGCTACAAACAGTATTCCTGATACAGACATTAATAAATGTTTGGATGTGTTGGAGTTGATTAAAGAAAATTTGATTTTAGAAGATAAATGATTCCCGGTCTCTTTACATAAATTATTCGATGAGTTTTTAGAGTTAGAAACGAACACATTAAACATTTTGCAGGTAGTAGATTAGACGCTAATATTGTAAAAAGATTTGTAGAACTTTATAATGGTGAAATTAAAATTGATAGCTAAGTTTGTGAGGAGCTATTTTACTGTAATCTTGCTTTTGTAATTTTTTTTGTAAATTGACGAATTATTTCAAATACATAGACTTATGAACACACTTCCCGGAAAAACGATTGGACGATTAAGTGAATACAGAAGAACGTTGCTGAATTGTCTGGCACAGGGTAAAACACATATTTATTCGCACGAATTAGCTAATTTACAAAACATTACTGCAGTTCAGGTGCGTCGCGATATAATGTTAATCGGATACTCAACTACCTTAAAAAAAGGTTATGACGTGAAGGATCTTATTAAAGTTATAGGTGAAATAATTGATACAGATGATGGATTAAATGCGGCAATTATAGGTATTGGTAATTTGGGGCGTGCTATTGCTACATACTTTAAAGGGAAACGAACTAAATTGAAAATTGTGGCTACTTTTGATACTGATTCGGGAAAAATAAACCGGGTTATTTCGGGGGTTAAATGTTATCCAATGTCTGATTTAAGTGCCATTATTAAAGATCAGAATATTTCAATTGCTATTCTGACAGTTCCTCCTGAATATGCATCTCCAGTGGCAGAAACACTGGTAATGGCTGGAATAAAGGGAATTCTTAATTACACATCAACTGCATTAAATGTGTCGTCAAACGTTTATCTCGAAGAGTACGATATGATTACCTCGCTTGAAAAAGTTGCGTATTTTGTGAAGGAGAAAAATGCATAATTAATATTAAATCATAACTCAAAACTCTTAACTTCTTTATTCTATTAATTCGCGGATTTCAGTTTTCAGTTCAATAATTTCAGGACTATCCAGTGTTATGTCTTTGTTTTTAATTGTACGTAAATTAAGAATATATTTTGGTTTATTTCCGGATAGTTTTAGATTACAAACAGGAGATGCGTACAATTATTTATTCAGATGTTCATTTATTTTTTTTAGAAGGAATTCAGGTCTTACCGGTTTGGAAATGTAATCGTCGCAGCCAAACTCAAGTGCAATGGCTTCATCATCAGAAAGGGCATAAGCTGTAAATGCAATAATAGGAATATCACGATTTACGCTTCGAATATATTTGGTAGCTTCCAGTCCGCCCATTTCCGGCATTCTTATATCCATAAGAATGAGATCAATATCCGGATTCTTATTAAAAAGAATAACTGCCTGCTCACCATTTTCAGCATGAAAAATCTTGATATTTGTTTTTTCCAGCGATTTTTCAATTATGATATAATTTGTTAATTCATCATCAGCAACTAAAATACTTTTATTGCTCCAGTCATAATTTTCCGATAATTTCATTTGCGAATAGTTTATAATCTTTTTAGTTTACGATAATCAAAATGAAATGCTAAAATATGAATAAATTTAAGAAATAATTCTGATTCTTTTTTAATTCAGGTAAAAATTATCATCCGGAATTTTTCAATCAACATTATCTGGATTTGGTTTACAAAAACATTTCAGGAATCAATCGCATTGTTAATTAACTATGTTTAAAAGTATATCGGGAGCCATTTCTTTTACAGTAGATATTTTTTAAGCGATTAGTTTCAACAAAACTACGAAAATTGAACACAATGTATTAAGAGTTTATTTGCATATTTTTTTATTAAACCTGATAAAAATCATTTGTCGTATATGCAATTACAGCATATCTTTGTTAGCGAAATAATAGTAAAAACTATTTACTCTTTCTGAGAATCGGATACGTTTCTGATTCAAGGTTAAAGACTAAATCTAATCCGGAGGAAATCTGATGGAAAAGAGAATTGGAACCGCACTTATATTAATTGAAAGCACTGATGTTGTTCTGCAAATGAACGAAATTGCTTTTAAACATTCCAACATTATTATTGGTCGACAAGGTTTACCCCGAAGCAATGGCCAAAATATTATTTCTCTTGTTCTTGAAGGTACAACCGATGAGATTGGTTCTTTAACCGGTCAGCTTGGGCGCTTAATTGGTATCCAGGTTAAGTCAGTATTGTTGAAGAATAAAAATTTATAAGAGTAATTGAAATCAATATTTAGGTAAAAAAGCGAATAATTTTTTAAAATTATTGAGAAAACTTTTTTTAAAAAGGAAATTGTTAAAACCCAGTCACATGAAATTTTACCCGGAACAATACAAAATTAAAGACCAGAGAATGAAACCGTTCATTGATCCTAAAGAAATTTGGGATTACATTAATAATACCGGATCTACAAAAGAACGAGTACGTGAAGTAATTGCAAAATCGCTAAATAAGGAGCGTTTGAATTTGGAAGAAACGGCTGTATTAATTAATGCAACAGACCCGGAATTAGTAGAAGAAATTAAACAAGGGGCCAAAGATTTAAAAACGAAAGTTTACGGAAACAGGATTGTTCTTTTTGCACCTCTATATGTTGGGAATAAGTGTACAAATAATTGTAAATATTGTGGTTTCAGAGTAACAAATAAAGATGCTGTTCGCCAAACTCTGTCTGATAAGGAATTAATTGCCGAAGTTGAGGCACTTGAAGATAATGGACAAAAAAGATTAATATTGGTTTATGGAGAACATAAGCATTATTCTCCTGAGTTTATTGCCGAAAATGTAAAAACTGTGTATGGAGTTAAAAAAGGAAACGGAGAAATAAGAAGAGTAAATATTAATGCTGCACCATTAGAAATTGATGGATTCAGAACTGTAAAAGATGCAGGTATTGGTACATATCAGGTTTTCCAGGAAACATATCATCCTGATGAATATGCAAAATATCATTTAGGTGGTAAAAAAAGAGATTTTGACTATCGTTTAACTTCTTTGGACCGTGCTCAGGAAGCAGGACTGGATGATGTTGGAATCGGAGCTTTGTTTGGATTATACGATTGGAGATACGAAGTATTGGCCATGGTTCGCCATACAAATCATTTCGAAGCGTGTTATAATGTTGGGCCGCATACATTATCATTTCCCAGAATTCAGGATGCATCTACTATAGACGTTGATCCAAAATACATAGTAAATGATGATGATTTTGTTAAATTAATTGCAATACTAAGACTGGCAGTTCCTTATACAGGAATGATTTTAACTGCACGTGAATCAGAACAAGTGCGTCGTGAAGTAATGGCTTTTGGCGTTTCTCAAATTGATGGAGGAACAAAATTGGAGTTGGGTTCTTATCACGAAAGTCAGAATGAAGAACAAAACTTAAATCGTGAGCAATTTGCTATTAATGATAACAGATCATTAAGCGAGATTATAGATGAGTTAATAGAAAATGAATATTTACCTTCGTTTTGTACAGCATGCTATCGATTAGGAAGAACAGGAGAACACTTTATGGAGTTCTCGGTTCCGGGATTTATTAAACGCTTTTGTACACCAAATGCTATTTTAACCTTAGCTGAATATATTGAAGATTATGCAACACCTGAGGTGGCAAAAAAAGCCTGGAAAATTATCGATAAAGAAATTAAGGGTTTGGAAAGTGAAAAAGTAATTGGTCAGCTGAACGAAAGAATTGAGAAAATTAGAAATGGCGAAAGAGATATGTATTTTTAATTAAGCATTTAAGGATTTGAAAGTGAATAATTAAAAAATGAAATAATGCCTGAAAAAAGAATTCTTGGAATAAATGTTCTAGATCGAATAAAAGAAGCAGGAAGAACGCAAATGATATTAAGTAAATACGCAACATCAATTAAAACCCGTTTAGGATTTCATGAATTAAGTGAAGATGTTTGTAGTAGAAATGGTTTTGTAATTTTGGAATTAACAGGAAAAAAAACAGATTGGGATATGCTTGAAAATGAGTTAAATGACATTGGAGGGATAAATATTCAGAAAATGTCTTTTGACTTAAATAAATAATTTTGTAACTTGTTAAACTGAAATTTAATATGTCTAAAGAGACAAGAATTGTAGGTGTACTTATAACCGATAGACAAAAGGAAGCAGGTAAAGTACAGAATGTACTTACTAAATATGGTTGCTCAATTAAAACCCGTTTGGGTTTGCACGAAGTAACAGATGATGTTTGTAGTACAAGCGGATTACTGTTACTGGAACTATCAGGAAATTTATCCGAAATGGATAAACTGGAAAATGAGCTGGTTGCCGTTGAGGGCACTCAAACTCAGAAGATGATTTTTGTGGATTAAATTTTAGGGTATTGAAAAAGAAAAGCGCGGATAGATTTTATTCGCGCTTTTTTTGTAATTATTTTTATATTCCGTTGAGATTTTTATACATATTCAGAAATACTATATATTTTCTGTCCTGGCAAAGATTTTTTTTGTCAAAAACTACTAAAAGATATTTGTTTATCAGGTAATTATATTTAACTTGTAGTTAGTAAAAGAAATAAAATGTTTTTTTAACTAAACTTTAATTAATTTAATTCGTTTAAAATATAGTGGTTAAACTGGATTTAGAAAAACTTCAGATTAATGGAAGATTTATTAATACAAAGTACGGAATCGACTCCTCAAATTGATTTTAAGAAATCAGGTCAATTGAGTATTAAAGGAAAATCATTACCTGAAGATCCTAAGAGATTTTATACTTCACTTTTTAAATGGGCTGAGGAGTTATCAGCAGAAGAAGTTCAACTCGATGTTAAACTGGAGTATGTTAATACTTCTTCATCGAAAAATATAATAGAGCTGATAAAAGTTGTTGATAGAAGCCAAAAAATCAGACATTTAAATTTGAATTGGTATTATGAGATTGATGATACGGATATGTTAGAATTTGGAGAAATGATTGAACGAAGTTTGAAAAGGACAAAAGCCAGCTACATTGAATGTGAAGATATTGATGATTAAATTATATAATTTGAAATAGAGGGCGATCTAAAAAAAGTAATTGTCATTCTGAGCGAAGTCGAAGAATCTATTCCGTTAAACATGGGATAGGCTCAATGACTTTCTTTTTTTTATGAACTATATCGTTCTATTTTAATTTTCTATTAATCGATGCTGCATATACCATTGCCACAACTCTAAATAATAAATGGCCAAATTTTGTGTAAGGCAAATAAATAATGACAAACCAAACACAAACCAAATGAAAAAAATACAAGTGGTAAGCCAATCCCCAATTTATAAATCTTGCAGCTTCTACTATTACTCCCGAAACTGTTAATAAAAAGAGAGAAACTAAAAATAACCAATCGTTATAAGTGCTGTTCCCAAAATCTTTTTTATTGAAAATTCGGTTTGCAATCATAATTCCAAGTCCCACAAATAACATTATTGCGGCTATATTTCCAATTATCTTAAAAGGATTCTTAAATTCTAATGGATAATTGTGTGTTACTGCTGCATAAATGGCAAAAGTTGTAACAAAAAGCAATAAAATAAATCCGTAGAAAACTAAAAAGTGTGCAATTTTTCTTGTTTTTTGGGCTGTACATGTACTGAAATTGGAGTGAAGAATAATTTCTTTTCTTATGGAGAATAGATTCTTAATAAAACTTCCCGTTGGTTTTAAATCCGGATCTTGCTTTTTCATATCGTTCCGGAAGTTTCTTAATCCTAAAATTCCAAGTCCTATTGTTAAAAACCATAAAAAAGAGAAAGAGCTGTTAAGCCAGGCATGTGGAAAAAATTTGGAGTAATTAACAGGACCTTCAGGAATTTGAAATGTTCCTGCCATAATTAATATTGCCGAAATAATTATTACAGGTATTAATATTGCCACAGGAAACCATTTAGGATCATTCAAGATTTTACCTAAAAATTTAGGTTTAGCGTAATGCTGGTAACTAATTTCGCGAACAGCAGAAAGAACATCAGCAGGTTTTACACCACGCGGGCAATAAGTGCTACAATCTCCACATTGATGACAAAGCCAAATATCCGGGTTTCCGATTAATTTATCTTTCATTCCCCAGCCAGCCCAAATCATTTCTTTTCTCGGAAATGGCCTCTCATCAGGAGCAAGAGAACAAACCACAGAGCATGTTCCGCACTGCATACATTCATTCAAAGAAGAATTACTTATCCTTTTTAGTTGCTTTTTAAATTTTATATCAGGACTAACTTCAATCATTGTTTCAAATTTCAGGTTTTTGGTTCTGTGTTATAGTCATATAAACTTTAAACTCGGAACTTTGAACTCGTAACTAATTGTTTACATATCTTTAAACGGATTTGGACCGATTAATTCAATCTCTTCCACGTAATCATTAATTATATCAGGAATTTTATGATAATCTGTGATTTCAACAAATTCAGTTCTTATTCTTTCCGGTTCAAGCATCATTGTTTCTAAAGTTTCCTGAAGGTTTTCGCCACGGGTTTCGGTCAGTTCACTACCATGAATGAAGTGACACTGATAATCATCGCCTGGCTTACATCCAATTTGCAATATCCCGTCAAATCCCTGCGACAGAGCATCCGAGATCCATACTTTATTAACTGACCCTATACATCTTACAGGAATAACTCTTATGTAAGGACTATATTTTAACCCTTTTTGTCCGGCCATATCAAAAGCAGGATAAGCGTCATTTTCACACACAAATACCAAAATTCTTGGTTTTTCTTCAAACTCATCAGGTATTTCAACCGACTTAATCATAGCCGAAACACTGTTAATTGAATAATCGGCAAAGCTAATAACTCGCTCCGGACACGAACCTACACATATTCCACAACGTCGACAACGATTAGGATTCTGAATTGGAGTTCCTTTTTCGTTTTCATCATATGCTCCAAATGGACATTCTTCTGTACAGCGTTTACAATCGGTACAACGATCCAGATATAGTTCAGGATAAGATTTATCGCCTGATCGTGGGTGAACAGCCTCTCCGCGTTTGGTTGCTTCAATTGTCTGAATAGCTTTTAACATGGCTCCGGTGGCATCTTCTTTGCTTGAAGCAATATCCATTGGTGCTCGCAAACTTCCGGCAGCATAAATTCCTGTTCGTCGTGTTTCGTAAGGGAAACAGATGAAGTGTGAATCAGAGAAATTGTATTTTAATTCTGGTAAGCCTTTCCCTAAACGGTAATTTAGATTTAAATCTTCGGTTCCGTTCGGAACCATTCCTGTTGCCAAAACAATCATATCAACAGAAAGAGAAATGTTTTCTCCTAACAAGGTATCTTTTACATTGACTTTTATATCGTTATCGTTTTCAGTTATTTCTTCAATTTCGCCTTTTGTAAAAAAGATTTGATCATCCTTTTGTACTTCTTTGTAAAACTCTTCATATAATCCTAAGGTGCGAATATCTTTATAAACAACAAAAACGTTCGATTCAGGACTCAAATCACGAATATATTTGGCTTGTTTTAAGCTTGTGCCGCAACAGAATGATGAACAATAGGGGAGATGATCTTTATCCCGCGAACCTGCACATTGAATGAATAATATGTTTTTTGGTAATTCTTTATCAGGATTATTTTTTACTAAATCTTCAAATTCAACATTTGTTAAAACGTTCGGAATTCCATACCCTAGATGAGATAGTTTGCTTGCATCATAAGGTTTCCAACCTGTTGATGTAACAATTGAACCAACCGTAATTTTTTCTTCTTTTCCGTTATTCAGAAACACTTCAAATTGGCCGGGCTGACCGTCAATTTTATTTATTGTGGTTGAAATATGAATTTTAATATTCTCAAATTGTTCTAATTCCTTGATTTTTTCCTCTATTTCAGGATCTATCAAAGTATTGTAAGGAACAGTATATGGAATTTGTTTATGCAGCTTGTTTAACCATCCACCTAATCTCTCTTCTTTTTCAACTATATGAACTGTGTATCCTGCTTTTGCTCCTTCAATAGCTGATGTAATTCCTGTAATTCCACCACCAACAACCAAAATTTCAGAACTAATACTTTCGGCTATAAATGGTTTTGGAACATCAATATTATTCACTTTCGTTACGGCCATTCGAAGATAATCTTCTGCAGCCATTTGCGTATCTTCATTTTCAGGTTCGTAACACCATGCTACTTGTTCTCTTAAATTTGCTCTTTCAAGAATAACATCTTCAGGGAAATCAAATACTTCAGTTTTTGCCCGGGGTGAGCATGCAGCAATAATCACTCTGTTAAGATTTTCACTGGCTATATCATTGTTAATTAAATCAACTCCTTCAACAGAACATAGCGAAGAATGATTTTTACAAATGCTAATATTTTGTTCCGAAGAAGCTACCTGATTAAGTTTTTCAATATCTATGCTTTTGCCAATTTCGCAACCTGAACAAATATATACGCCAACTTTTTTATCCATTTGTTATTTGATTTGTATTGCTTTTAATGCAGCAGCTGTCGCATCTTTTACCGATGATGAAACATCCATTGGTTTTCTGCTACACGCTACGGGATAAATACCGTCGGTTTGTAAATCGGTTATAAAATTATTCTGATCTTTGTTTAAGTTTATACTTATATCTGACGGAACAATGCCTGTTGCCAGAACAACCATTTCAGCTTTGTAATTCATCTTTTTACCTGAAAGAATATCTTCGGCTTCAAGAATTAGATTATTGGATTCTGTTTCAGTGATTTTGCCAACCTTTCCTTTAACTAATCCGATGTTTTTATTGTCTTGTACTTTAATTAAAAAATCCTCATTACGACCGGTAACACGCATATCGATATAAAAAATTTTGATTTCGCTTTTTGGATACAATTCCTGAATAGTTAAGGCATGTTTTAAAGATGCCGAACAACAAACAGCTGAACAATAAGGTAAATGATTTTCGTCACGGGAACCTGCACACTGAACAAAAGCTAATTTTTTAGGCTCCGAATTATCTGACGGTCGCAGTAATTTGTTTTCACCAACACCATTTGACGTAATGAATCTTTCAAACTCAACATTGGTAATTATATTTTTTGATGTTGAATAATTCAGATTATCAATTTTAGAAGCATCATAGTTTTTCCATCCTGTGGCAACAACAACAGAGCTAACTTCTATATCAATAATTTCTTCCTTTGCTGATAAGTTAATAGCGTCGTATTCACACACTTCAACACATTTATTACATGATTCTTTTTTACAATATTCATCATCAATATTGAATTTGTATGGAAAAGCCATTTCATGTGGTAAATAAATTGCTTTTGTTTTTGTGAATCCATAATTGAATTTATCTGGTCTTTCTTCGGGACAAACATCAAGACATTTTCCACAAGCTGTACAATTATTTTTTACATATTGAGGAGCTGTTTTGAGCTTAACTTTAAAATTTCCTTTTTCACCTGAAATCTCCTGTATTTCAGTTGAAGTATAATATTTGATTCGTGAATTTTGTTTTATCCTTCGAAAGTTAATCTCCAGTCCACAAGTTGGAGGGCAAAGTTTAGGAAAGTAGTTATTAAATTTAACCACATTACCACCCAAATAAGGATTTTTTTCGATAAGAATAACATCTTTCCCAACTTCGGCAATTTCAACGGTAGTAGTAACACCGCTCATTCCTCCGCCAATAACCAATACAGGCTTCATTCTAAATAATTAAAAATTAATAATTAAGAATTAAAAATGAGTTAATTATATCAATTAAACTTCTCTCCGAATAATTATTCATTCTTAATTTTTCATTGTTAATTAAAGAATTGACTAGGTCAATTCTTTAATGTCTCGTTTTATCATTTCCCATTCGCCGGTTTCAGGATTCCATTTACAGTTTGCAAATGCTTTCCACTCTTCTTTCATTTTAGGATGATCGGTTCTGAAATAATATCCTGGCCAACGTGTTTCTTCACGGAATAACATAGTTCTGATGTGAGATTCGGCTTGCCACATTCGATGAACATTCTCCCAGCAACGCATTAATTCATTTGTATCTTTTGCGGCGAGTTTTTCGGAATCTTCTTTCATTAATTCTAAAAACTCAAGGCCTTTTTCAAGTAATGCTTTTGATGTTTTAAAATTTACAGAAGCACCACCGGCATATTCATCCATAATTTTCTGTAAGCGGAACATAAACATTTTTGGCTTGATGAAATTAGGATTTACATCTTCATCATTAGCGTAATCTTTATGCTCTTCGAATGTTGTAAGTGGCTGAAGAATTTTTTCTTTTAATTTCTTAATTTTTTCTTCATCAAAGCTTACGGAATCAGGATTATCAACAATAAATGCTAATGCAGCTTTTGCAGCAATCCGACCTTCCGTAAACGAACCGGATGAAAATTTATGAGATGAAGCTCCTGAAGCATCACCAGCTGCAAATAAACCTTTTATAGTTGTCATATTATCGTAACCCCAGTGATAATCATCCGATGGTGATAAATCTTTTGGCCCGCTAACCCAGGCACCTGAAGCACCTGAATGTGAGCTAATAAAATAAGGTTCGCATGCAGAAATTTCCGATGGACTTTCTTCAGGAGAAATATTATGTGAAGCCCAGTTTAAGGCCTGACTCACAGTCATATCTAAGAAATCTTCCCATGCTTCTGATTCCAACTCTTTCATTTTTCGTTTAGCTTCTTTTTCATCAGTGATATCAGCCATTAATTCTTTAATAGCTTCATCTGTTCTCATATAGATAGGGCCGTTACCTTCTTCTAACTCCTTAAACATTAAATAATTACGAAGATTAGTTGGAGTTGGTTTTTCGGTTCCGTAAGGTGCCCAGTTTTCTAATTCAGATGCACGGGTTTTCATATAATCTTCGCCTTTAGCATTAGTTGCTTTTGCTTTGAATAGCAAGAACCACGCACCAACAGGGCCATACGAATCTTTAAAACGTATTGGAACAAAACGAACTTCCTGACAGGTCATTTCGGCACCAGCTTTAAGTGTAAAATATGTACTTGCTCCGGAGTTAAATGGCGGATACCATGAACGTCCTAATCCTTCACCAACCGAACGTGGACGGAAAATATGCACTGCACCACCCATAACATCAAGTACAGCATTAGCTTTAAATATGTAAAATTTATTTTCACGAACACTAAAACCAGCTGCACCAACACAACGATCACCATCCATAATAGGTTCTGTGATGAATATTCTTTCGTAATATTCACCATTTTCGCCAAGTTCTTTTAGTGCATTTTTAGCAGCTTCAGAAACAATGTTTTTATACGATTCACCATGAATCATTATTTGCCAGCGACCTTCATTTACATAATTTCCTTCTTCGTCTTTCCAAATTGGTAAACCCCATTTTTCGAACAGGTGAACTGATGAATCAACATGACGGGCAATGTTTGCAACCAAATCGTCGCGGGTAATACCCATTAAATCATTTTTTACATAATCGATATAATCTTCAATAGTATTTTTGCCATTTTTCAAACCTAAATACAGGTTTATTGCAGAAAGTCCCATCGCAACAGCACCACTACGTTCCATAGATGCTTTATCAACAACAGTTACTTTTTTGTTATGTTGCTGTGCCCAGTGAGCAGCTTCAAAAGCGGCACCACAAGCAGCCATACCACCGCCAAGGATCAATAAATCAGTTTCTATAATTACAGTTTCGAAATTCTCAGTTATCATAATTCTATAAGTTTCCAGTTTAACGTTAAAAGTTTAAAATAAAGAGCGTTGTGTCTTAAGTCTTGATACTCAATACTTGATATTATGATCTATTTCTCATATAAATCTGTTCCCAACGATTCCGGTTCTGTTCTGAGTAAAGGGCTTTTTAAATCATCGGTTCCTGTTTCCATATCAGATTTTGGGTCTATGCTACCTTCGGGAGTTGTTCTTATGGGGAATTTGAATCTTTTTATTTTTTTGTTCCGGAATTTTACCGACCACATAATAGAGTCCGTACTTCTTAATGGTTGAACTACAGCGCCTAAAGGCATGAAGTCTGCGTATCCCCGAATTTCTATAGCCTGTGTTGGACATATTTTAACGCAACTGTAACATTCCCAGCACATATCAACAGCGCGGTTATATGCTTTATTTTTTTCTTTATCTAAAACCATTAAATCGTTCGGGCAAATATACTGGCAGGCAGTTTTATCCTGAGCTTTGCAACCATCACACTTTTCACTTATTACGAAGCTTGGCATAATTTAGGTTATTTTTAGGGTTAATTCACAAACATAATAAAATTATTCAACTATAATAAGGCTTTGAAGTATGATATAGTATGAAATAAATAATGTTGATATTAAAATGTTGTGAATCTGTCAATTATTTAACCTAATGATCTGGTAGTGTTAATAATTAGCTCTTATTTAAAATCAGTATAAAGAAATGGAAGGATTTATATTTTGATATTTACAGCAAAGGCACTAAGGATTTAACATGGATTACTCTTTGTGCCTTAGTGCTTTTGTAATTCAGATATTATTCTTGATCTTCTTGTTCTTTAGAATTACCTTGCATTAACTTAGGTAGTTTTTTCTTATAAGCTATTACAAAGATTCCTGTTGAATAAAGTGCTAAATTGAAAATACTTACTGAGAATATTCCTACTGAGAATATTCCAATAGAAAAAATTCCTGCAGAAAATTTGCCTGCTGCAAACACACCAATTGCAAAATCACCTGCCGCAAAGTAGTTAAAGGCAAAATCTCCTGCACTAAACATACCTGAATAAGTGTAATTTAAAATTAAACCTGCAATTATTAAAACTGCTGCAACTAATAGATACCATACTTTTTTCATCTTTTTTTATTTTTTAAATCAAACATGTGTTTGTTTGACAGTGCAATTGTAGGATGAAAATGTTACTCAGCAATAGAATTGGGATATATGGCAAGTTTTTGTGATGGATGGATAAGTAGTGTTACGAAATACTAGATTTGGTGATTAATTGCAAATCAAAACAAAAAGGATATTAATTTATTTTTTCCCGAACTGCATTGACAAATCCTCTCGAAACAGGAACTTCTAATTCACAGTTTTCCAGATTTAACCTTAATCCTTGTGAATTGCCTTTGGCGTTTATAATTTTATTTGTATTTACTATAAATGCCCTGTGGCATTGAATTATTTCAAGAGAATCGGTGAAGTATTCGAGAGACCTTTTTAATGTGCTTCGAAAAGTTTTACGAATAATGTTATCATTATCAAAAAAGAATAGTTCTATGTAATTCCCCGATGATTCAATAAAATAGAAATCCCTAATTTTAAATTCTATTGAGTCCTTTTCATTATCCGCAAAAAAACGAATTGTTTGATCTTCATTAATCCCAATTCTGGTTTTATCAATATTTTTATTTAATTCGTTGGCAGAGTTTAAGTGTTTTGTTAGAAGGTATTTTTGTTTTGAAATAATTAGAACAGTAATTGGAATTACTGCAACTACAAATGTGATAAATTGAAATATAATTAAACCTTGAATGCTAAATATTAGATTATCGAAAATGTAATAAGTGTATAATGCATTTCCCAGACCAATTGAAAAAATAACCCAGATTAACCAAACGAAATCCTTCCAAATGGTCCAGTTTCTCTCATCAAAGAATTTTGGGAATATATTTTCAATAAGAATAAGGTTAATAAACAGAACAATAAAAGTTACTAAACCATATCCGGAAAGGATTATTATTTTAATGTTACTTTCGAATAAATTTATTCCGAAAGGCTGAAAGACTATTAGGAATAATGCTACAAACAGACTAATTAGAATAATAACCCTCCATTTTGATTCAGTCTTCGGAAAAGGCTGTTTTATATAGCTTATAATATTCATTTTTGATTTATTACTTCAGAATGTGAAGATAATAAAATGTAAGTTTCACTCAAATAAAAATCCATACTTAAAACAAAGCATGGATTTTATTTTCTAATGGCAAATACTTAAAGGCAAATAGCAATTTAATTTATTCGTGATTATTCGTATAATCCGTAATAATCTGATTTCTTAAATCAAGAAACATTTTCGTAACATCATTCATTAATCCGTTTGAATAATTTGTTAAATATTCCTGAGCAGCCTTTGGACTTTTCTTATATAATTTTTTTGCTTCATCCTCTATTGCTTTTTGATTTTCAAACATCTTAGCTTCAAAAGGAGTTCTAACTTTTCTTACATCTTCAGCAATTGGTTGAAATTTAAGATTGGCAAGATTATCAACAAAATCAATTGCCCATCGCGCTGATTTCTCATCGTATTTATCCGGATCATAAATATTATAAGTTTCAGCAACAGATAAATTCCCGGCATAAATAGGTACATAAGGACTAAAGTATGGATTATCAAGATATACCCAATAAACTCCGCCAATTTCGTCAGGTAACCAATCCCGAAGCTGAAGAACCATTCCGTAATGTCCGCGATGACGCGCGACCGGACGACGATAAGTAATTTTTAATAGCTTTCGTAAATCACTGCTCGGGAATGGAGTTGCTAAAGGACTTTTTGCGTAACCACCTTTTCCGTCAGGTACGAGCCAGTTTGGATCATAAGTCATATCGTAGATTGTACCTTCATAGGTTGAACGCTGGAAAGCAATTACATCCTGAACTGATATTTTCTCTTCAGGTACAACTGAGAATGGATAAATTGAAACAGGTTCTACAATTTGGAAATATGGCTGAATTCCTTTATAAGGATTTTCGTTTGGAAAACGATCAGGCCATTCTTTTAAATTTGGAACAAAAGTTTGGTGAAATAGCCAGAATCTGCTTGTTGCATATTCAACAGGTAATGGAGTATAAGCATCCTGCCAAATAAAAGGTATTCCTGATGTTGGATCGTACCATCCTCTATCAATAGCTTCCTGCATGTAATTATCGGAAACCATGAAATTATCTTTGTCGTTGGCATCAATTTGTTTAATTATGCTCCAGTTTGGAATCATAGTAGCCTGATCTTCAGGTAATCGTTGCGCAGCCCATATTGCTCCGGGTTTACCACTTTCCGGGTTCCAGCCTTTGCCAGTTCCGAAAACTTCAAAAACCCAGATTTCTTCTGTATCGGCTATAACAAGCGTTTCAGATCCATCACCACTTGATGGTAAAAAGCCGTATTTAATCATTAAGTCGCCGATAAACTGAACTGCTTCTCTGGCATTTTTATAGCGCTGTAAAGCAAAAATTTGTGCTTGCTCAATGGTCATTATTTGTTTTCCGTTTTCACGGGTACAAGTAAGTTCTTCTCTTTGAGCAGTTGTGCTTTCTCCAATACCAAGCTGAAATTCATTTACATGTGAATAGGCTGATTGGAAATACTTAAATGTTTTTTCAACCTGTGGAATATATCCTAATATTATTCCATCGTCATTTAAATCACGGTCTGCATCCTGAATTCCCCAATAAACGGCAGTTTTTTCGCCTGGTTTAAAAGTTTGTGCCGGAACAACAAATATTCTTGAATCAGGTCCTGTATCGGTATGTGAAATAATATTTGAACCATCGGCTGATGCTTTTTTCCCAACAACAATTATGGTACATGCGATAGCACTGTATTGATATCCAAGTGTAAAGATTATTAGAATTGATAAAATTTTTCGTAACATATTATTTGTTTTTAATTGATTTCTAAAATTATCTAAATATAAAACCATTTTTTAAAGGATCGTTAGGATCGAAATAAAATTCATTTTGTCCGGTAATAAATGCTGTTCCTGTAACTTCAGGAATAACTGCTTTGTGTGGGCCGAATTCAGTTGTTTCGTGAACACTAACATCCATTGTGCTTCCCAGGATGCTTTCAATGGTTATTTTTTCACTGGGTTTTAATTCATTTTTAGCATGATACAAAGCTGCCCTTGCGCTTACTCCCGAGCCGGTAGCTGACCTGTCTAATTCTCCTTCAGCAAATATGCAAACATTTCGGCTGTGATTTCCTGGATTTTTTGCTTTTCCTGTAAAAATAGTTCCATACAAAAAACTTAAATCTTCCTCGTAAGGATGTTTTATTTCAAAATTATCCATTATTGCATATTTAATTTTTCTGCCATAATCGATAAGTCTGGAATAATCCGATTCATCCAATTTTAAACCTAATTCATCTGCATCACAAAATGCATAAAAAGCTCCACCATAAGCAATGTCAAATTTAGCTTTGCCAATTTCAGGAATATCAACTTCCTGATCTTTCAAATAAAGAAACGATGGTACGTTTTTAAAAGATACTTTTTGAACTATACCGTTTTCACGGAAAGCTTTCACGTAAATTTTTCCTGGCGGTGCATTTATAATTAATTCTGGTTCGTTTCCTTCTTTTTGGATCATTCCTGTGTCTAAAACCAGTTTGGTTAATGCAATAATGGCATGACCACACATGGTGCTGTAACCTTCGTTGTGTAAAAAGAAAGTTCCAAAATCTGCATCATCTGTTGTAGATTCTGTTATAATTGCACCATACATGTCAGCATGGCCGCGTGGCTCCAATAGAGTTCCGGTTCTTATATAATCGTAGTTATCTCTGAAATATCTTCTCTTTTCAAGAATAGCAGAACCTTTTATTTCGGGCAAGCCATCTGTATAAACTCTTAATGGTTCACCTCCGGTATGCAAATCAATGGTTTTAATTTTCAACCAGTCTTTGGGTGGATTCCAGTTCCAATTTTTGAGAGTGCTGTTCATATTCTTTTATTTTCATATTTATAATGTCACTCTGAGCTTGTCAAGGAGTGCTGTCATACTTCGACAGGCTCAGTATGACTTATTTTTCTAGAATGCTTTAGCTCTTTCATTTTCCACATCCTCAATAGATTTTGCGAGAGGCTTACCAAGAATTTTATAGCCTGTTTCAGTGATTAAAATATCTTCTTCGTTTCGGGTACCACCAAAATCTTTATACTCTTCAATTTTGTTATAATTTATAAATTCACTGAATTTATGTTGTGATTTCCACAGATCAATTAATTCTGGTATAAAATATATTCCTGGTTCGATAGTAAGTACATATCCTGGCTGTAATTCACGACCTAATCTTAATGATTTTAATCCAAATAAAGTGCTTTTTGGCTGACCTGCATAACCCACATATTGTTCTCCAAGATTTTCCATATCATGAACATCCAGTCCCATTAAATGTCCTGTTCCACAAGGGAAAAATAAGGCATGTGCTCCTGCATGAATAGCTTCTTCTGTATTTCCCTTTGTAAAACCAAGATCTTTTAATCCGTTAAAAATAGTTCGGGCAGCTGTAAAATGAATTTCTTTAAAATTAATTCCGGGTTTCAGAGCTTCTATGGCTGCATTATGTCCATTTAAAGCAATTTGATAAATTTCTTTTTGTTGTTCTGTAAATTTTTTTGATATCGGAAATGTACTTGACATATCACCTGCATAATGAAGCTTGTTTTCAGCTCCGGCATCAAGTAAAAACAAATCACCTTCTTTTGTGGTATTACCATGATAATGATTATGTAGAGTTTGCCCGTTAATTGTTGCAATAATTGGGAATGAAATATCTCCACCGGCCGCCTGCGCAACTTCATGAACTTTAGCTGCTACCTGAGCTTCACTCATACCTGGTTTTGCATAACGCATTGCTGCAAGGTGCATATCCGTAGTTACACTTACAACCTGTTCCAGTTGCTCAATTTCTTCGGCAGACTTAATATTTCGTTGTTCCCCAATTGCTACAATTAAATCTGCTGATGCAGACATATTGGTTTCATTTATTGGAATATTTAACCAATTATAAAGTTTAATTTGATGTTCAGGTCTGTAAGTAGGTAAAAAATGAATTTTACGATTTTTATTTTTTGCAGATTTTATAAAATCCAGCAATTCTTTCATTTGACCTGTGTGTTGAATTCCGGCCTTTTCACTACGTTCTTTAATTGTTGGTTGAGAACCCATCCAAACAATATGATCAATTGTTAAATCATCTCCGAAAATAGAGTCTTTATCTTCATCTAAATCAATTACACCCAATAATCCCGGATAATCTAATCCAAAATAATAAAGGAACGTACTATCTTGTCTAAAATGATATGTATTGTCAAGATAGTTCATTGAGCTTTCTTCGTTTCCCGGGAAAAGTAAAATGCCTGAATCAAATTGACTTTTTAATTGTTTGCGCCTGTTAATATAAGTTTCTTTACTAAACATGATATTGTATTTTTAATTTAGATTTCTTCGTGTTCTGTTCTTCTGATAATTTCATTTTGTAAACTTTCGCCCAAATCGTTGAAATAATCACTGTATCCGGCAACTCTAACAATTAAATCTGTATGTTTTTCAGGATGTTTTTGTGCATTACGAAGTGTTTTTGCACTTACAACATTAAACTGAATATGATGTCCGTCCATTCTGAAATAACTTCTAACCAAATGCGAAAGCTTAGTTATGCTCTGATCATCTTTAAAGAACGATGGTGAAAATTTCTGATTCAATAAGGTACCACCGGTTTTAATATGATCGATCTTTGCTGCTGATTTTAAAACTGCAGTTGGACCTTTTTTATCTGCTCCCTGGAAAGGACTAATTCCTTCAGATAGTGGTTCGAAAGCTTTTCGTCCATCAGGTGTTGCTTTCATAACACTTCCGAAATATACATGGCTTGTTGTAGGTAACATATTAATTCTGAATTTCCCGCCTCGGTATGTTGGTTTGTTATTAATAGCATCATAAAAAATATTGAAAACTTCTACTGCCAAAGAATCAACATAATCATCGTCGTTTCCATACTTTGGAGTTTCATAAATCAGGTCATGACGTAATTGATTATATCCTTCGAAATTATATTCCATTGCTTTTAGAAGATCACTCAAGGTAAAATTCTTATGATCGAAAACATTGTATTTGATTGATGCTAAATTATCGGTAATACTTCCCAGTCCGACACCCTGAACATAACTGGTATTGTAACGTGCTCCACCAGCATTGTAATCGATTCCATTTGAAATACAATCATCAATAATTAATGATAAAAATGGGACAGGAAGTTGCTCTGCATAAAGTTTTCCAATTATATTATTCCCCTTTAATTTAATATCAGCAAAGTAGTTAAGCTGCTTTTTATAGGCTTCGGTTAACTCATTAATACTTTTGAAATAACGGGGATCACCTGTTTTAATTCCTGTTTCTTTTTCAGTTCGGGGATCAATTCCATTATGCAAAGTTATTTCAAGAATTTTATTCAGGTTAAAATAACCGGTGAGAATGTAGCTTTCAGTACCAAAAGCTCCGGTTTCAACACATCCGCTTGCTCCTCCATTTCTGGCATCGATTAAATTTTTTCCTTGATTTACCAATTCCTTAATAATAGCATCGGTATTAAAAAATGAGGGCTGTCCAAATCCTGTTTTGGAAATTTTTATTGCACGTTGAACAAAACTGTCAGGATTCTTTTTGCTAATTTGAACCATAGAACCTGGTTGAAGAATCCTCATTTCTTCAATTACATCTAAAAGGATATAGGTTAATTCATTTACAGCATCTGTTCCATCTTCTTTAACTCCTCCTAAATTGATTAATGTAAAATCGGTGTATGTGTTACTTTCCAGGGCTGTAACTCCCATTTTTGGTGGTGACGGATGATTGTTAAATTTAACCCAGAAAGCCTGCAATAATTCAATAGCTTTTTCTTTAGTAAGAGTTCCGTTTTCAATTTCCTGCTTATAAAATGGATATAAGTGCTGATCCAGTCTTCCCGGATTAAATGAGTCCCATGGATTTACTTCTGTAATAACTCCTAAATGAATAAACCAGTAATGTTGAAGCATTTCGTGAAATGTTTCGGGAGCATTTGCCGGAACCTTTTTGCAAATACTTGCTAATTCGGTTAATTCTTCTTTTTGTTTTTCGTCTCTTTCCAGTTCTGCTAAATTATTTAAAGCCAGTGAATGTCTGTGAGCAAATGCAATGATTGAATCAGCAGCAATTTCCATTGCTTTAAGCTCTTCTATTTTATCTAAAGTTTTTGGATCATTAGAAGATTTATGTTTTGCTATGGATTCCTGAATTTCTTTTTTCAAATCCAGCATACCTTGTTGGAAAATCTTTTTACCGGCAACTGTGTGCC
This sequence comes from Bacteroidales bacterium, assembly GCA_019038645.1. Classification (GTDB taxonomy): domain Bacteria; phylum Bacteroidota; class Bacteroidia; order Bacteroidales; family UBA12077; genus UBA12077. Next base: position 29,919 of record JAHOYT010000037.1, read on the forward strand.
CAGGAGCCCGTTGTTCCTGAAATTCTGTAAAAACGCCAGCTTCATAGGCAGCTTTCCATTCATTTGGAAGTTGGGCAAAAATTTTATCTCGTTGCGAGTTTTTATTCCAGAAAGGAATTATTTCCTTTTCATAAATTTCTTTGGTTTGGTCATCAACCCTAAACCAGACTTTTGGCCTTGTATCCAGAATATCTAAATCCTGTAATGAATGTAAACTTACTTCAGGGTAGGTTGGAGTTTCTTTTGGTGAAGGACCACGTTCACCGACAATTAGTTCGTTATCGTTTATGCAAATTTTCTTGTTTTCGAGAATATATTTAAAAGTCATTGCCCGTTTCACGGGAATTGAAACCTGGTTAGCAATATCACTTTTATAAAATTCGGTAACAAGAATAGCCCTTTCCGGTGATAATTTATTTACAGCAGTTAAGCTTTGATTTCGTAGTTTTTTTATTCGGGAGTTCATAATAAAGTTCAAAGTTTCGGGTTGAATGTTTAAAGTTCAGGAATCATAATTTTTCATTATTAATTCTTAATTTTTAATTCAAATGTTATCCACCAATACCAACAATTAATCCTAATGACTCAAATTCTAATTTTAACTTATTCATATCATCATCAGATAAAGGTTTGGTATTTTCCATTTTATTCTTCTTCTTAAATCTGGCGTACTTACCATTTGATATATTGTGATATGGCAGTAAATCAACCTGGTTGATATTATTTAATGATTTAATAAAAGATTTTATTTCAGAGATATTCTTTTCGGTATCAGTAATTCCGGGAATTACCGGAAATCGCAAAATGACATTTTTATTATTTTGATCAAGCCATTTTAAGTTTTTTAAAATTTCATCGACAGGAATTCCTGTATATTTTTGATGCAATTTGTTCTCAATTAACTTAATATCGAAAAGAAAAAGGTCGGTAGCTTCAGCGATTTTTTTAATTGTTTTTTCAGATGCAAAACCTGTTGTATCAACGCAAGTATGAATTCCGTTTTGTGTGCATGTTTTTATGATTTCAAATAGAAAATCAGATTGCGTTAAAGGTTCGCCACCAGAAAAAGTTACACCGCCACCAGATTCTTCAAAGAAAATCTGATCTCCTGAAATTGTTTTATAAAGCTCATCAACAGAAATTTGATATCCGACGGTAACTTCTTTTTTGAATTCTTGTCCATCAAGTTTGTTAATTCTGACAATTTTTTCAGGATTTACATCCTGACTTTCAGGATTATGACACCACCAACAACTTAAAGGACATCCTTTAAAAAATACAGTTTGTCGGATTCCCGGACCATCGTGTACAGCGAAGTGCTTGATATCGAATATTGTTCCGTTCATAAACAATTAATAATGAAAAATAAATAATTATTACTTAGTTGTGTTTAAGAAGTTATAAGCGAAGAATCACCAAATCCAGCATTCGAAAAGGCCTTTGCCAAAATTGTGGTATAAATTATTTGAACAGAATGGATTCATATCAAACTTAATTAATACAAATATAGCACATCGTAAGGGTAAATGCTAATTACATTAGCCGAAAGCTTTTAGCAATATACAAAAGTTAAACTTGTTTGCCGCCATGAAGGATTAAACTAAACCTTGTTGTATTCTCTTGATATGATGTATTGAATCGCCCCATTCACTATAACCAATTTCATCACCGGTTATTCCTATTCGTATTTCCATGCAGTTGGTACAGTCTGAAGCTTCTTCATCGGTACAGGGTTTGTTTTCGTATAGTTTGTAACTGTCGCGATACATTCCCGGAGTAACATTAGGCATGATTATATTTGCTCCGACCTTAATAGCTTTCTCCCGTCCAATAGGATCAATTGCCTGCAAAGCCGTTGCTGCTGCAATATTAATATCTTTCATTAAAATTCTTAAAAGAGAAATCATTTTTAAGCTTAAAGTAAAACGATCTTCAATGGACATTAGCAAATTATTATACTTGTATAATGGTGTGTCTTTATGTTCAATATAGGGTCCCATACCACACATATCAAGGTCAAATTCTTTCATAAAGAAAAGATCATCTGCTAAATCAGAGTAAGTTTGGAACGGTAATCCAATCATCACACCTGTTCCTGTTTGATATCCTATTTTTTGTAATGATTTTAAACAAGCTAAACGTATTTCGAAATCATGCTTTTTGTTTTTGGGATGTAGCTTATAATACAAATCAGGATTGGATGATTCAATACGTAATAAGTATCTGTGAGCTCCGCTTTCGAACCATTCTTTATAAACTTCATCGGGCTGTTCGCCTAATGAAATTGTAATACCCAATTCATTATTCGAGATCTCTTTTATTTGCTTTAAAAGATTGGATATACGTTTTGTGAACTTAGGTGATGAAATTTCTCCGGCCTGCAAAACAATTGAACCATATTTACTTTCATGAGCAAATTTAACAGCGTCTAAAATTTCAGCATCGGATATATCGTAACGTTCAGCTTTTTTATTATCGAGTCTGATTCCACAATAGTAGCAATTTTTACTGCATATATTCGACATTTCAATAAGTCCGCGATAATAGACTTTTTTACCAACGTATTCTGTTTTTACTTTGGCTGCATGTGTAAAAATTTTATTCCTATCTTCTTTGTTAGTTTGTAAAAGAGCTAAGATGTCTTGTTTGGAGAAATCAGTTTGTTTTAATATTTCGTCAATTGTTTTGCTCATAGAAATATAATTGTTAATTCGTTCACAAATGTAATAACATCAATTGAATAAAAATGCTTAATAAAAGACTTTTTTGTCTTATATTTTGTATAACATAAAAAATCCTGCTCAATACAATGAACAGGATTTTAGAATTTATTTAAAGTTTACTTCAATAGAGTTCGAATAATTTTAATTTCAGATGTATTGGAATCGATAACTGTTACAAATGCATATAATCCATTGGGGTGTATTTCAAAAGATGCGAATCTGGAATTTATACTTAATTTAAAATCATCAGATATTAGCTTCGTTTTACAAATGAAGTTTCCTGTTTTATCATAAACATAAAAGGAATTTCCGGTATCTTCCGAATGATTAAAAACCAATATGTTTCCTTCAGGATCACTTTTTAAGGCATAAAACATTGGGAAATAGTCAGGATATATATTTGGATCATTTAATAATGCTTTATTTTCTTCATAAATGTTTTTTTCTATTAAATAATTCTTAACTCTTTCTATAAATTCAGTCTTCATTTTCTCACTAGTTTTAATAGGAGATTGGTTCAACTCAATGTCTTTGATTTTTTCTCCGTTTGGAGAATAAACAGAGAGTTTTGATTCTGTATTATGTCCCACAATTAAATTGCCTTCAAATGTTCTTTCAATAATTGTTTTGTCTCTTATACTCGATGGAGAGAAGCTAACCATTCCACCTTCTTTTAATTTAATTACAATTGGTTTTAAGTTTATTAAGCTGTTCATGTAACTATCAACAATTACCTCTTTCCCAGTCTCAATATCTTTAATAGAAACAATATATTTCGTATTTCCACTGTATGGTACATGACCCCAAATTGCAATCTTATTATCTTTTAATGGTGTGATTTGTAATGGCATATAATCTATTTTAACCATTTTATAAAATTCACCGTTTAAATTGTAAAATTGAATTCTTCCTTGATGATCACTAGCAAAAACATATTTATTACCGAGTATTCCATGTAGTGTTGGTCTGTATAGAAACTCACCTTTGTTAGAACCTTTTTTTCCAAATTCTTTTACATAATTCCCGTTTTTATCGAACTTGTAAATATTATATTTACTATAATTGCCAATGAAAACTTCACCTGTTTTGGAAACGCTTATGCTTTTCATTACACCAACAGGATTGCCATTAACTGTATCTGTTCTATCATCAAAAAGTTTGTTCCAATCGGTGTTTTTAGCGTATTCAGTATCCTCTATCAGATTAATTGTACCTGTTTTATAAACATCCAATAGAGTTTGAGCTTGTGTTTTTGAAACACAACAAAGTATAAGAAATAGAAAAATAATTCTTTTCATAGTTTTAGTTTTAATTAATAATTAATTCCTGATTATTTGATGATCAATTGGAGTCCCGTCTTCACTGTAATGAGTTACAGTAATTGATTGTTCTTTCCAGGCATCGTTCATGTCGGGAATGTAAACTAAAAGCTCATAATCATTTACCGGTTTCTGATTACGAGTGAATTTTATTATTGATAATGTTGAAATTGATATTAGCAGGCAAATACTCGCAGCCCAACTAAGAATTTTACTATAGTTTATTTTATTTTTTTCTTTAATATTATTTGAAAGTATTTTGAATTCAGGAATTCCAATTGCATCAGTATTTATAAGTTTTAAGGAGTCTTTAACTAATGAAATATCTTTTGATAACAAATCAAGCAGGTTTCTACAATCCTTGCATCCTTCAATATGCTTTTTAATTACTTGCATTTGATCTTTTCCCAACGAATTGTGGTAAAAATCAAATAATACTTCTTTCTCTACACAACTCTTCATGACTTGATATTTTAATTTGAACTGCAAGCTTATCAATTACTCTTGACAAGGTCTTTCCAACTGATGTAAATTTAATTTCAAGAATTTCGCTTATTTCTTTATATGAAAAATCATCATTATAGAGGTTTAATAATATTTGTTCTTTCTGCGATAATTTAGTTAATGCTTTTTTAATAATTTTTTTCTTTTCATTTTGTACTATTTCTTGTTCAATCGTATTTGAAGTTACTTCTTCATATTGACTTACATTATCAGATAAATGAATAATTTTCTTACGTTTATTGATATTAATAAATTTATTTAAAGCACATTTATAGAGCCACGCTTTTGTATTATCAGGCTTTTTATTCTTATTTATTTCAATATACAAACTCAGAAATACCTCTTGCGTAATATCTTCACTGTCGGGATGTGAAAATGAGAGTCTATAAACAAATTGGTAAATCCTTATATAGTATAAATTGTAAATATTAATAAAGGGCATTGTTTAAGTTGTTTTATTCTAAGACAAACTTGCTAATAATTTGTGACATTATTTTAAATAAAAATTTAATTGATGGTTAAACATGTTGCAGAATATGTTTAATTATGTAAGTTGTCAAACACGTTAATATTCTT
>JAHOYT010000015.1 GCA_019038645.1 Bacteroidales bacterium
CAGGCAGGCTCAGTGTAATAGTTTGATAATTTGACAGTTGTCATATTGAGCCTGTCGAAATATGAACAATCTTAAGACTTTTTGGACAGCCTCTTTTTATCTATAATGTCAATAAAGTTATTTAGGACAATTCCAATATCTTTTTCTGTAACAACTGAAACCTCAATAGTTTTATTTAATTCGTTTTGTTCTGAACAAACTAATTTATCAATATTATTTCTTTTAAGTTCAGATATAAATATTGCCGTATCAAATTTATGATTGCTAAATAATTCAGATGTTTTTATTTTTCCGGAAAACTGATAACTTCTGTTACTTACATTATACATTAAATAATACGATGCATCTTCAATCCCATTCTCTGAGATTTCTGTTCCATTATCCGTAGGAATTAATACTTTTAAATCAAAACCTTTATCAGCCATAAAATTTATAGTTTACTAAGGGCCTTTTCAAGTTTTATTAAAGCCTCCTTTATAGTTTCCCGTGGACATGCAATATTCATCCGTACAAAACCCTCACCTCCTGTTCCAAACATTTTACCATCGTTAAAACCAAGTCCCGCATCATGAATTATAAATTCCTTTATATCTTTTCCGTTTAAATTAATTGCAGAGCAGTCGAGCCAGACAAGATATGTTCCTTCAGGTCGAATCATGTTTATACCCGATATTCTTTTATCAATAAAATCCTGAATTAAATCCAGATTACCAGAGAGGTAATCCATTAACTGATCCAGCCATTCATCGCCAAAATTATATGCTGCTTCTGAAGCTACTGTTCCAAATACATTTCCTAAACCAACATGTATAGTATCCAGAACTTTATCATACTTTTCTTTCAAATCTTTATTTGATGCTATAACCGAAGAGGTAGCCAATGCCGCCATATTAAAGGTTTTGCTGGGCGCAATGAATGTAACTGTATTATTAGCTATTTCATCTGATATTGAAGCCAAAGCAGTAAACTTATATTCTTTGAAAACTAAATCGGCATGTATTTCATCTGATAATATTATTACATTGTTTTCTATACACATCTCTCCCAGTCTTTTAAGTTCTTCTCTTGTCCATACAGAACCACCAGGATTATGCGGATTTGATAATATAAGTAGTTTCGCATCTTTCAATTTATCAGACAAATCATCAAAATCGAAATGATATCGATTATTTTTTAAACTCAAAGGATTTTCAACTAAAGCGCGGTTATTATTTTCAATAGCCGAAAAAAACGGGAAATACACCGGAGGCTGAATTATTATTTTATCGCCTTGATTTGTATAAGCCAATATGGCCATATTTACTGCAGGAACAATTCCGGGGCTAAATGATATCCATTCCATATCAACGTTCCATTGATGTCTGCGCTTTAACCAATTAACTATAGATGTAAAATATGATTCAGGCCTGAAACTGTATCCAAACAGTTCATGATTTGCTCGCTCCTTAATTGCTTTAATTATAAAATCCGGAGTTTTGAAATCCATATCGGCTACCCACATTGGAATTACATCGCTGCTGCCAAATATTTCATTTCGCAAATCATACTTAACAGAAGCTGTATTTTCACGATTCACAATTTCATCAAAGTTATATTTCATTATATTATGCTTTTAGCTGATAGTCAATGTTCTTTATAGTTCGTAATTTCTAATTATTTGGAATATCCAACTGATTGACTATAAATTACATATTGATTTTCATTCAGTATTATCAGGCTATGGTAATTTTATTAACTCCTGCGCAATTACTGCATTCAAAGATAGCAAAGCAACACTGGTGAGTATGAGATTAGTTAATTTCATAGTCTTCTATTTTTGATTTAATATATCCATAAACTTCTTTGAATTTATAATATATCGGGTATGTGTCCCTTCTCCTATCTTACCTTCTTCGTCCGAAGCAACAACATTAAACATCAATTTTTTTCCATCTACTTCGGTTAAAGTTGCAGTACATTCTACTTGCATACCAACTGGAGTGGGCTTCAAATGACGTACATTCACTTCATATCCAACTGTATTTAAATCTTCGCTTAAATATGGAGCTACCGTTTTTAAAGCTGCATTTTCCATTAATGCAATCATTGCTGGTGTAGCAAAAACCTCTATCAATCCGGATCCATGTTTTGCTGCAGTGTCTTCATAACTTACTTTTTGTTTGACAGTAAATGAAATTCCTGGTTTTAAATTGAAGTCCATAATTATTTCTGTTTTTTTGTTGACAATAAAGATAAGTATTTCTCAGGTTTTAGAATTAAAAAAGGGTATTGTTAATTATCAATACCCTAACAAAAACGTAATATATTTTCAGGCATTTAATTTTTTAATCATTGCATCTGCAAGAATCCTGCAACGCTCAAATGCGTCATCTCCCGGAATACCTTTTGTATCAACAGGATCAGAAACCAGTTCCCAATCCATGGTTTCATGAAATTTATGCAAAGCTTTTACACCACCACCATTCCAGCTATACGAACCAAATAATCCCAACAAATGATCTTTTACTCCAATGTGTTCTAATGTTCGTGTAAGGTTTTCCATAGTAGGCAACATTCCTGAATTATAAGCACAACTTCCAAGTATTACACCTTTATAACGCCATATTTCATTAATCAGGTATGATATATGAGTTCTGGAAGCATCATAAATTCTTATTTTTTTTATACCGCTTTCAGAAAGTCTGCGTGCAATAGCGTCAGCCATTTTTTCAGTATTTCCATACATTGAGCCATAAATTATTACAACACCACTTTCCGTTTCGAATTTGCTCCATTTATCGTAAAGAGAAAGAACTTTGTTTATGTCGTTTCTCCAGATTGGTCCATGTGTTGAGCAAATATATTTTATATCAATACCTTCAAGTTTAATGAAAGCCTTTTGTACCATATTGCTGTATTTACCAACTATATTTGAATAGTACCTACGCATTTCATTTTCGTAATATTCTTCGAATTTAATTTCATCATCAAATATTCCACCATCAAGCGAACCAAAACTTCCAAAAGCATCACCTGAAAATAATATTTTCTCCGCTAAATCATATGTCATCATGGTTTCCGGCCAGTGTACCCATGGAGTCATAATAAATCTAAGCTTATGATAACCTAATTCAAGTACATCTCCATCTTCCACCTGATACCAATTATCTTTATAACCAAAGTAGGACTCAACAATTTTAAAAGTCTTTAAATTTCCAACCAGCTTAATATCAGGATATTTGTTAACAATTGCTTTAATAGCTCCTGAATGATCAGGTTCCATATGATTTATTATTAAATAATCAATTGTTCTGCCATCAATTATCTTTTCGATCTTTTCAAGGTAATCATCAGACGAACCATACTCAATGGTGTCAACCAGGGCAATTTTCTCATCAACAATTAAATATGAATTATATGACACTCCTTCAGGAAGAGGCCACATATTTTCAAAAAAACTTGTTCTTCGGTCGTTGACTCCTAACCAATATACTGTATCAGTAACTTTTACTGTATTGTGCATACTTTATTTATTATAATATTTATGATTTAATATTCCGCAAAATTAAGTTAAATCTGTTTTCTAAAAAAGAACTGAGAGTTCATTTTATTTCGGAATTAAGTGGAAATTTTAAAAATCCCACATATCAAAACCCGTTCTTCGCGGATAAACAGAAGAATTATAATAAGGAGAGCCAAAATTATATATAGGATTTAGTCCGTTAGAGTATCTGTATTGAAAATGAAGATGTACCTTGTCATTCACCTTATATCCTACACCAAATGAAATTGATTTATAATCTGTATCGTACGTTTCGGCACGGTAATCAGTAAATACTGACTGGTTTTCGTAATAAGTTCCATTACCCCATATACTCCAATTATCAGATAACTGATAATAAGCCATTCCGCTTATCCCGTAGTTTGAAATACTGGAATTATATCCGCCTCCGGGAGTTGCTCCAAAAGTCCCTTCCACACCACTTAAATTATTTTGCATAATAATCCCGTTAACAGATATATTCAATTTAGAATTAACATTATATGTAAATGCCGGTGCAATGTATGAGCTCATCATCGACATCTCATTACCAAAACTACTGAATCCAGTACCTATAGTCACAGAATGAGAAAATTTTTCGTATTGCTTTAATAGTGTGGCATTACTTTTTGTTTCTTCTGTATTATTTTTTTTCAGAACAGTTGAATCAAGTGGTTGATAATACTTTGGCATTAACGGGAATACCTGAACTTGTCCGAATAATCCCGAAACAAAAAATACAAATATGACGATTAATACAGATTTCACTTTCTTTTATATTTCATCATTAACAAACGCCTGTTAACTTTTTTTGTTGTTATACAAATTTACAACTTTTAATTATCATCGGAGTCTATGCGAATAACTTTTAATATTCCTTTTTCCGTTTTAAGTTTAGCTATTAACATTTCAAGGTGTTTTGCACTATCAACAAAGAGTTTAAGTTTGCCATCAAACATTCCTTCATTGGAATCAATTGAAATGGATCGCATTCGAACTTTTAAATCTTTTGATATTATATCTGTTATTTTACTTAACATACCAGTTTCATCTACACCAGAAACCTTAATAGTTGTCTGAAACGATTGTTTGGATGCACTTTTCTTCCATTGTGCTTTCAGAATCCTGTAATTATATCTATCAACTAACTGCCTTGCGTTCGGACAACTGGTCCTGTGTATTTTAATTCCTTCACTAACTGTAACAAAAGCAAAAATTGAATCCCCTAATATTGGATTACAGCATTTTGCCAGTTTATAATCTACATTTTCAATCTTATCATCAATAATTAAAAAATCGCTTTGAAAACTTGCTTCCCTTTCCGAATCGATGGAATCTTTTTTCCCGCTAATTTCCTTTGTTGCAACTTCTTCATTTTTAGGTTCTGTTAAAAACTCTTTAATTTCAGCAACCTCAATTTTTTCTCTGACAATAGCATAATACAAATCGACAGGAGTTTTAAGCTTATAATGTTTTAATAATCCGTCAATTAGTTGGTCTTCAAATTTTATTTTCCAGTTTTTTAACCTACGCTTTAACAGCTCTTTACCCATTTCAGCTTCTTTAAATTTTTCTTCACGAAGCGTTGACTTAATTTTAGTTTTAGCTTTAGATGTAAGAACAAAATTCAACCAGTCTGTTTTTGGTTTTTGAGTTTTTGATGTAACAATGCTTACCTGATCGCCATTTTGTAATATTTGCTTAATGGTTGCATTTTTGTGATTTATCATAGCTCCAACACATTGATTTCCAACATCAGAGTGAATATCATAAGCAAAATCAAGAACGGTTGATCCGGCCGGAAGTTTTTTCAAATCGCCGTTTGGAGTAAATACAAATACTTCTTTGTTATATAAATTAAGTTTAAGATCATCGATTGTTTCGCCATTAGCAACACCATTTGTTTCAATTACTTCGCGTACTTTCTGCATCCACTGATCAATTCCCTTTTCGGTTTTTACTCCCTTATATCGCCAGTGTGCAGCATAGCCTTTTTCAGCAACTTCGTCCATTCTTTGGGTTCTTATCTGAACTTCAACCCATTTACTTTCAGGCCCTACAACGGTTGTATGTAAAGATTCATAGCCATTTGTTTTAGGTATTGAAATCCAGTCGCGTAACCTTTTTGGGTTTGGCTGATAAAAGTCGGTAACAACAGAATAAACTCTCCAGCAATCAGCTTTTTCCTTAGAAGGTTTCGAATTTAAAATTATTCGAATTGCAAAAATGTCATATACTTCTTCAAATTCCACGTCCTGCTTTTTCATTTTTTGCCATATGGAGAAAACCGATTTCGGACGACCCTTTATTTCATATACTATTCCTTGTTCGTTAAGCTCTTTTTCGATTGGTGCAATAAACTTTTTTATAAAACGCTCACGTTTAGCTGTGGTGTTTTTCAGTTTCTTAATAATCTCTTTATATTTCTCACTCTCGGTATATTTCATCGAAAGGTTTTCCAGTTCAGATTTAATATTGTATAAACCCAAACGGTGAGCCAGAGGCGCATATAAAGAAAATGTTTCAAGTGATGTTTTAATCTGATGGTCTTCAGGCAAATTATTTAAACCTCGCATATCGTTTAACAAAATTGCCAGTTTAATTAAAATTACACGAACATCTTCGGCAAGTGTTAACAGCATTTGTCTGAAATTCTCTACCTGTGATGCAGAAGTCTTTGTATTTATATCAGATATTTTTACCAATCCATCGACAATAAGCATAATTGTTTTATCGAACTCCCTGCTTACAACATCAAGTGTTATTTTCTTATCGATTACTGCATGATACAATAATGTTGCAACTACAGATCTTGCACCTAATCCAATCTGATCAACAACAATAATAGTATTTTCCAGAGTATCTAAAATTGCCGGATCTCCTGATGGAGATCTTTTTTCCTCTGAGGCACTCAAAGCAATATCAAACGCTTTTCGGATTAATACGAGCTCTTTCTTTTTAGTAAAATCTTCAGATAGTTGTAGTAATTCGCGGTATTTATTAATGATTTTTTTTCGATCTCTATCAGTAAATTTTCCTTCGGTCTTTATATCGAAATTATTTTTTGGTAACATTTTTACATTATTTTAAAATTGTCGGCATCAAGAAATACCGGAAATTTTTCCCTGAACTTATTTAACTCGTTTAACGATAATTCTGCATTAATTATTTCATCTGTATAATCATTAGCTTTTGCAAGAATTTGTCCTTTGGCGTTAATAATAACTGTATCGCCTGAATAACTTATACCTTCACCATCACTCCCAATTCTATTAACGCCAATTACATACGACTGATTTTCTATTGCTCTTGCCTTTAATAGTGTATTCCAAACTTCTTTTCTGCTTTCCGGCCAACTTGCAATATAAATTAACAAATCATAATCGTCCTTATTTCTGCTCCACACCGGGAAACGTAAATCATAACATATTAGAGTACAAATTCGCCAACCATTATGTTTAAAAATTGTTTTGCTTTCGCCTTTTGTAAAATCTTCATGCTCCTTCTCCATACGGAACAGATGTCCTTTATCGTAAGAATGAAACTCCCCGCTTGGGAACATCGTTATGCACCGATTGTAATAATTGTTATTTTCTTTAATTATTATACTTCCTACAAGAATCTTTCCAATTTTCTTAGATTGCTCCTTCATCCAATGGTATGATTTGCCATCCATAGTTTCAGCCAATTCCAGTGAATTCATTGAAAACCCTGTAGTAAACATCTCAGGTAATACCACTAGTTCTGAATCTTTGGGTAATTGGTTCAGTTTTTCCGAAAACTGTTTTAAATTTTTATCTATATTTTCCCAAACTAAATCTGTTTGGATACAAGAAATTTTAAGGTTATCTGACATATCAATTTGTTTTTTCAAAGATATAAAGTTTAATGTTTTGAGTTAAAAAAAAGCTCCAATTGTTATTGAAGCTTAATTAATATTTTGTTAATATTTTTCGCTTCTATGCCATTAAACAGGACAAAGCCACACAATAAAACTTGGATTTCCGGCTTTCGCTTCTTGACATGACTACAACCGGTTTGATTGTTCCCTGAATTAAACCTGCTAATTCGCCACCACCAAAAAGCATTAGACCTTTGTAAAAACTATTAGCAGATTCTAATGAAGGAAATATCAATGCATCCGCTTCTCCGTTAATTGGCGTCGGCACACCTTTAATTTTAACACTTTCTTTATCACATGCTAAAAATACATCTAAAGGACCATCGATTGTACAATCCGGAATTTGTCCATTATCATACATTTTACAAATCTGAGTATAATCATTACAATAGTGAAAACTATCGTTTACTTTTTCTGATGCACCAATCAAAGCAATTTTTGGATTGTCAATTCCAAACTTTTTGGTCATTTGAATAGTGTAATTAATCATTGCCAGTTTTTGTTTTAAATCAGGATAAGGTAATACGGCTGTATCCGATACAAACAATAGCTTATCGTATTTTGGAAGTTCAAGAGCACAAACATAAGTCATAACTGCTTTTGGAGGCAACAAGCCTTTTTCCTTATCGAGAATAGCTTTTAGGAATTTATCCGTACCAATTAATCCTTTCATTAATACATCTGCTTCATTATTGCGAACCATACGTACAGCCTCTTGTGCTGCTAATAAATGATCAGGAATATCAACAATTATAAAAGATTCCGGTTTAGCATTTTCGCTGATCAAGGCTTCTTCAATTTTACTTTTACTCCCAATTAGAATTGGAGTTGCAAAGCCTTTTTCCTGAGCTTCGATAAGTGCGCCTATGGTATTTTCATCTTCAGCAACTGCAACTGCAATTCTTTTATTTAAGTCTGAATCGCATAAATGTTGAACCATCTGATCTAATGAAGTGATTGTATTCATATTTTTATATTTGAACAAAACAAATTTGTAAAATCATTCGAAAATTATACTTTCTCTCTCAATTTTAAAACTTGTGATTTACAAAATGAAAGCAATATTTCGTATTCCTATAGAAATAATTCCGGTTCCTTTCTTTCAGAATAGTTTTCAATCAGCCATTCTTGTAGATTTCCAACCACAGAACTATTCATTATTCTGGCATTGTACTCACAAAACTTAACACAGGCGCAGCACCAAATACAGGATTCTTTGACAGTTTCTATATGTGAGTTTAGTGTAATTGCACCGGTTGGGCATACATCAACACAAACACCACACAGTTTGCAATCTGAATGTAATGTATCGGGCGATAAAACAGATCTTTCCTTGTATTTTCTGTAAGGAATGTTTCCAGGAACTTTTATTTCACTGCTATAGTTTTCGTTACATAATTTATCATGTATTTGTTTTCCAAACGAAAAAGCCATATTCAAATCATCTTTATCCGGTCTGTCTTTTGCCACTTCAACATCGTTTAATGAAAAAGAGTGTTCTCCAATAAATGCTCCTGCAGCTATTGTTTTAAATCCACATGATTGCGAAATGTCCTTTAGCTCTGTTAGAGCATCTTCATAAGCACGATTACCGTAAACTGCAATTACAGCTAATAAAGAATTATCTGATGATATATTTCTAAATCTTTTTGTTGCCGTTTCAGGAATTCTGCCACCATACACTGGTGCTCCGAAAATAGTGAATTGGTTCTTTTCAATTCTGATTTTATTGTTGCTGCAGCTTGCGGTTATATCTATATCATTTATTATTTCTGCGCCTATTCCCTGAGCTATTGATTCAAGAATCTTTTTGGTTGTTTTTGTTGGCGAAAAATATACCAGATTAATAGTCTTAATATGCATTTTAAAATTAAATTATGGAATTACAATTTATTAATCATTGCCTACGCAAATACTTTTTTCAATAAATCTGTAATTCTTGCTGCAGGATTCAATCGTATTTCTTTTTCTTCTTTTGCAATTTGTATAAAAAGACCATCAATTGCTTTATTTGTAACGTAATCGTCCAAATCAGGATTTACTTTACTTACAAAAGGAAGTTTATTATAGGTAGTAAATACAGCATTCCAGTATTTAGTTGCATTAACCTTTTCGAGTGAAATCTTAATTAAAGGTTTAAATTTTTCAACTAATTGTAATCGTGTATGGTCTTCAAGAAAACGGGTTGCTGCATCATCGTTCCCATTTAAAATATTCATAACATCCTGCAATGTCATTTCCTTAATTGCATTAACAAATAAATCTTTAGCACCCGACGCAGCGTCTTCAGCAGCACGGTTCATTGATTCTATTGCATCGTCAACAGCTTTGTCCTGACCTAACATTCGTAACTTATCTTCTACTTGTTTCGCCTCTTTGGGCATAGGAATTTTAATTACAGGATCTTTAAAATACCCATCCGGTTTTGATAAGCGTGTTACTCCTTTTTCAATTCCAATGGTAAGCGCCTCTCTCAAGGCTTCGGCTACTTCCTCTTCGGTAAGTTCAGTTATTACATTTCCGTCAACTACCTCTTCAACTGTTTCTTCCACAGTTTCCTGTACTTTTTTCCAGAGCTGAGCATTAACTGCAGAAATACTAAATAACACCAAAGAAGTAATAATTATTATTTTTTTCATTAGTTATATGTTAAATTAGATAGCAGATTTAATATTTTGATCAAAAATAGTATTCTATTTAATTTTTTCAACATCTTTCAATGCAGCAAAAACAGGCTGAATAACCCAATTTCCGGCTTTGTCGATAATTCCCCATTTATCATCTATTTTAACAGCAGCATAACCGTTTTTAAAATTTCGCACACCGTCGAACTGTGGTTCTATGACCCATTCCAATTTGCTGTTATAAAAACCTAATTTTTCGTTTTTCTTTCCTTTTGCTAATCCTTCATGAAATTCTGAAATATAGTCGGAATCGTCAAATCGGATTATTTCGCCATTTGTTCTTAAATAAACCCATTGGTCATTCTGTTTAATTTTCGCAAGTTTTGTTTCAGGATCAAAATCGTTCACTGTGAAAAACTGTGGTTGAATTACCCATTCTCCATCGGGGTTAAGATATCCAATAGTTTCAACATTGGTTTTGGCCCATGCTAATCCAGCATTAAAATATCCTACGCTCAAAAAACGTGCTTCAATTGCCACATTTCCATTTGTATCAATAAAACCATATAACCCATCATCATTTTTAAAGGGAGCAAGATCTTCTGAGAACCATTTTATCTCCTTAATACCAGGGACTTCAACTAATTTTTGATTTCCTTTATTATCAATTATATAAATATTATTCATTTGGCCGCTTGCGTATCCATTATTATCGATTACATCCATATCATTCTTAATTTGTGCAATTGCAAACCCATTCTTAAACGATGACACTTTATTATATTTTGCCGGAACTGCAATCTTCCCTTGTGTATTCATATAACCCCAACCTGTTTTAACTAATACCGGAACAAAGCCGTTTTTGAATCCCTGTGTGCCAAAACCAAAAACCTCTTTCAAACGAAAATTTGTAATTTCTGTTTGTAGTTTCTCACCTTTTGTATTGATAAAAGAATATCCAATCTTTCTCTCATAAATTACAGCATATCCATCCTCAGAAAAACTGTAACATTTTCTATACTGAGGATTTAAAATATAATCCCCTTTCAAATTTATGAAACCCCAATCTTTCGAATCCATTGTTCTTGCCTGAATAATAAAGGTTTGGGAATATGCATTAAATGAAATTATTATTAATAACACTACAGTTAAATAGATATTTTTATTCATTATATTAGTTTTTTAATTATAAAACTTATTTATTTCGTCGTCGTTTCTTATTGCTGGCACCTTTGCTTCCAAGTATACCCCATCCGCCACTACCTATTATAAAACCAAATGCATACCACGCACCATTATTATTTTGAGCATACACAGTAACATCATCCCGAAACAACATGGCAATTAAATCGAAAGGTGCAATAATACCATGTAATAAACCACCCCAGAAACCATAGGTTTGGCCTTCAAGGCAAGCATCAACAACTTCTTTGTTTGCACATGATGAGAATAATAAAATACCCACAAAACCTATAATTAAAATACTTAGAAATTTTTTATAATTATTAGTATTCATATCTAATTGTTTTAATGAATATTACATGTACAATCCCTGTTATTAAAATGATTCTTGTTACACCAAAATGACTTTGCTTATTCCCGTTTATCGAGTGTAACATAATAGTCATCCAGAATTTTGGTCATCATTGGAACATAAAACTGCCAGAAAAATTCGTTTGTACTTTGATTATTTGAACCATTAAATACAGAAATTATATTATGATAAGGTTCAAAAAAAGCAGTTTTACTGTTTATCGTATTTTCGGCAAAATCACCACCAAAATAATAAAAATTATAATCGCCGGTATGTTCAATAACAGCAGGGAAAACCGGTTTTAAATTGTAATTACGTAAAATAGAATCGCCACTTGAATTAACATGTATTTTAAAATTAGCCAGTACATTGTTATTGTCAGAGGAAAATGTAATATCAAACCATTGCGGGTAATGTACAATCTCAGGGAGCCCATAACGGTTCATTGCATCCTGCTTTGTTATTATTAAAGGAATTTCTTCTGTTAAATGCGTTCCGTATTCCAGAATAGCAATAGTGCCAAATTTATGCACAAGAACAATTCCTGCATTGGTAAAATGCCATTCGTTATTATTTTGTTCCATGTACAAATTAACAATCCATTTCGGGAAACTATAATTTGAAACAGTATCGAGGCTACTAAAATATTTTCCTGTCCATCCGCTCCAGCTTAGACCGAACAAGTTTTCAACTTTTTCCCGAATGAGCCCGTTTGTTGGTGCATTGAATAAATTAAATTCAGTAATAATCAATTTCTTGAGTTCTTTCATCTCTTTCAACAAGAGATAATCGTTCTGATTTAAACCTCCATAAACCTTCTGTGTATGTTTTACATCTCTGGTATCACTTTTATACCATTCGTTATAATAAACTCCGTAAGTATCGGCGTAGTACAACATATCATATTCTTCGGCGATATTTTCAATTTCGTGTATACGAATACTTCTGAAATCAAATTCCTGTGATTTAGAATTTATTGGGAAAAAGCCATAATAATCCTTTTTTATATCGTATAAATTGCCATCAGGTTTTATATATTTCTCATGATTTAAAAGCCAGCTTAAAGATTTATGTTCTGTACGTTCCATAACAGGAACTGTTTTATCCAGAATGTATACGTTCAATGGTTTTTCTGCCTTTAAAAACCATGTTAACCAACTTCCTGATAAAACTATTATAACAATACCGACTATTATTATCAGGATAAGTAACTTCTTATTCATCTTTATTTGAGTAATTTAAGGTTTTAAGTGCCAATTGATGGAAGCTTAAATATACAAATAATAGAATGATTTACAAATATTGACAGATATATCAAAATGTAATTAGCTGAATGTCTGCACATTAAATTTATCTAAAATTTTATTAACATCTCAACGTTGTGCTGTTTCAGATAGGTACGAATAATTTGTTGAACATCCTTATTGTCAGGATACACTTTTATAACATCAGACAGATTTTCAATATCATTGCCAATAAACTCCGTATCAATATAACCAAACCCAATGTAACTGCCATTTTCAATTTTAACTACAGATTTCTCATCATCGTTTCGGCCTGCATCTACAATAAAAAAGTTTTGCCAGTTATAAGAAAGCTCATCCATTAACTCCCGAGCTCTTACATTGTAATTTTCGGGTGATTCTTCATGTATACAAGCTCCTTTGCAGTGTTTTAACTGATAATAAAAACATGCGCCTGTTGTTTCATATAAACCACATAATTTTTGACACAACTGATATTTTTCTGATAAAAGATATAACCTGTTCCTTGCTTCTTTTGCTGAATTAAAAGATACAACCGGCATTTCTTTTTTAATATTCTGTGCCCTGAAACAAATATATCCAAATTCATCCGTATAAGAGTAAATTCCGAAATGATTTGCAGCTCTTCCCTGTCGGCGATTATATTTTGGCTTTTGTGTTTTTATTTCATCGGATTCCAGTAATAATGCTATTAACTCACTTCCGGTTAATTCGTATGAAATATTATGAATATCGTCAGTCATTTTTAGTGCCCGTTCAGATTTTTCGCTACTAAAATGAGAAAAGACTCTTGTTCTAATGTTTTTACTTTTACCAATATAAATTATATCACTATTATGATCGTGGAAATAATAAACTCCGGGTTCTTCGGGAAGATTCTTAATTATTTTAGCATCAATGTGATAAAACTTACCTGAATTTAACTGACCAAGATTAGGGCTAATTTTAAGTAAATGTTCAAAAAGCTTAACTGTTGCAATAGCATCACCAGCAGCTCTGTGCCTGCCGTTGATTTCAATCCCTAAATCATTGCAAAGTTTTCCTAAACTGTACGATTTATGCTTTGGGATAATTTTGCGGCTTAATTTAACTGTACATAACCGGTCTCTCTTAAAATCATAGCCAAGACTTTTAAACTCATTCCGAATAAAATTATAATCGAAAGATGCATTATGAGCAACAATAGATTTTCCTTCAGTATGAACTACAATATCTTTGGCGATCTCCCAAAATTTTGGAGCGTCTTTTACCATTTCGTTTGTAATACCTGTTAATCTTGTTATGTTGTACGGAATATTTCGTTCGGGATTAATTAATGTTGAATATTCATTAATTATTTCTTTACCATTATGAATATAGATTGCTATTTCAGTTATTTTTTCAGTAACCGGACTCAGCCCTGTAGTTTCTATATCGAGTATGGCATACATATTTACAAAAATGCAAATAAAGCTTTAATTATCTATTATTTCCTGCAATGAATTATCTGACAATTGAATGATTATTAAATTATCATCTGATACTAAATCTTACAATATAAAAAAGCCCGCATTAAGCAGGCTTTCATTTTTTACAATATAAGTATTTTAACCTTTTCCGGAAAAATGTTTCATAAATTGCATGCGCTCATAAGCAGCAGAGTTCAGAGCTTTATCCTGGCTCATTTTACCTCTAAAATCATTCAGAGTTTTAAACTCATTCTGATCCATCCATGCAGCAAGATCGTTTAACATATTTTTAAGTATACCTTTTCCATTTTTGTAAAATGCGGATGCAATTTGAACAGCATTTGCTCCTGCCAGAATTTGTTTGATTATAGCAGCACCATCGTGTATTCCGGTTGAGGCAGCCAAATCACATCCTACCCTATTATGCATTATTCCTACCCATCGCAAAGAAATTGGTAATTCATATGGCGAACTAGTAACATTTGTTGATAGCATATCGAAATTATTAATATCAATATCAGGGCTATAAAAACGATTAAACAGTACTAATCCTTTTATTCCGGTTTTTGAAAGTTTTTGTATAAAAGATCCAAGGCCAGCAGAATAATAACTTATTTTTAAGGAAACCGGTATCTTAACGTGCTTTTTTACTTCATCAATAATATCAAAGTATACTTTTTCATTTTCTTCACTTGTTTTGTCAAAATCAGATGGCATAACAAAAACATTTAATTCCAGAGCATCCGCACCAGCATCCTGTAATGTTTCAGCATAATATGGCCATTTATCGGATGTAACGCAATTAATACTGGCTATTATCGGAATATTCACAGCTTGTTTTGCTTCTCTTATTAATCTCAGGTAATTAGTAAGTGAATCATCTTCAGTGTAGTTATCATAATAATCCATAGTTTCAGGATACAGAAATGTTTCCATATTCATGCTACTCAAATCTTTTTCAAGCTCCCTCCTTATTTCTTCTTCGAAAATAGATTTAAGAACAATCGCACCCGCTCCGTTTTCTTCAAATTCCTTAATATCCCTGATTGAATTAGTTAATCCTGAGCTAGCCGCAATAACAGGATTGCGTAATTTTAATCCCATGTAGGTTGTGGTTAAGTCTGCCATGATTTCTGTTTATTAATTTTGATTTATAAAGTTATTATGAAAATGCTACAATGTCAATTAATTCAATAATCATTAATTGTTTTTTGATTAACACAAGTTTTATAAAAATGTTCATCACCATTATTAACTAAATAAAACGTCTGTTTTTACCTTTTATCAAAATATGGAATCATTAAATACATTTTTTATTGCACATGATCAAAATAATCAGGAATTTTGATTTACCATTTTATTCCAATTAAATTTCTTTATGAGTAATTCAGGAATACATAAATCAAAAGACGAGCTTGAAGCAGAAATATTAAAACTTCGGAAAGAAATTAGTCAACTAAAGGAACAGCAGAGTAACTCAAAGCAAATTTCACGTAAATCGATCACTAACGAAAAGTTATTTCATTCTATTTTTGAAGAAGCAGGCATTGGAATAGCCATAATCGATAAAAACAGCAAAATTGTAAAATTCAACAAAATTTTCACTGAATTATTTGGATATCAAGATGATGAGCTTTTGGATAAAACGTATTTTGATATGATTCCGATTGAAAAGAGATCCAAAGCTAAGGAGAACATTAAGGCTCTGCTTTCATCTAAAACTAAGATATATAAGGCTGAACAGACTTATCTTAAAAAAGATCAGAGTGTAATCTGGCTAAAATTAACTGCTACAATCATTAGCGATAAGAACGGAAATCCTGAATATATTTTAGGTATAGGTGAAGACATTACCGAGTATAAAAGGCAAGAAAAAATACGCGATGTAGTATATAATATTTCCAATGCTGTAAACTATTCAGATAATCTGTTTAAGGTAATACAAACAATAAAGTATTCACTTAAAACCATTATTGATTCCAAACATTTTTTTATAGCGATATATAATGAGTTTCAGAATAATTTTAGTGTTCCGTACATTGTAAACAAAAAAGAAACATTTGAAACTTTTCCATCAGAAAAAACACTGGCCGGATATGTTCTGAAAAACAAGAAATCTGTTCTTTTTAATTATAAGGAAATTATTGATCTGCAGAAAGCTGGTGAAGTATATATAGCAGGAATATTGTCAAAACAATGGTTAGGAGTCCCTTTGATAAGCGATGAAAAAGTTATTGGTGTGCTGGGCGTTCAAAGTTTTGATAATGAAAATGCTTTTAGTAATGATGACCTTAGTGTTCTGGAAATACTTTCAAACCAAATATGTACAACAATTCAAAAAATGCGATCTGAAGATGCCTTAAGAATTGAAAGAGCATATTTTAAGGAACTATTCGATCACAGCCCTGAAGCCATTGCCATTGTTGACAACTCAAGTAAAATTATAAATATTAATCAGGAGTTTACAAATTTATTTGGTTATTCAAAAAACGAAGCTATAAATAAATCCATTGAGGATTTGATTTCAACACCTGATTTTAAAGATGATGCATTAAAGCTCACCTACGAAGTTGCGCAAGGTAAAATTATAAAAATAGACACTAAGCGAAAGAAAAAAGATGGTAATCTGGTAGATGTTTCATTATGGGGTACGCCAGTTATTATGGATGAAGGTCAGCTTGCAGTATACGCAATTTTTCGCGATATAACCGAAAGAGTGGAATCTGAAAAAAAACTGGAAAGTGCTAAAGAAAAAGCTGAAGAATCTGATAAGCTAAAAACAGCTTTTCTTACCAATATGTCGCATGAAATAAGAACGCCAATGAATGCAATCATTGGATTCTCGGAATTATTAGCCGATCCTGTAACAGATCAGGAATCGAGAAAAGAATTTACTGAACAGATTTATTTAAGCAGTAAAATGCTTATGAAACTTATTGATGATATTATTGATATTTCACAAATTGACTCAGGAAGCTTGAATATTTCGAGGGAAAAATTTAACCTATCCGAATTACTATACAGTACACATAAAAATTTTAATAAAGAAAGATTAAAAGAAAATAAAAACGAAATTGAGGTTCTGCTTCATAACCCTTTTGGTGATTACATGGTTTTTATAGAAACAGATGAATTACGTTTACAACAAATTTTTGATCATCTTCTTAATAATGCTTTAAAATATACTAATGAAGGATTTATTGAATTGGGCTTTGATACAGATCAGAACGAGCAGCCGGTTTTTTACGTTCGTGACACAGGAATCGGAATTCCGGAAGATAAAACAGAAACAATTTTTGATCATTTTACGAAAATTGAGGATCACACTAAAATTTACAGAGGAACTGGTATTGGTTTAACAATTACTAAAAAGCTTGTGAATCTGCTTGGAGGAAAAATAAGTGTTGAATCAAACATAGGAATTGGCTCAATATTCTATTTTACATTACCTGACAAAGTTTCAATACCTGTTTTACATAATCAAAATACTCCTTATAACTGGGCAGGAATAAATATATTGGTTGCAGAAGATGAAGATACAAATTTTTATGTGATAAAAGCATCATTATCCCGCACACATGCTAATCTGGTTAGGGTTATTAGTGGAGACAAGGCAGTTGAGCAATGTAAACAAAAGAATTTTGATATAGTCTTAATGGATATTAAAATGCCTGTTATGGATGGCATGGAAGCAACAAAACAAATTAAAGCATTTAATCCTGATATTCCGATAATTGCACAAACAGCTTATGTTATGAAAAATGAAAGGGACACATGTATTGAAGCTGGTTGCGATGATTACATTCCTAAACCAATAAAATCGTATATATTACTTGAAGCAATTCAAAGACTTCTACCCTAGCGATTTTTAAAATCGTTCATTAAATATTGCAAATAAGCTTTTCCTTTCAGCAAATCCTGTTCAAGGAGTCCCTCCTTCAAAATGATATCGTTACTAACATTATCGTAAATTACTTTTGTTGTATCTGTTATAAAGCCAAAACCATCATTAAAAACATAAAAAGCAAATTCAGAATACCGTTCACTAAACAAATCTTTACTAAACGTAAATTCAGATGAATTTTTATTAACCTGTCCCAGTAGTGTTGAAGGAATATCAATTTGAGATCCTATAATATCGCATGTTTTTATGGAATCGGTTAATACACCACCAAGCCATAACATTGGGATTTCAAACTTGTCAACATCATGGTTTTGTGAATTTCCGGGACGGTTACTTCCATGATCTGCTACTAGTATAAATAAAGTGTTGTTCCAGGCTTCAGTTTCCCTTATCTTGTTAAAAAATTCGCCAAGACAGCTATCTGTATAATACACAGAGTTAAGATATTTTGTAGCACGATCATTACCTTCAAATTTTGGTTTTATCGGAACCTCAAAAGGATCATGACTGCTTAACGTAAATACAGTTTTAAAGAATGGTTCTTTTTCATTTACTATATCGTTATACAAGCGTTCAAATAAGTGCTCATCATGCACTCCCCACTTTGAATCATTAAATTGAGGATCAAAATCATCAACACTAATAATATGCTTTGTTTCTGAGTTTAGAAAATAAGATCTCATATTGGCAAAATCAATATCTCCTCCATAATAAAAATATGTCTCGTAGTCTGAATTATTAAAACTTTTGGCTAACGATGGCAAAGATTGTGTCTTTTCAGGTGTTTTTATAATTGATGTTGTTGGCTGACCAGGATATCCGCTTAATATAGATATTATACCTTTATCGCTTCTGCTGGCATTAGAATAAAAATTAGTAAAAAGCAATCCTTCTTCTGCAAGTGAATTAAATTGAGGAGTCGCATCCCACTTACCGTCTAACACGCCAATTACTTTGGAAGAAAAGCTTTCCAGAATAAGAATTACAATATTTGGTTTATCGCTGTATAATAACTTTATGTTGTTGCTGCTTTGCGAATGAAGACTTTGTGTTATTTTCTCAGCAACAGCATCTTCCATAAAATTATATGTTTTCTCTGTATTTTTTCTGTATGCCAGAGAATTCATAACATTCCATACAACATTTACAGCTGCATGATTAGAAAACTTGTTGTTGCTAAAATAAACCATACCTGTATTTACAGGAGCAATACCGAAGCTTGCTCTTACCGGTACAATCATACAACCTGTTAGCAATAAAAGAATAGCTAAAGTCAGAATATTTGATTTTCTGATTTCTAGAACTTTTTCTCTAAATATTCTATTATACAGCCTGATTGTAATATATATTAAACCTGAAGTAACTAAAAATAATACTATTGCCAACCATGTTTCAGTTGAAGCCATAGCCTCCTTGGGTTTAGCTAAATATAATAATGGCGTTCCATCCATTCTGTATCCCCAACTTTTATATAGCTCAAGATCTGCTACAATAATAATTGCACATATTGATAATATTACAATCGTAAATCCTTTTAAGATTTTATATATTAATTTACCATTGGAGAAAGAAGTAAATGTAAAAATTAACCCTGTAACAGTGAGGATATAACCCGTTGTGGAAATATCGAGTCTTATTCCATAAATAAATGTAAGCAACCACTCTTTAATACTAATTTCGAAAGAAAACGGATATTCATACAACAGAAATAATAATCGTGCAAAAAGAAAAAAAACCAACCAGAACAATCCGTAAATTCCAAATAACTTTAATCTTTGTTTCATTACTATTAAAATAATTTTACACAAATGTAAAATATTGTTAATTTAGAATAATCTTTTTTGTAATAATTTAAATATAAATTTATTTATCATGAAATATTTGACTAAAACACTAATCCCGTTAATGTTAATTGTTTTTCTTGCAACTAGCTGTAATAAAGACAATAACAATACTGCAATTCCTGAATATGTTCTAGTAATACATGGTGGAGCAGGAAATGCCAGCAATCGTGATATTAATATTAAACAACAGGAAGAATATAAAGCTAAGCTTAACGAAGCCCTAAATATAGGCGAAAAAATTTTATCCGATGGAGGAACCTGTATTGAAGCTATAGAAAAAACAATAAATTTTCTTGAAGATTGTCCTTTGTTTAATGCAGGAAAAGGAGCTGTTTTTACGCACGATGGCCGCAATGAACTTGATGCATCTATAATGCAGGGATCAGATCTTAGTGCAGGCGCAGTTGCAGGAGTAAGCGATATCAAAAACCCAATATCTGCAGCGATTGAAGTAATGACAAATTCCAAGCATGTTTTGATGGCCGGCAAAGGAGCTTCAAAATTTGCTAAACTGCAGAATCTGGAAATAGTAGATTCATCTTACTTTTTTACTGAAGATCGATGGAACAGTTTGCAAAATATGCTAAAATCTGAAAAACATGGAACAGTTGGTTGTGTAGCACTTGACAAATATGGTAACCTTGCAGCAGGAACATCCACCGGAGGAATGACCAATAAAAAATTCGGCAGAATAGGTGATGCTCCAATTATTGGTGCAGGCACGTATGCAAACAATAAAACATGTGCAATATCTGCAACCGGACATGGAGAGTTCTTTATACGCTACACCGTAACACATGACATTTCTGCTTTAATGGAGTATAAAAACCTCAGTCTTCAGGAAGCCAGCGACATGGTTATTAACAGTAAACTTATTGAAGCCGGCGGCTCAGGTGGTATAATAGCTGTTGATAAAAACGGGAATATATCAATGACTTTTAATACTAACATGATGTTCAGAGCTTATGCCAAATCAACAGGTGAAAAAGGAGTTGCAATATTCAAATAATTTTATCAATTTTGGCACGGAAAAAGAGAAAGATCTACTTTCTCTTTTTTTCATATCAAACAGGTAAATTAACTATTTATAAAAATGAAAAAAACACTCTTAGTTGTTACTCTTTCAATTGTTCTGTTAAACGTTTTTGCGCAAGAAAGCCAGGATGATACTACAAACAGTGAGGATAATATTAATCATAACTGGCACAATAAATCAGTAACTATTGATCAGATATATGGAGTTGAAGTAGAAAAAGCTTACGATCAGCTTCTTAAAAACAAGAAATCAACGACGGTTATTGTTGCAGTTATTGACGGAGGAATAGACGTAAATCATGAGGATTTAAAAAATAATATCTGGATTAACAAAAATGAAATTCCTGAAAACGGAATTGACGATGATAACAATGGTTATGTTGATGATATTAATGGATGGAACTTTTTGGGTAATGCCGAGGGTGAAAATATTGATTATGAGAATCTGGAAGTAACCAGAATATATAGAGAATTTAAGGATAAATTTGAAAATATTGAGCAAAAAAGTCTTTCAGAAACAGAAAAGAATCAATACGAAATTTATAAAAAAGCAAAAAAAATATACCTGGAAGATAAAAACAATGCACTAAAGGAACAAAAGCAATTGGTTGCTTTTACCGAAAGATATAAAGAAGCAATAATAAAATTAGAGTGGTATTTAGATACTAATGTAATAACTCTTCCTTCACTTATCGATATTAAGTCAAAAGATAAAGTATTAATGAATCATGTTAATTTTCTAATATATTTATTTTCAAATGATTTTACAGAAGAATCGCTTCGTGAAATGAAAAAATACAATACTGAGGAGGTTGATTATCATTACAATGTTGAATTTAAACCCAGAGAAATTATTGGTGATGATCCGGAAGATATAAATACAGCTTATGGAAACAATAATGTGTATGGACCTGAAGCAGACCATGGTACGTTTGTATCTGGTATTATAGGCGCGGAAAGAAATAATAATACAGGAATAAATGGTATTGTTGAGAACGTAAAAATAATGGCTTTAAAAACTGTACCTAATGGTGATGAAAAAGATAAAGATGTTGCTAAGGCAATTCGTTATGCAGTAGATAACGGTGCACGGGTAGTAAATATGAGTTTTGGAAAACAGTTGTCGCCACAAAAGTATCTTGTTGACGAAGCTATTCTTTATGCTGAAGAAAAAGGTGTTTTACTTGTACATGCAGCAGGTAACGACGGATATAATATCGATAAAACAAAGCAGTATCCTACTAAGAATATTAGTACTGAACAACAGGCTTCAAACTGGATAACCGTAGGAGCATCATCCATGAATGGTGACCTGGAATTTGCAGCAGACTTTACCAATTATGGAAAAAACATGGTTGACATTTTTGCTCCCGGAGTTGATATAGAGTCTTTGGCTCCTGAAAGTACATATGATACGGGCGATGGTACAAGTTTTTCCGCACCAGTTGTAACTGGAGTTGCTGCGTTACTGCTTTCATATTATCCTGATTTATCATATTCAGATTTAAAATATATTATTTTGAGTTCTGCGGTTCAGTATCAAAAAACTAAAGTCTATAAGCCCGGAGATTATTCACGAAAAAGAAAAACTGTAAAATTTGGTAAATTATCAGTTACCGGTGGACTTGTAAGTGCCTATGAAGCGTTAAAATTAGCTGAAACTTATAAAAAGTAATCTGTAATATTATTATGTATAAATGAGGATTTCCAAAAAGCTATAGTCTGTCATCCTAAACTGGATTGAGGATCTCGTAATTAATTGTACATCAACTTATAAGAGATTCCCTTTTTCAAAGGAATGAGAACAATTAAGAATTTTTAGATAGTTTCTTTTTTTATGCCAACTAAATCAAATTCAGAAATATTTTTCACTTTAAGGTTATAATCAATTTATAGAAATAAGTACATTTACATAAATAAATAATTGCTGCATAAGCAATTAAGCAATGAGTAAAAGAGAGCAAATATTAACTTCAACACTGGGTCTTGTATCTGAAATCGGATTTCATGCAACTTCTATATCCTTAATAATTAAAAAGTCAGGAGTTGCTTCTGGTACTATATATCACCATTTTAAAAGCAAAGAAGACCTGATTGATACTTTATATTCCGAATTAAAAAAAGAAATGGGCGTTGCTATTATTCAGAATATTAATGAACAACTGAACTATAAAGAAAAGTTCTTCCTGATCTGGAGGAATCTTTTTAATTTTTATACCAGGTACCCAAAAAAATTTGAATTTTTAGAAGATTATGCAAATTCCCCATTTGTAAGAAAAGAAATTAAAGAAATAAACCAACGGCATTATCAGGCTGCGATTGATTTTATAAGTTCTGGTGTTGAAATGGGTATATTCAGAAACCTCCCCACATATCTTCTTATAAATCTGATCTTTGGAAATGTCTCTACATTAGTACGCATGATATTAATGGAAGAAATACAACTCTCTGAAGAACTTTTAGAAAATGCCATTCAATCGAGTTGGGATAGTATAAAAATAAATTAATGCTAAAAAAATCCTGATCGATTTAGATCAGGATTTATATAATATTAAATTGGTTCAAAGTCTTTTTTTGTTACTCCGCAAATCGGACATTTCCAATCATCAGGTATATCATCAAAGGAAGTCCCTGGAGCTATACCACCTTGCGAATCTCCTACTCCAGGATCATAAATATGGCCACAAATTTTACATTTGTATTTCATAATATATAATTTTATGATTTCACTTTTTTAACTGAATCAATAATTGTTCCGTCAACCCATTTAATTACAGCTACTAATTCATCATCGAATTCCGGTTTTGCCGGCTTTCCACATATCTTCTCTGCTTCTTCTTTTAATTCCTGAATTGTTTTTATAGGAAGACCTGAGTCTTTCAATTTTTCAATTAAATCTTTTCTTTTTGGATTAATAGCTATGCCTCGTTCTGTAACAATTACGTCAATTAATTCTCCTGGTCCGCATATAGTTGTTACTTCATCTAAAACAACCGGAATACGATCTCTGAATAATGGAATTGGTAATATAACTGTTTTTGAGAATAAACAGTTTTGCCATCCTCCTATTCCATGTAATAATAATCCATCGGAATGAGTAACAACGTTTGCATTAAAATTAACATCAACTTCCGTAGCACCAAGAATTACTACATCAACTAATCCTGCAAAATTTCCTTTGCCATGATAATTATAACTTGTAAAAGGACTTGTCCAAACATGATTCGGATTGTCAGCCATTGACTTTACACCGTCCAGATCAAAAGTTTGTCCATCTAAAATATAATCTACTAAACCTTCTTCCAGCATGCTAACCAAATACTTATTACTACCACCACGGGCAAAACGAGCTTTGATATTCTTTTCTCTCATTATTTTGGCAAAATAATCACCAACAGCTAAAGATGTACCTCCTGCTCCCGACTGAAAAGAAAATCCATCACGGATAATTCCGGCTTCAAGACAAAATTGTGCAGTCATTTCTGCCAGCAGCAATCTATCAGGGCTTTTAGTAATTTGTGTTGTTCCGGAAACAATTTTTTCCGGTATTCCAACCTGATCAACCTGAACTGTATAATCAACATGATTTCCCTGAATTTGCCACGGACTACATGGAAAAGGAACCATATTGTCTGTAACAACAATTACTTTATCGGCATATTCTGAATCGGCTAAAGCGAATCCTAATAAACCACTTGCAGATGGCCCGTATAATCCGTTTGCATTTCCAAATGAATCAGCACAGGCAGCTCCTATAATTGTAATATCAACATGAACGTCACCATCCTGAATAGCCTGATAACGACCACCATGCGAACGTAAGACTCCAAGACCTTTCATTTTACCATGAGAAGCAAACCGTCCCAAAGGTCCGTTCATACTTCCTTCGATATGATGTATAGTGCCATCTTCCAGATACTGAATTAAATGTTCGTGACAAGGGAATGATGCTGACGGAACCCATCGCAAGTCTTTTACACCCAATTCTTTTGCTATATCAAATATTTTATTTGCAAGCAAATCTCCATTTCTAAAATGATGATGAGTAGAAATAGTCATGCCATCTTTTAAGCCAGCTTTTACTAACGCATCTTTTAAGGATGCAACTTGTTTATTTCCATCTTCAGGATAATCAGCACACGAAGAAATTTTTGAGCTGTATTTGCGAGCATCAGGCTTATATTTTCCTACTCCCTGAAAAGGAACTTGTTTTTGGCCATTAACTTCTGTAGGAACCATTCTACCCACAGCATTTTTTACAAGGTTTGCATATTTTTGTCCCATAAACTATTATTTAATTGGGGTTAATTTGTCAGTTTTATATTTCGCTATTTAAAAACTCTTCTCTCCAGTTTTCTGAGATAAGTCCAAGGCTAATTGCAAGGTTAATTGTTGTCTCGGCCCTTTTTACTACCGGAGGATCAATCATTTTTGTTCCCAGCGAAACAACTCCAAGTCCTTTTTCGGTAGCGTCTATAAAAGCATTTACTACTTTTTTTGCTTTTTCTATTTCGTCGGCTTCCGGTGCAAAACTTTCATGAATAACTTTTATTTGTCTCGGATGAATACAACCCATCCCCTCAAATCCTAATCCTTTAGAAACTTTAACATTTTCACGTAAAGCATCCATATCACCAACATCAGAAAATACAGAATCGATTGCCTGAATACGTGCAGCTTTACAAGCATTAACTAATCTTGTGCGAGCATAAAATGATTCTACAGCTTCATTAGTTCTACGAGTTCCTAAATCAGCCGTATAATCTTCAAGGCCAATGGCAAGAGCAACAACATTTTCAGATGCAGAAGCAACTTCAAATGCTTTTTCAACACCTAAAGCGCTTTCAATAATTGGCATTAACAGAACTGGTCGTTCAATTTTATATTGCTTCTTTATATCCTCTATTTTTTCCTCAAGTTCTTTAATCTGCTCTGCTCCTTCGCATTTTGGCACAAGTAACATATGCACATTATGCGGAACAAGATATTTAAGATCTTCCAGTCCTTTTGGAAACTGATTTATTCGAACCATTCGTTCAGCTCCATAAAAATTAATACCACGTAAAGCATTACGAACCACTAATTGAGCTTCTTTCTTTCTATCAAATGCCACAGAATCTTCCAGATCAAGAATAATTCCATTTGGATCATGAATTCCGGCATTAAGCATCATGCTTGGTGTATTACCCGGCAGGTATAATCTTGAAAAGCGAAACTGCTCTTTTTCCGAAGTATAATTGTTTTCTTCAATAAAATCTAAAAGATATTCCTTGTCCGTATCAATTAATTGTTTTACTGCAGCTTCAATACGTGCAGTAATTATTAACGGAACTGCTCCTTTATCTTCTAAGCTAAGCTTTGCGTTTTCAATTCCATAAAACTTCAGAATATCATTACATAATTCGTTGTTTGCTTTACCGTAAAGAACTTCTACTTTACTTTTTTGTTCTATCTTAATACCTCCCGAATTTTTCAGTTCGAGAGTAACAAAACAATCAGAACGGACTTTTTTACCGGTATTTCCAGCTGTAGCAATTTTATTACTCATTACTATCTATTTTTATCGTGATTAATCATTAAAATACAAATATAATAATCGTTTGCAGTTTTTAAAGCTTCGTTTATAATTTAGACAATAAATAATTTAATAAGTATAAAAAAGGGCCAGTTTACACTGACCCATTATAAAATTATTATATCAACATTACATTAAAAAACTTAATAAAATACCAGCCGCTACTGCAGAACCAATAACACCGGAAACATTTGGTGCCATAGCATGCATTAACAAGTGATTCGTAGGATCAGCTTTTAATCCTTCGTGCTGAACTACACGAGCACTATCAGGAACCGCTGAAACACCCGCTGCTCCGATTAATGGATTAATTTTATTATCTCCTTTGAGAAACAAGTTCATTAGTTTAGCAAATAGCAATCCGCCACATGTTGCAATAATAAAAGATAATGCACCTAATCCGAATATCCACATTGACTGTGAGGTTAAAAATACATCAGCCTGTGTTGATGCGCCTACTGTTATTCCCAACAAAATAGTAACAATATCAATGAGTGATGTTCTTGCAGTATCGGCTAATCGCTTAGTTACTGTTGATTCTTTTAACAGATTTCCAAAAAATAACATACCTAACAATGGTAACGAACTTGGAGAAATATAAGCTGTTAGCAACAAGCCAACTATGGGAAACATTATTTTTTCCAGTTTAGAAACAGAGCGTGGCGGTTTCATTCTTATTAATCGCTCCTTTTTAGTTATAAGCAATTTCATAAAAGGAGGTTGAATGATAGGCACTAAAGCCATATATGAATATGCTGCAATTGCAATAGGACCAATCAAATGCGGAGCCAATTTCGAAGATAAAAATATCGCTGTTGGACCATCAGCACCACCAATAATACCAATTGCACCGGCTTCTGCCGGACCAAAACCTAAAATAAGCGCTCCTAAAAAAGTTAAGAAAATACCAATCTGTGCAGCTGCACCCAGAATCATCAATTTAGGATTTGAAATTAAGGAAGAGAAATCAGTCATAGCACCAATACCAAGAAAAATAAGAGGTGGGTAAATTCCCTGACGAACCCCAAAATATAAGTAGCTCATCACACTGCCTTCTTCGTAGATTCCAAGTTGAAGATTAAACCCTTCGGCCTGAAAAAATGGAATATTACCTATTATTATACCAAAACCAATTGGAATTAATAGTAATGGCTCATAGTTATATCTGATAGCAAGAAAAATGAAAAATATACCGACAATAAGCATTATGATATGTCCGGGAGTAGCATTAGAAACTCCTGTAAACTCATAAAAATTAATTAATCCTGCAAAGGCACCTGAATAGGATTTATAAGAATCTTTGCCAATAATTAATTTGTTATTTTCTAATTTGGCAATTCTGGTTTTAATATTAGAATCGCAAAACTCAAGATATATGTCATTATCAATTAATCTCCATTCACCTGAATATTTTGATTTAACGGAATCTAATACAAATGTCTGATCAATACCAAACGTAATTGATTTATATCTTTCTACTGTTTTATCCGAATGCGCATTAAGCTTATACCCATCTGATTTGTTGAGCCATTTACCTTTAGTTAAAACAGAGCTTAGATCAGAAGTATTAGCATAAGTGGAGCTTCCAAAAAGAGTTGCTATTATAAAAATAATTAAGCTAAGCTTTTTCATAGTATTAATTTTCTTCATAAAAACCTATTCTATTTCAGCTAAAACATCATTCTGCAGTACAGCATCACCTTCCTTAACTTTCAGGCTAACAATTCTTCCCTCTTTTTCGGACTGGATATTATTTTCCATTTTCATGGCTTCCATAACCATTATTGTATCCCCTTTTTTAACTTCATCACCTTCCCGTTTAAGGATTTTAAAAATACTTCCCGGAAGTGGAGCTGTTAATGAATATGCCCTGTTACTTACAGTTTTTTTAATTTTACTGTCTTTGCGGTCAACAGCTACTCTCGGGCGAACAAGAGTCGGTGTTTTGGTGGATTTTACTTTCTCCTGGTGAATTTCCACTTCGTAGCAAGAGCCGTTAACTTCTACTTTGGCAATACCACCATCGATATCTTTTATTTCTACCTCGTATTCGTTACCGCGTATTGTAAATTTGAATTTTTTCATCTGTAATAAATGTTATTTTCCTGGCCAGGTTCTTAATCCGTAAATTTTTGAGCTCCATGGAGAATATATTTTTCTCACACGTTTTATAGTAATTACATTACTCTCTTCATCATGCATTTCATCAAAAAATAAATATAACGCTGTTGAAATTGCGGCACTGACATCACCTGCAATATGAAGATCATCATCCGTAACTATTGATTGTTTTGTTTTTTGCTTATGTAACTTTCTTGAATTATAGTAAATTAGCTTTGGAACCTGAGTAAAAACAATTACTAATAGTACCAGCGCAGCAAAAACAATTAACCAGCCAACTAATGCAACAGTAACTCCTGATCCCGCTGCTGCATTAAAATTTATTCCTGTATTTCCGATTACTGTAATCATATATTATCTGTTTTACAATGGAATATTTGAGTGTTTTTTCGGTGGATTTGTATCTTTTTTTGTCTGAAGCATTTCAAATGCCCTAATGATACGAAATCTTGAATTTCTGGGTTCAATTACATCATCAATATATCCCATACTTGCTGCCTGATACGGGTTAGCAAATTTTTCTTTATAATCTGATTCTTTTTCAGCAATAAATTTTGCTCTTTCTTCATCGTTTTCGATAGCAGCCAATTCACGACCATATAAAACTTCAACTGCTCCCTGTGCTCCCATAACTGCAATTTCTGCAGAAGGCCAAGCGTAATTAATATCACCACGCAATTGTTTAGAACTCATAACATCATGAGCACCACCATAAGACTTTCTAAGAGTAATAGTTACTTTTGGTACAGTTGCTTCGCCATATGCAAACATTAATTTAGCGCCATGAATAATAATTCCACCATATTCCTGACTACTTCCTGGCAAAAATCCCGGTACATCAACTAATGTTAGAATAGGAATATTAAAGGCATCGCAAAACCGTACAAATCGTGCTGCTTTTCTCGATGCATCAATATCCAACACTCCAGCTAAGAAACTTGGTTGATTTGCTACAATACCTACCGACATTCCGTCGAATCGTGCAAAACCAACAACAATATTCTTTGCATAGTTTCTATGAACTTCCAAAAATTCATCATGATCTACCATTGAGTGAATTATATCTTTTATATCATACGGCTGATTTGCATTTTCAGGTATTATTTCATTCAATGCATCGTCAAGACGATCAATAGGGTCATTACATTCTAAAGCAGGTGGTTCTTCCAGATTATTTTGTGGCAAATAACTAATAAGTTTTCTGATCATAAGTAATCCCTCTTCTTCATCTTCTAAAAGAAAATGAGAAACGCCTGACTTTGAAGCGTGGATATTTGCTCCTCCTAAATCTTCAGTAGTAATATCTTCGCCAGTTACTGTTTTAACAACTTTTGGGCCTGTAACAAACATATAACTGGAATTCTCTGTCATCATTACAAAATCGGTTAACGCGGGAGAATAAACAGCTCCGCCTGCGCATGGGCCAAAAATAGCAGAGATTTGTGGGACAACACCAGACGCCATAATATTACGTTGAAAAATATCAGCATAACCAGCTAAACTCGTAACTCCTTCCTGAATACGTGCTCCACCACTATCGTTAATCCCAATAATTGGTGCTCCAACTTTCATTGCCATATCCATAACTTTGCAAATTTTCTTCGCAAATGGCTCAGATAATGAACCTCCAAATACAGTAAAATCCTGAGCATATACATATACTACCCTACCATCAATAGTTCCGGCACCAGTTACCACACCATCGCCCAACACTTTCTTTTTCTCCATTCCAAAGTTTGTACATCGATGTGTAACAAACATATCGTACTCCTCGAAGCTTCCTTCATCTAAAAGAATTTCGATTCGTTCACGGGCAGTCATCTTGCCCTTTCTGTGTTGTGTTTCAATTTTCTTTTCGCCTCCGCCAAGTTTAGCTTCAGTTCTTAAGTCAATTAGTTGTTTAATTTTATCTTGTTTGCTCATTTCGTAGATTAAGAAATTATTAGCAGTATTATTTATTATTGTCTTCGCACAACTCGGTAAGTACCCCAAATGTTGATTTTGGATGTAAGAAAGCAATATTCAGGCCTTCTGCACCTTTTCGTGGAACAGAATCTATTAACCTTACTCCGTTTTCTTCAGCGTGCCTTAGTTTTTCTTCAATATTGTTAACTGCGAAAGCAATATGGTGAATTCCTTCGCCCTTTTTCTCAACGAATTTTCCAATTGGTCCTTCCGGATCAGTTGACTCCAGGAGTTCTATTTTAGTATCACCGACCTTAAAAAAGGCTGTTTTTACTTTTTGATCCTTAACTTCCTCAATATTATAGCATTCCAGTCCCAATACATTCTGATAATACTTTATTGATTCATCCAGATCATTTACTGCAATTCCAATGTGTTCTATATGTGAAGGTTTCATAACTATATTATTTTTTTTGCAAAAGTATCTATTATCGCAATAACAGACTAATTATTTCAAATCAAAATTTATGCTTTAAAGTATTGTTTTTTAACATAAAAATAAATTCTGTAGCTTTTTTCGAATAAGAGCACAAGGTAAAAAACATAGTACTGTTAATCAACTTTTTACGTTCATATTTTATCCGAATTGCAAAGACATGACAATAGTCATACATTTGGCGATTACAATACTTGTATTTACTTTTGTAAAATTGGTATAAAAAGGCTTCTAAATGACTTAACAATTCGATGAAAAATTATCTGGATCACATTAAACTTTTTACTTATCGGTTTCTGTTATTAATTCTGGTTTTTACCATTTCCAGATTACTATTCTATTTATTTAACATCAGCTATTTCGATACGATCCGGACTGGAGAATTAATAAAGATTATGTTTTTTGGCATCAGGTTCGATATTTCCGCATTATACTATTTTAATATTCTTTTTATTTTATTGAGCTTAATTCCAGGAAATTTTAAAAATAATAAGCATTATCAGAATATACTATTCGTTTTGTTTCTAACAATTAATTCCTTATTACTTGTAACAAATATAGTAGATACAAAATTTTTTGATTTTGAACATAAAAGACTTACATCGGATATTTTCTCATCGGTATGGCTTGGAGAGGATTTTAGATCATTACTTCCCGCTTTCATAAAAGATTATTGGTATTTAATTATTATTTGGGGATTAATGTGTTTGGGATTATACAAATTTTATCCAAAAGTAAATTATGATAAAATCTCAAAAAATACTTTTAGTATAACAGGATTATTCTCACAAACAGGCATTTTCATATTGCTAATGGGGATAGGATTAGTATTTGGTCGTGGTGGTTTCCAATTAAAACCGTTAAGGGTTATTCATGCTGCGGAATATTCTTCAGCTAAAAATATTCCGTTGATATTAAACTCTCCGTTTACTATTATGAAAACAATTGGAGTGAAATCTGTGAGTGCTGTCAGATATTTTGAAAATGATGAGCTTAGTTCAATTTACACACCTGTTATAAAGTTTGATAAAACTGAAAATAAGAAGCAAAACATTGTAATTATCATTCTGGAAAGTTTTTCATCAGAATATATAGGAGCTTTAAATAAGGGTTCAGGATATACTCCTTTTTTAGATTCGTTATTTGATCACAGTCTTGTATTTACTAAAGCTTTTGCTAACGGTAAACGATCTATGGAAGCTATGCCATCAATTATTGCCGGATTACCTGCACTTACCGATGAAACTTATATTACATCAAGGTATTCATCTAACAAGATAAATTCGATTGCCAGTATTCTTGCAAATGAAGGGTATTATACGGCCTTTTTCCATGGAGGAAAAAATGGCACTATGGGATTCGATCAATTTGCTAATATTGCAGGATTCAGTAATTATTATGGTATGAATGAATATCCGAAGGAATCAGATTACGATGGAAACTGGGGTATTTATGATGAAGAGTATTTGCAATATTTTGCTCAAAAAATGACAGAATTTAAAAAACCATTCTTAGCAGCTGTATTTACATTAACATCGCATCATCCATATGAAATTCCGGAAAAGTACAGAGAAATATTCCCTGTTGGTACATTAAATATTCATGAAAGTATTGGATATACAGATTATTCGCTTAAAAAGTTTTTCAAGTCAGCAAAAACAACAAGTTGGTACAATAATACATTATTTATAATAACTGCAGATCATACAGCACAAGCTGAAAGTAGTTACTATAAAAACAAATTAGGTAATTACGCAATTCCAATAATCTTATATCATCCCGCTGATTCATCTTTAACTGGCAAATCGAATATAATAGCACAACAAACAGATATTTTTCCAACAGCCTTAGACTATTTAGGTTATAACGAACCTTTTATTTGTTTTGGTAACAGTTTATTAAATGACACTGCAGATCATTTTGCTGTAAATTATATTAACGGAATTTTTCAAATAATTGAAGATGATTATTTGTTGCAATTTGACGGAAATAAACCAATTGCTTTTTACAACATTAAATCAGATAGTTTATTAAGAAATAATTTTATTGATCATTCACATAAATTAAAAGAAGTAGAAAAACATTTAAAAGCTATTATTCAATCGTATCAGGAAAGGTTAATAGAAAACAGGTTAACTACAAATAAATGAAAAATCAGGCACAATGACCTGATTATTTCTTTACCCGTTAAAGTATCTTAGTGCTATGCTTCAAATTTAAAAGAAACTTTAACTTTTGCTCTATAAGCTTCAACCTTGCCATCATTAAGTTGCATATCCAATTGAGATATTTCAGCAATACGAAGGTCTCGTAGAGATTCTGCGGCCTTTGCAATTGCATTGGATGCAGCTTTTTCCCAGGATTCAGTACTGGTACCAACCAGTTCAATAATTTTGTAAACAGTTTCTGGCATAATTTCCTCCTATTTTAAATTTAAACCCTTAAAATATATTCAATGAATCATATAAAGTTATTACAAAAAGAAGTTAAAGTCAATTGATTATATCAATACTATTTAAGCAAGAATATATTTATTAATTTTATAATCTATGGAAAATATATATGCCTTGTTATTTATTGTATTTGTAGTAATAGTTTTTATTTACGCTGGCAAAAAATTCAATAGGAATAATGTCTGGAAAAAGCCAGTTAAACCTTTTCCTGTAAGCTGGCGAAAAACACTTTTTGAAAATGTTGTTTTCTACAATAATCTTAATCATGAAGAAAAACATCAATTTGAGTTTAAGATTCATGAATTCTTAATCAATTGTAGAATTACAGGAGTTGAAACAGATGTTGATGAAAAGGATCGGGTTTTAGTAGCTGCAAGCGCAATAATTCCAATATTTGCTTTTCCGAACTGGCAATATTTCAATTTAAATGAGGTTTTATTGTATCCTGGTTTATTCAATCAGAAATTTAATACCGATGGAGAAAAGCGTTCCATTGCAGGAATGGTTGGAACTGGTTACATGGAAGGGAAAATGATTCTTTCGAAACGAGCTTTACATCATGGATTTAGAAACGAAACAGATAAAAAGAATACAGCCATTCATGAGTTTGTTCATTTAATCGATAAAGCAGATGGAAATATAGATGGAATTCCTGCTCTATTGCTGGAAAAACAGTATACTATTCCATGGATTGATTTAATTCAAAAGAAAATTGAAGAAATTTACGATGGAGAATCAGATATTAATCCTTACGGTGCAACTAATAAAACTGAATTTTTTGCAGTTATAAGTGAGTACTTTTTTGAAAGACCAAAATTGCTTAAACAAAAGCATCCTAAAATTTATACTTTACTTGAAGAGATTTTTGATCAGAAAATGGCAAGAAAACTGAAAAGAACTTCAAATCGAGAAATTAATAGAAATGATCCATGTCCTTGTGAAAGTGGGAAAAAGTATAAAAAGTGTTGTGAGAAAACATAAAATATAAAACCGTAAAAAAAGATGTCCAAAAGTTAATAAAATGTTTTTACTCACCTCGTTCATGAGAATAGTTCCCTTGAACCTGCCTGCC
>JAHOYT010000101.1 GCA_019038645.1 Bacteroidales bacterium
AATGTTTTTATAAGAATTCAAATTCAGTTAATTTCTTGTAGTGAGTATTTAGTTTTAATAATTCATTGTGGGTTCCGTGTTCTACAATCTTTCCCTGATTCAATACAAAGATTTTATCTACATTTTTAATTGTCGATAATCTGTGAGCGATTACTATAGTGGTACGATTTTTCATTAACTGATCTAAGGCCTTTCGCACTATTAATTCAGATTTATAATCTAATGAAGATGTAGCTTCATCTAAAATTAATATTGGTGAGTTTTTTAATAAAGTTCGGGCAATGCTAATTCGCTGTTTTTCGCCTACTGATAATTTACTTCCATCTTCGCCCAGATTTGTATCGTAACCCGCATCCTTTTCCATAATAAAATCGTATGCATAAGATAATTTTGCAGCTTTTATTACTTCCTCTTTTGTTGCATTTGGATTTCCAAATAATATATTATTATAAATAGTATCATTAAAAATTATCGGTTCCTGATTTACATAACCAAACAGGCTTCTCAATGAATTAATATTATATTCTTTCAAAGAAATCCCATCAATTAGGACTTCTCCCGAAACCGGATCAAAGAAACGAGGAATTAAATCTACTATTGTTGATTTACCGGAACCTGAATGCCCAACCAAAGCTATGGTTTGTCCTTTTTTTATAGTGAAGTTTATGTTATTGATTATTGGAGAAGTATTTTCCTGGTAATGGAATATAACATTTCTAAATTCTATAAAATCTTTAAACTCTGATATTTTTACAGCATCAGGACTTTCTTTAATTTTAAATTTATGTTGTAGGATGGTATTTATTCTTTCAATTGACGCCATCCCTTTTATAACATTATAATATCCACCCGACAACGATTTGGCTGGTCTAATAACCTGAGTAAATACTGCTAAGTAACCTATAAATACTTGTGATGACAATTCACCTTCTTCAGTTAAGACCATCTTACCACCAAACCACATAATAAGCAAAATTGATATAGTTGAAATAATATCGCTCACAGGATTTGACAAAGTTCTTTGTCGCCACACTTTACTAAATAAATCACTATAATATTTATTTAGTTTTTTAAACCGTTGCTCAATAAACCTTTCAGCAGTGAATGCCTTTACTATCTTTATTCCTGATAATGTTTCTTCGAGCATACCGATCAGCGCACCCATCTTTTGTTGCCCGCGAATTGTTTTTTTCTTTAAAGTTTTTCCTACTTGTGCTATAATTAATGCTGAAAATGGAAAGATTAAGATTACAATCAATGTGAGTTTAATACTCATAAACATCAATACGTACAAATAAACGACTAACAATATTGGATCCTTAAAAAGCATTTCGAGAGATGATATTATTGATATTTCTATCTCCTTAACATCAATAATCATTTTTGAAATAATGTCCCCCCGCCTTTTATCAGAAAAATAACTAAGGTCAAAATCTAATATTTTATTCATTAACTCATTTCGAATATCCTTAACAACATTAATACGAATATGAATTATGAGCGACTTACCAATGAATAAACATATATTTTTAAGTATAGTAAATACAAATACGATTAGAATAATAAACAACAATGCCTGC
The DNA here is from genome assembly GCA_019038645.1 of Bacteroidales bacterium. Taxonomy (GTDB): domain Bacteria; phylum Bacteroidota; class Bacteroidia; order Bacteroidales; family UBA12077; genus UBA12077. The sequence goes on from JAHOYT010000101.1 coordinate 1,581, forward strand.
AACTGCCCTTTATCATCAATAATTCTACCTAAATAATAATTAAAATTGTGTTGAACAGACTCCACCGAGAAACTAAGAGGTATTGATTTTGTTACAAATTCCTGCGTTGAAAAAAGCAATCCTAAAAATGGAATTACCATTGTAAATGAAATTACAGAAAAAAGCGCAGCAAGTAAGTTGCTAACAACGCTTAGCAATGCAGTATGCCAATATGGAATTAAAAATTTCAATATTGACAAAAACTTTCTCATAGAATTATCATACCAATGGTTTAAACCAAAGGTAAAACAAATTAAAATAATATCAGAAGCTTAGATTAAATTCCGGTATAGTTAAAAGATGTAATCTTTTTCAGTTCTTCCTTTAAATTATTTGTAAGATCTAAATTATCAATAAACTGATGAATACTTTCCTTTGTAATTTTATCTCCTGTACGCGTTAAATCTTTAAGAGCTTCATAAGGTTTTGGATATCCTTCGCGACGCAATATAGTCTGAATTGCTTCAGCAACTACTGCCCAGTTATCTTCCAGATCTGCATTTATAGCTTCTTCATTTACAATAGCTTTTCCTAATCCTTTTAATAAAGATTTGAACGCTATTATGGTATGCGATACGGGAACTCCAATATTTCTTAATACCGTAGAATCGGTTAGATCCCTTTGCAAACGAGAGATTGGTAATTTTGAAGATAAGTGCTCAAACAAGGCATTTGCAATTCCTAAATTACCTTCTGCATTTTCAAAATCGATGGGATTAACTTTATGAGGCATTGCTGATGATCCCACTTCGCCCTTAACAAGTTTTTGCTTAAAATAATTCATTGAAATATAAGTCCAAAAATCACGCGACAGATCAATTAAAATATTGTTAATCCGTTTTAGAGCATCAAAAGAAGCAGCAATATTATCGTAATGCTCAATCTGTGTTGTTGGCACAGACCGGTGTAATTTTAAAATATCGTTCACAAAACGATTCCCAAACTTATTCCAGTCTGTTTCAGGATAAGCTACATGATGTGCATTGAAGTTACCTGTTGCTCCTCCAAATTTCGCGGAATAAGGGATAGCTTTTAATTGTTCAATCTGACGTTCTAATCTTTCTGTAAATACGTTTATTTCTTTGCCTAGCCGGGTTGGCGATGCTGGTTGTCCGTGAGTCCTGGCAAGCATAGATATTGTCTTCCACTCTTCGGTTAATGATTTTAATTTCCCGATCAGTTCTTCTAAAACAGGATAATAAACATTATTAAGTGCATCTTTTAAAGAATATGGTGTAGCTGTATTATTTACATCCTGCGATGTAAGCCCAAAATGAATAAACTCTTTATATTTTTCGAGCTGTAATAAATCGAATTTTTCTTTAATAAAATACTCAACAGCCTTTATATCATGGTTTGTAACCTTCTCAATATCTTTTATTTTTTGTGCATCATCAGTACTAAATTCAGTGTAGATTATTCGTAAATCATTAAAATATTTTTTATCAAAATCCTTTAACTGCGGTAATGGCAATTCACATAAAGCAATAAAATATTCTATTTCTACAAGTACACGATACCTGAAAAGTCCGAATTCTGAAAAATAGTTTCCTAAATCATCAACTTTATTTCTGTATCTGCCGTCTACCGGCGAAATTGCTGTAAGTGTCGTGATACTCATAATTTTATTTTTTTAACAATCCGGAAATATCCTGGTTAATGTTTATAAACAAATACAAATTAAACAAAAACAATTTATTTTACTATTATAATAATAGGAGCAATTGTATATTTGTTTCACTTAAATGTAAATAAAATATGTCTAAAATAAGAATATCTGCCGTATCTTATATCAATACATTACCATTTATTTATGGTATTGAAAATAGCGGTATTTTAAATCAAATTGAGCTTACAAAAGATATTCCTTCGTTATGTGCACAAAAGTTACTGGAAAATAAAGTTGATTTAGGACTTGTCCCTGTTGCTGTTATTCCAAAACTTACTAATCATGAAATAGTATCTGATTTTTGTATTGGCGCTTCAGGACCTGTAAGATCTGTAATTTTGGGGTCTAATTGCCCTTTGGATGAAATTAAAACTATATATCTCGACTATCACTCAAGATCATCAGTAATGTTAACACGAATACTTGCCAGACATTTCTGGAATATAAATGTAAATTGGGCTGATACAACAGATGGATTTGAAAACAGAATTAAAGAAAATGAAGCAGGTGTTATTATTGGAGATAAAGCATTAACTGCCGAAAAGAAATTTCCGTTTGTGTATGATCTGGCCGAAGAATGGATTAAGTTTACTAATCTACCTTTTGTTTTTGCTGCATGGGTTGCAAATAAAAAATTAAGTGAATCATTTATTAATGATTTCAATGCCGCATTAAGTTATGGAACAAAACATATTGATGATATGGTTAATTCCACTATTTTTTCAGATATACCTAAACACATTGATCCAAAAGAATATTTAATTAAAAATATTGATTATTATCTGGATGATAAAAAAACTGAAGGGATGAAATTATTCTTAAAATATGCTGGAGAGTTTAAATAAAAATGTTAAAATTAGCCTTGTAAAACTTAAACAATATGAAAAATATTCTGACTGTATTATTAATAATCGCATTTAATTCATTTCAACTGTATTCTCAAAACGATAGTATTCAGGTTCAGGATACATTAAAAACTGTTGTTTTTGTTTATGATATTAATGAAGAAATTGCACCTGCTATGTGGAGGCAAACACAAAAAAGTTTTGAAGAAGCAAAACAAGCCAATGCACAATATATAATAATTAATGTAAATACATATGGAGGAATGGTTAATATGGCCGATTCCATTCGTACCAAAATTTTAGATAGCGAGATACCTGTTTATGTATTTATTGTGAATAATGCAGCATCGGCCGGAGCTCTGATTTCAATAGCTGCCGATAAGATTTATATGAAAAAAGGAGCTAAAATAGGCTCTGCATCTGTTGTAGATCAGACAGGGAAAATTATGCCTGAAAAATATCAATCGTACATGCGTTCAACTATGCGGGCTACAGCGGAATCGCATGGAAAAGATACTGTTGTCACAGAAAATGGCGATACAATAATAAAATGGCACAGAGATCCTACGATAGCGGAAGCTATGGTTGATCCAAGGATATTTATTGAAGGTGTTACCGATACAGGCCAAATTATTGCCTTTACTGCAAATGAAGCGGTCGAAAATGGTTATTGCGAAGGAATAATTAATGATGTTGAAGAACTTCTTGATCACGCAGAAATAAATAATTACGAAATTAAAAAATACGAACCAACAAAACTCGAAATTCTGATCGGATTCCTTGTTAGTCCAGCTATTCAGGGAATTTTAATTATGTTGATTGTTGGCGGAATCTATTTTGAATTACAAAGTCCGGGTATTGGATTTGCCCTTGGAGCAGCAGTTGTGGCTGCAATTTTATATTTTGCTCCTTTGTATCTCGAAGGACTGGCAGAGAACTGGGAAATGGTAATTTTTGCTTTAGGTTTAATACTCATTATTCTGGAAATTTTTGTTATTCCGGGATTTGGAATTGCCGGAATAGGCGGCTTAATTCTGGCATTAACTGGTCTGGTACTTAGCATGGTTGACAATATTATTTTTGAATTTGAATTTCATGGAGCCGAGGCAATAGCAGCCATTTTAAAATCTCTTCTAATAGTTTCGGTTTCAATGTTTTTATCATTTATTCTGTCAATATATTTGAGCAAAAAAGCATTAACCTCAAATGCATTTTCATGGATAGTTTTAAACTCAACACAAAAAAAAGAGGAAGGTTTTATTGGCGTTGAAACTAATCAGGAAGAACTAATTGGTAAAACAGGAATCGCTTTTACGGACTTACGACCAAGTGGAAAAGTTGAAATAGATGATGACACATACGACGCTAAATCTGAAATTGGTTATATAGAAAAAGGTCAGAAAGTTAAGGTAATTGATTACAAATCAGGTCAGTTATATGTTATGAAAGATGAATAATATGGATAATATTATTATTCGGGACTATACAAATAAAGATTTTGATAAATTAAATATCCTTTGGCAGGTTACAAATTTAGGTGGTGAACAACGAGGTGATAATGCTAAAATTATATCTCATAGTATTGAACTGGGTGGTAAGCTAATAATTATTGAAAATGCTTTAACAAACGAAATTATCGGTTCATCGTGGATGACATTTGACGGCAGGCGGCTTCATTTACATCATATTGGAGTTATACCTGAATATCAAAATAAAGGTTTAGGAAAATTACTTACAAAAGAATCTTTAAAGTTTGCTAAAGAAAAAGGATATCAGATTAAACTGGAAGTGCACCAGACAAATAAAAAAGCAATTGAAATTTATAAAAAACTTGGATTTACATTTTTGGGCGATTATGATATTTATATTGTCAGAGACCTGAATTCTGTTAACTTCTAATGTTAATTTTTATTAAAATTTACCTAAACTTATATTTAAATTTTTTTCTACCGTTAATAATCTTTACTTTTATAGTTCCTGTCTAATCAAAAATTTATATCGTTATGACATTAACATTCAATGAGTTGCGCAAAATCAAAGATCGACTTCCTCATGGGGCTATCAGAAGAATCGCAAATAATCTGAAGATGAATGAGGAAACCGTAAGGAATTATTTTGGAGGTACAAATTATAATGATGGAGAATCTGCAGGTATCCATATTGGACAAGGTCCTGATGGAGGTATTGTAACAATTGGTGATACTACAATATTAGATATGGCTGTTAAAATAACCGAAGAAACTCAATCAAAAAATTAGGTTTTACAAATTCCTTTTAAAAGCAGAAAAGAAATCTTTTCTGCTTTTTTATTTTACATAGTATCTTTGTTAAAACAATTATGGAACAATTGAACAAAGTATTTAAAACAGCAGAAGAAAAATGGATAAACCAATTGAATGATTTTTGCAAAAAATCATTTTCAAAAACAAATATTCCATCACATGATCATACACATCATTTAAGGGTTTGGGAATACTCAAAAGAAATTATCTCTGTACTGAACCTTGATACAGAAACAAGCATTGATCTGGTTGAATCATGCCTTATTGCGTCTTTATTTCATGATATTGGATTAGTAAAAAACTTAGATGAAAATCATGGATTTGAAAGCCGAAAAATTTGTGAAACTTATTTTACAGATAATAAGTTAGCTAAACCTGCAAATTTTGAAGAAATTCTCTCAGCAATAGAAAAACATGATGATAAAGATTATAAAATAAACAACAGCTCTCCTGATTCAGTTTTATCTATTCTTTGCACTGCTGATGACATGGATGCTTTTGGCAATATTGGAGTTATTCGATATACAGAAATTTATTTACTTAGAGGTGTTCATCTTTGTGATTTACCTGAATCGGTGATAATAAATCTTGATAAGCGATTTGACAACTTCAAGAGGATCTATACGGATTACAGCGAATTATTCGAAAAGCATAAAGCCCGGTATTTGAATACAAGAAAGTTTTTTGAGGAGTTACTTGAAGAGCTTTAGCACATCATTATCATCGGGCAAGAATGCCTGATGTACTTTTATTTAACCATAAAATCCAGTAATTTTTCATCTTCGATATAAGCTGTTAACCTGTCTCCTTTTTTTACAGGTCCTACGCCAGAAGGTGTTCCGGTAAACAAGAAATCTCCTATTTTAATTGTCATGTATTTTGTAACGTGCTCAATCAGTTCATCTACTTTGAAAATCATTTCGCTGGTGTTCGCTTTTTGAACTTCTTTGCCGTTTATCTCTAATCTAAAATTAATATTATTTATGCCTTCGAATTTTTCCAATGAAATAAAATTACTTATTGGCGCAGCTCCATCGAATGATTTAGAAATCTCCCAGGGCAAACCCTGCTCCTTACACTTTTGCTGTAAATCGCGGGCCGTAAAATCAATTCCTATACCTATTTCGTTGTAATAACGATGAGCAAATTTTGAAGCCACATTTTTTCCAAGGCGGTTTATTTTCACAACAATCTCAACCTCATAATGAATATTATCAGAAAAATCGGGATAAAAAAATGGTTGATTATTCCGTAGGAAAGCTGAATCAGGCATTAAAAAGAATATCGGCTCTTTAGGAACAGGATTATTTAATTCTTTAGCGTGATCAATATAGTTTCGACCTATGGCTATTATTTTCATGTTATTAGATATTATAACAATCTAATGTCATATTGAGCTTGTCGAAATATTATATTCTTGTCACCCTTCGACAAGCTCAGGATGACAATAATCAATATACTACGAATTAAAATTTCTTAGCTTAATGGCAGTCAATACTTTTTTAGTATACCGAGGGAAATCACTATTAAGCATCCAGCTAAAATATCCCTGATCTTTTGCTAAAACAGATTCAACTGTTTGGCCTTTGTATTTCCCAAAATTAAAAACCTCCTCATCTTTATCATTAAAAACAATTCTTCCTGCAAAATCTACATTTTTATTGTGCGAGGAGAACTCAGAAAGTTCTTCCACATCATTATTCAAATTAGAATAACGATCAATCTGTGCTTTCAAAATTTCATATGTTGCTATAGTATCTGCCTCTGCACTATGTGCATTATCTAAATTCTTTGAGCAATAAAATTTATATGCAGCACTTAAGGTACGTTGTTCCATTTTATGGAAAATTACCTGCACATCTATAAATCGATGCTTTTTCAAATCTACATCTACCTCAACTCTCAAAAATTCTTCGGCTAATAATGGAATATCAAATTTATTCGAATTGTATCCTGCCAGATCGCTACCTTCAATAAATTTAGCAATTTCCCTGGCTACTGTTTTAAAAGTTGGTTCATCCTTAACATCCTCATCGCTAATACCATGTATTTCTGTTACTTGTGGAGGAATCGGCATTTCAGGATTAATTCTCATCGTTTTTATTTCTTCTTTTCCATCCGGAAGAACTTTTAACAAAGAGATTTCAACTATTCTATCGTTAGCTACATCAACTCCGGTTGTTTCCAGATCGAAAAAAACAATCGATTTTTTTAAATTCAGTTCCATTATTTTGTTTTTAATAATCGTTGAAAAAAAAAGAGTTTCAATTGAAACTCTTTTCTATTATCAATATATAAAATATTAAACGTTAATCATCATTGGCATTAATAACATCAATACATCTTCGTCATCGTTTTCTTTTTCGGCAGGGAATAAAATTCCCGCACGCGATGGATCAGATAATTCAACCAATACATCCGTAGAAGCAATGTTCGATAAAATTTCGATTAAGAAAGATGATTTAAAACCAATTTCCATATCGTCTCCTTCGTACTGACAATTTAAACGTTCGTTTGCAGAAATTGAGAAATCAATATCCTGAGCTGAAACATTTAATTGATTTCCTTTTAAATCAAGTTTTACAAGGTTACTTGCCTGATTTGAGAATAATGCAACACGTTTTAATGCATTGTACATTTCCAAACGATCAATAGTTAATTTGTTTGGATTATTAGTAGGAATAACTGAATTGTAACTTGGATAATTTCCTTCTACTAATCGTGAAACTAACTTGTAATTTGATAAAGTGAAAAATGCATTTTTATCATCGAACTCAACTGTTACATCATTTTCCTCTTTTGGAAGAATTGCTTTTAATAACGAAGCTGGTTTTTTTGGTAAAATGAAAGATGATTCCTGTTCTGCTTTAACATCATTTCTACGATAACGCACTAATTTGTGTGCATCAGAAGCCACAAATGTCATATTATCGGGAAATAATTCAATGTAAATACCATTCATTACCGGGCGTAATTCATCATCAGCTGTTGCAAATAATGTTTTTGTAATTCCTGTTAACAACACATCGGCGGTTAATTGAATAGAAGTTTTCTGGTCATCCTTAATAACCGGCAGTTGTGGGAAATCTTCTCCATTTTGACCAACAATATTATACTTACCATTTTCTGTTGTTATAACAACACCAAATGTTTCATTGTTAATATCAAAAGTTAATGGTTGGTCAGGAAATTCTTTTAAAGTATCGGTTAAGATTCTGGCAGGAATTGCAATACTTCCTTCATCGGTTACATTTTCAAGAGAAATTGTAGTAATCAATGTAGTTTCCAAATCAGATGCAGTAACCTTCAACTCTTTATCATTTAACTGAAAAAGAAAATTATCAAGTATTGGCAAGGTATTTTTATTACTTATTACCCTACTAATTGCCTGCAAATGGCTCAATAACTCTGTACTGGAAATAACAAACTTCATTTGTTTCTATTTTAAATTTTTAAACGACTTTCTTAAATTCTGTGTGAACTAAATCAATTATCAATTATACGAAAAATTTATCAAGTAGCCAACAGGCCTTAACGAATTTTGTGCTAACGAAAATAATCAATTTCTTTCAATAAAGGATCAAATATGTAATATTGAATTATTAATAATTCATTATTTTCATTAAATGAGGCATACGCTCTGTTAAAATCATATTTTATTTTTTCACCAAACTCATCAAACTCTTTTTCCGATGGTCTTCTGTATATTTTCAATTCATTTATTGACCCGTTAATATCTTCTACACTAAGTACAGAATATGGACGGGAATTAAATATTGAATCTGAAACAGACTGAGATAAATTTGCAACAATATTTTCGAAAACAATATTTTGAAAATAAGTTAAATATCTGGTTAATTTTTCCACGTTAAAGTTATCAACATATGAATCAGTAAAGGTTTGTTTTAATGCGATTGAACCATCCTCAGAATTAATGACTGAAAATGATTTTTCGGTATTTTCGGGATAAGATACAGATATCCTTTTTATATCCTGTTGCTGATAATCAAACAAGGTCTTATCTCTCCAAAAATTCTTGTCTGTAATAAATAAATCAGCAACATTACCTTTATACGATGGAATTCTTACAAGAAAAGGTTCACGCGACCTGTATTTCATCATATAAGTTTTTTCAGAGTTCATTGCAGGTCTACTTACATAGTATTTACGGTGAGTTCTTTTGTTTTTAATAATTTCGACCAGCACTCCTTCAGATTCCAGAATGCCTCGAATTTGCTCCTTTTCTGTTTTTGAAACCGGAGAAAAAATATCGATCAGGCTTAAAGCGGTAACAAAGTTTTTAATGTTATTTTCACGTGCTCTATACTTATTATTAACTCTCCAGTAATCAGAGTTCTTGTTAAGGTTTATCTGATGTTCACCTGAAGAAATTCTTATCTCTGTTATTTCGTCCGGCTTGTCAATGGGAAAATTAGAATAACGAATATTTAACGTTCCTTCTGTATTTGAAAAATAATATATTGCGGCAAAAACAATTACGATTATTAAAATAATTATATATCCTTTTTTATTTCTCATTCGGGTGATTTTATGCGTATTTTCTTTTACGTAAAAATGTTAATAAAACTCCAAACAAAATAACCAATAACACCGGAAATACAGTATTAATTAATTGCCATTTTACTCTTTCGTCTTTGACTCTGGCCTTATCCAGTATACGAAGTTTTATTTCACGTGATCGAATGTTAAGAATCCCGCTTTCATCAACCAGATAATGAACTGCATTCATAACAAAATCTTTGTTACCATAAGTTTGCTGAGTATATCTGTCAAAACCCAGCGGTGAAATGAAAACACCATCAGGTCTGTGCCGGACATCATTTCTGATAATATCTACATCAGAAACAACAATCATTCTGGTTGAAATACTTTTTTCTTTAAACTCAAATTCTGTATCCGAAATAAAACTATTTACCGACCTGTTTTTAAATACCGACTCAAAATTCCCTTTTAAACTTACTGCAACAGAATTAAACGGTTGATTAAAAGTTGAAGGATCAACCTGCTCTTTAAGTTGTTCCAGGTTTACCAACAAAGGAACATTTAATACTCTTGAATTAACCGACGAAAACAATAAAGACTGTTTTTTAATTTCTTCATTATTGCCAACCGTATCAATTAATGCCGGAAACTCTGATTTAATCATGTTCAGGTTTCTGGTAACCGGATTGTTATCCGGGGCAACAAGTAATGGAAAATACAACCATGGCGCAGGAGTAAATTTTGCTTGAGTTCCGGCAATAGCAGTATTTACAGGAATCACAGCACAATTTATATCCTGAATTACATTTGGATTCACTCTTACGCCGTATCTGAAAAGCTGATCGTTCAGGTTAACATCATTATAAAATACAAATGTTGAGCTTCCTGTTGAAAGGCTATCCATGCTAACCCTAACCGATTCTACAAACCACAGCACTTTACCTCCGTTCATAATGTACTGATCAAGAATGAACTTACTTTTTTCTGTATATGGTTCGGCTGGTCCGGCTATAATTACAACATCATAAGGATCAAGAATATTTACGTAATCCTTAATTGTAACTCTGTCAATATCATAAAATTCATTTAAAGCTCTTGTTATATCACCAGTGTTGTACTCGTCCAGCTCTCCCTGACCTTCAATAAAGGCAACTTTTTTTCGCTTGCTGGTAGTTATTTTTCTTATTGCATTAATAAATTCATATTCCAGAGTCTGTATTGACTTATTCAGATTCACATCAGCTGAGAATCCCGGATTATTTACAAGCAAATTTACAGGAGTCTCATTTTCTTTATAAGTTATTATTGCCCCGGGAAATAAAATTTTTTCAGCTAATCCGCCCTCTTCATCCCTATCTTTTACATTTGTCGGTTTTAAACCTCTATCAAATAAATCCTGAAATATGGCATTTCTTTCAGACTGATTATTTGACTTTGCAGGATTAACAAACTGATATTGAATATTTTTTCCGGCTACAACTCTGAATTCCTCCATTAATTCTTTAGTCGATTTTTTCATGCGCTGGAATCCTATGGGCATATCTCCGTCGAGGTAAATCTCAATATACACGTAATCATCCAGGGAATCAAGAATACTAACGCTTGCATCAGATAATGTATATCTTTTATCTGATGTTAAATCAAGACGAAAATAAGCATTGGATGAAATGTAATTAACTAATAGAATAATTACAAGAACTATTATCAGATGAATTATATTTTCTTTCCTTAAATTTTTCTTCATAGTAATAAGTTTTACCATTTTCTGCTTTGCAGTATTGTTTTTGTAACTAACAGAAAAAATGCAATAACACTGGTAAAATAAATCATATCCCTACTGTCAATTACTCCCCTGCTCATTGATTTGTAATGTTCGTTAATTCCCAGGTTAATAATAAACCCATCAATACTTCTAAAAACTGCCAGCTCGCTTAAGTAATCAAATCCGATATAAACAAGAAAACATAGAAGCATTCCAAGAACAAATGCAACGATCTGATTTTCAGTAAACGAAGAAGACAGAACTCCAATTGCAACATAAATTGCAGCAAGAAAGAACAGTCCTATAAATGAACCCCATGTCCCACCTGTATCAATATTTCCAACTGGGTTTCCTAATTTATATACTGAGTAAAAATAAATTAGTGCAGGCAATATGGAAAACAACACTAACAACAAGCCAGCCAGATATTTGGCGAATATAATCTGAAAATCGGTTATTGGACGCGTATAAAGTAACTCTATTGTTCCCGACTTTTTTTCATCGGCAAACATTCTCATTGTAACCGCAGGAGCCAAAAATAAAAACACCCAGGGAGCAATAATAAATAATGTGTCAAGTGTAGCATATCCACTATCCAGAACATTATAAGTGCCCGGAAAAACCCACATAAACAAACCGTTAATTACCAGAAAAACAATAATAACAATATAACCGGTTAAAGTACTGAAGAAACTCCTGATTTCTTTCCTTAAAAGCGTATACATAGTTAGTTTTTTATTGAACACAAATTTAGCTTTTAAATTTTTTAAACAAAACCCTGAATTGCTAATTTCCGAATACTTCAGCATATTATTGTTCATGCAAAATCAATTGCTAATTTTGTGGAAAGGTTACTGTATAATTATAGAATGATCATAAAACGACAAATTATAGTTTTCATTGTATTGGTTTTTCCGTTTATTGTTAGCGGACAAAGTAATAAATTCAATCTTGAAAGTTTATCTGTTGAAGCCAATTACGGTTACGGATTTATTATGCCACATCATAATTCTATAGAATATTTTGTTGAAGATCATATTAAGACATTTGATCTGAAATTGACAAAATCTACATATGGAAATAAATACTGGAATCAATTGTACCGTTATCCCCACTACGGAATTGGATTTTACAGGTCAAATCTTGGAAATGATGATGTTTTTGGGTATGCGAATGCTTTGTATACGTTTGTTAAAGTTCCGTTTTTTGGTAGCTCAAACAAGACTAATTTAAGTTGGCAAATATCTTTTGGGGCTTCGTATTTAACAGATTATTTTGACCTTGAAGATAATCCTCAAAACCTTGCAATTGGCTCTAATTTAAATATATTCATAGATCTTAGTCTTCAATCCACAATTCTTCTTTCGAAAAAATTATCGCTTACAAATGGTATTCGGTTCACACATTTTTCCAATGGGAAAATAAAATCTCCCAACAAAGGATTGAATGTTATTTCAGGTTCTGTTGGTATAGCGTATCATTTAAAAGATAAACCTGAACGAATACAAATTGAGCTCCCTCATATAGAATCTAAAAATGAATATACCATACTTTATGCCGTTGGGATAAAAACCATATCACGATATGAGCCGGGTTATTATTATGCCTCATCGTTAATGCTTGATTATAAAAGAAATTATTCTTTAAAAGGAAGATGGGTTTTAGGAACTGATATTTTTTTTGATGGAACCAACAGGCAATATTCCGGTAATACAGAAAAAGCCGATATAATAAATTCAGATTTATACCAGGTTGGATTACATGCCGGACACGATCTGGTTATGGGGCATCTGGCATTAGTAGTTAATATTGGAGGATATATTTATGCACCTGTTGAGGTTTTAGCTCCTTTTTACAGCCGGATTGGTTTGCGATACAGAATTAAAGAAAAATTCATTGCTAACTTAACTCTTAAATCGCATTATGCGAAAGCAAGTTATTTTGAATGGGGAATTGGCTATGTATTTAATTAATAGTGGAAAATTAAGAATGAAGAATTATTTGTTTATACTGATTTTATTCTTTTTCACATCATGTGATAATGCACTTTTTAATGAGGGTGATATTATTACTAAAAATATTGAAATCTCAGATTTTATAGAAATTCATGTTAACGACATATTTGAAATAAATTTGATTCAGGATACGGTTTGTAAAATTGAAGTTATTGCCGGAAGTAATCTTATTCCAAATCTTGAATTTAATGTTGATGAGGATAAAAAGCTTTCTATTAATGATAATAATACGGCTCGATGGTCGAGAGATTACGATAAAATAGAATTAAATATTTCAGTAGATACATTATGGTTTCTGAGATTAAATTCTTCATCAAAAATCGTTTCACAAAACACTCTAATTACACCTGAATTAAAAATAATATCAATAACAGATTATTCAGAAATTGACATTAAATTAAAATGTGATAACTGCTATATTGTCAATTCAGAAACATCAGGAGGAATAATTAATCTAAATGGAGAAACAAATTCTTTTACAATTTGGGCACGAGCATCCCTTCAAATAAACGCTGAGAAATTTATGGCTAATTATGTTACTGTAAAAACTGAAAGCATTGGAGATTGTTACATACATGTGAACAAGGAACTTTCTGTTGAAGTATTTCGTTCAGGGTATGTTTATTATATCGGAGATCCTTATAAAATTGAATATATTAACGAAAAAGCAAAAGAGCAATTAATAAAAATAGATTGATTTATTGTTGAAGATAATCGTAAATAAGTTTTGCTACCCTTTCCGAAGCCCCTGTTCCTCCGAGAACTTCCCGAAGTTGTTTATAATCATCCAACATATTATTGCGGTAAACAGTATTAAAAATTATTTTATCTAATTCTTCCTTCACCATTCCTGGATTCATATCAAACTGAAGCAACTCCTTAACCACTTCAGTATTCATAATCAGGTTCACTAATGAAGCATATTCGATTTTAATAAATTGTTTGGCAATAAAATATGTTAAATTTCCTGCCCGGTAGCAAACGACTTGTGGTACATTAAACAGCGCTGTCTCAAGGGTTGCAGTACCTGAAGTTACCAAAGCTGCAGTTGAGTTTTTTAGCACATCGTATGTTTGATTAAAAACAACTTTAACATTATGCCCCTCAATAAATTTATCGTAGTAATCGTTTTCTATTGAAGGTGCGGCAGCAATAACAAACTGATGTTCCTTGTAATTCGGTATAATTTCCAGCATAATACCCAAATTCCGGTCAATCTCTTGTTTGCGACTTCCGGCCAGAATTCCTATAACAGATTTATTCTCCAGATTATTTCTTTTAATAAAATCATCAAAATTGCCTGATTCATCAATCTTTTCCTGAACTGCATCCAGCAACGGATTTCCGGCATAATTCACAGGATAATTGTGCTTTTTAAAATATTCAACTTCAAACGGAAAAATCACAAACATTTTATCGACAAATGCTTTTATTTTTTTTATACGTGATTCTTTCCATGCCCATATTTTAGGTGATATATAATAGTAAGTTTTTAAACCGTTTGATTTTGCGAACTCGGCCATCCGAAGATTAAAGCCAGGATAATCAATTAAAATCACTACATCAGGTTTATAATTCAGAATATCCTGTTTGCACTCTTTAAAAAATCGCTTTATTTTCAGGATATTAACCAACACTTCAACGAATCCCATTATTGCGGTTTCTTTGTAATGCTTAACTAATTTGCCTCCCTGTGTTTTCATTAAATCGCCACCCCAAAAACGAAAGTTTGCTTCAGAGTCAACCATTTTCAAACCTCTCATAAGGTTTGATCCGTGTAAATCACCGGAAGCTTCACCTGCAATAATATAATACTTCATTTATAGTACGATCTTAGTAATAAAAACAAAAATGGCAAACAAGATTGTAGCCACTAATATACCCCGTGCAGAATAATAATAATTTTTATTTAAAAACAGAAAAAATAATGCCAGATTTGGAATTACACAAAGGCTAATAATCTTAGTAAATGCGCTTGTAGAAACTAAAAAATCAATTAATTCGTTAAAATTATAAGCTGAAAACTGAATCAGATAAACCAGTAGAACCGTAATAGCCGGAGCAAGTATTCCCAGGATTAAACCTAATTTAAGGTTATCAATCTTTGATTTCATAGTTCCATTTTTTAAAATACTCCATTTGATTGTGAGCAGTGAAATCTATTTCAACAGGTACAATTGAAATAGAATTATTGGCTAATGCCCATTCATCTGTATCTGTTGATCCATTCTCGCAATTTTCGAAATAGCCGGTTAACCAAAAATACTCCCCACTCCGTGGATCCAAACGCTTTTCAAATTCTTCTTTCCACATTCCTTTTGCCTGGCGACAAATCTTAACTCCATTAATTTCATCTTTCTTTATTGCCGGAAAGTTTACATTTAAGCAAGTTGCTTCGGGCAAGCCATTTTCCAATACATTTGAAACTATTTTCCTGCCGTGTTCTATTGCCGGAGAAAAGTCGGCATCATTTGCATAATCGAGTAATGAGAAACCAATTGATTGAATTCCATTAACACAACCTTCTATTACCGCACCCATTGTTCCCGAATAAATAATACTTATTGATGCATTCGAACCATGATTTATTCCTGAAACTAACACATCCGGTTTCCGATGTAAAACTTCACTCATTGCAAGTTTAACACAATCTACCGGTGTTCCATTACAACCATAAACAGTTACATTTTCTTCTTCACGAATTTTTTTGTATCTGATTGGTACTTTCACAGTTATTGCATGCGACATACCAGAATTGCCATGAAAAGGAGCCATAACAACTACATCTCCCAAAGGTTTTACTATTTCGATTAATGCTGAAATTCCTTTTGCATTTACACCATCATCGTTCGTAACTAAAATTAAAGGTCTGTTCATCTCCTCCTCCATCATCTAAATTATTAATTAGCAAAGATATTCAATTCCAATTAAGTTTCAAGTTTTCAGTTTAAAGTTCAATGTGAAAAAAATCGTTTATAACACTTTTTTACTTTCAACTTTAATATTTTAACTATTACAATTTCCTGCTCATTTTTTTATATTTTTGCATTTGTTTAAAAGTAATATATAATGAAAATTTCATACAACTGGCTTAAGAATTATATCGACACGGATTTATCGGTAGAAGAAGTTTCAAAGATACTTACCGATACAGGACTTGAAGTAGAAGGAATTGAGCAATTTGAATCGGTTAAGGGAAGTTTAGAGGGTTTAGTGATAGGTAAAGTTACCTCTTGTGAAAAACATCCGAATGCTGATAAACTAACAGTAACTACTGTTGATATAGGAAACGGAACTGAGTTACCTATAGTTTGTGGTGCTCCAAATGTAGCTGAAGGTCAGAAAGTTGTTGTGGCAACCGTTGGAACAACGCTTTATTCAGGTGATGAAGAATTTAAAATAAAAAAAGCCAAAATGCGTGGCGAACCTTCCGAAGGAATGATTTGTGCCGAGGATGAAATTGGATTAGGAACATCTCACGATGGAATTATGATTCTGGATAATTCTGCCAAAACAGGAATGGCAGCCAAAAAATATTTCAACATTGAAACCGATACTGTTTTTGAAATAGGATTAACTCCAAACCGAATTGATGGTGCTTCGCATATTGGTACTGCACGCGATTTAGCGGCTTATTTAAGTCAGACCAAAAAAACAGAATTAATAAAACCTTCTGTTGATGATTTTAAAGTTGACAATAATAAGCTGCCAATTGAAATTATTGTTGAAGATAAGGTAGCATGTCCAAGATATACAGGTGTTACCGTAAGTAATATAAAAGTTGGACCGTCACCGGAATGGTTACAAAACAGATTAAAAGCAATTGGATTAAAGCCAATTAATAATCTGGTTGATATTTCAAATTTTGTGTTGCATGAAACCGGGCAACCACTTCACTTTTTTGATGCAGATTTAATCGAAGGCAATAGAGTCATTATAAAAACTTTAAAGGAAGATTCACCTTTCGTAACTCTCGATGAAGAAGAAAGAAAACTTTCGGCGAATGACTTAATGATTTGTAATGAAAATAATGGAATGTGTATTGCCGGAGTTTTTGGTGGTATAACTTCAGGAGTTACCGAAAATACCAAAAATATCTTTATTGAAAGTGCTCATTTTAATTCAGTTTTTGTAAGAAAAACAGCTAAACGACACGATTTACATACCGATGCCTCGTTCCGCTTTGAGCGCGGGTCCGATCCAAATATTACGGTTTATGCGCTTAAACGTGCTGCTCTTTTAATTAAAGAAATTGCCGGCGGGGAAATTTCATCTGATATTGTTGATATTTATCCTGAACCTGTTGCAGATTATAAAGTTGACTTAACTTTTAGAAACCTTAAACGACTTATTGGCAAAGAAATTGAGAAAGAAAAAGTAATAAGCATTCTCGAATCTTTAGATATTAAAATAGTAACCGAAGATGATGAGAAATTAAGTCTGGAAGTTCCAACATATCGTGTTGATGTGTTACGTGAAGCTGATGTTATTGAAGAAGTGCTACGTATTTACGGATATAATAATATAGAGATTTCCGAACATGTAAATTCCTCATTATCTTATTCTCCAAAACCCGATAAAGAAAAAATTCAAAACACTATTTCTGATATTTTAACCGCAAATGGGTTTAACGAGATTATGTGTAATTCGCTTACAAAAGCTGATTATTACAATGATTTTAAATCGTACAAGCCTAATAATTTAGTCAAGATCCTGAATCCCTTAAGCAACGATTTAAATGTAATGCGCCAGACTTTACTTTTTGGTGGATTAGAATCGATTGTATATAACCAAAACAGACGGAATCCTGATTTAAAATTATATGAATTCGGAAATTGTTATTATTTAAAAGATTCTGAAAGTGAAAATCCACTTAAAAAGTATAACGAAGAACAACATTTAGCTATTTTCATAACCGGAAATAAAACGGAAGAAAACTGGATTACGAAAGAAGAACCTACCAGCTTCTTTTTATTAAAATCATATGTTGAAAATATTTTAGAACGCTTAGGTCTTAATTTGAATCAAATTGAAAGCAAAGAAGTTTCAACTGATATTTTTGTTGAAGGGTTAAGTTATAAATACAATGAAGAACAGCTTGTTCACTTCGGAA
Organism: Bacteroidales bacterium; assembly: GCA_019038645.1. Classification (GTDB taxonomy): domain Bacteria; phylum Bacteroidota; class Bacteroidia; order Bacteroidales; family UBA12077; genus UBA12077. The sequence continues at coordinate 19,809 of JAHOYT010000101.1, forward strand.
TTTTAAATAAAAAATTACAAAATACTTTTGATATTGATAATAGTATCTATTTCGCGGAATTTTCATGGGATAATGTTCTAAAACTTTCAGTTAAAAATAGTATTCGCTATTCGGAAATTCCAAAGTATCCGGAAGTCCGCAGAGATTTAGCCTTATTATTAAGTAAAGAAATTAAGTTTGCAGATATTAAAGAGCTTGCATATAAATCAGAAAGAAGACTGCTTAAAAATGTTTCATTATTTGATGTTTTTGAAGGTGAAAAACTGGGAGCTAATAAAAAGTCATATGCTGTAAGCTTCATTTTACAAGACGAGAATAAAACTCTTACTGATAAGCAGATTGATAAAATAATGAATAACTTTATAAGAATATTTGAAAAAGAACTGAACGCTCAAATCAGATAAATAATGCCACAAATAGAACTTGTAAAAGGTGATATAACTAAAATGGAAGTTGAAGCAATTGTAAATGCAGCAAACAAATCATTATTAGGAGGTGGTGGTGTCGATGGAGCAATTCACCGCGCTTCGGGACCAGAACTTTTAGATGAATGTCGTGCTCTGAATGGTTGCGAAACAGGCGAAGCAAAAATAACAAGATCATACAATTTACCAGCAAAATATATCATTCATACCGTTGGACCAGTATGGAACGGTGGCACAAAAAATGAACCTCAACTATTAACCAATTGTTATAAAAATAGTTTGCAAATTGCTTTAGATAAAAAGCTGGCAACTGTAGCTTTTCCGAATATAAGCACTGGTGTTTATGGTTTTCCAAAAGAAATGGCAGCTGATATTGCAATACGGACGGTAAATAATTTTTTAAATCAAAGTAAGAAAATAAAAAGTGTGTATTTTGTTTGTTTCGATGAAGAGAATTATAATTTATACAAAGAAAAACTCATAAAACTAACCCTTGAATAATTCTTGCTGAGCATTTTCACATGCTCATTTTTATTTAAACAGAATGATTAAAAAAACAAAAAAGAAAGTAAAGAACTACTTATCCTTAGTCAAATTTAGCCATACTATTTTTGCAATGCCCTTTGCATTAATTGGATACTTTTTAGCACTACATCAAACAGAATCAGAATTTGAATGGAAACTTTTTTTATTTGTAATATTGTGTATGGTTTTTGCCCGTAACGCTGCTATGGCTTTTAATCGTTTTATTGACAGAGAAATAGATGTTAAAAATCCACGAACAGCAATTCGTGAGATACCTGCCGGATTAATAAAAGCAAAATCAGCATTACTTTTTGTAATAATAAATTCAGTATTGTTTATTGCAACAACCTGGTTTATCAATACACTAACATTCAAATTATCTCCTGTTGCACTGTTAATAATTCTGGGTTATAGCCTTACAAAAAAATTCACTGCTTTATGTCATTTAATTTTGGGGCTAGGATTATCTCTTGCTCCAATAGGTGCGTATCTGGCAGTAACAGGAGAATTTGCTTTACTTCCGGTTTTGTACTCACTTGTAGTTTTATTCTGGGTTAGTGGATTTGATATTATATATGCTTTACAGGATTTAGATTTTGATAAAGAAGAAGAATTAAAATCGTTTCCGGTATTTTTTGGAAAAAAGGGAGCTTTATCAGCATCAACATTATTGCATATTCTTACAGCCCTAATTGTAATTGTAGCTGGTTTTTTAGGGCAGTTTGGAATACTTTATCTTATTGGATCAATAATATTCATTGGTTTATTGTTTTATCAACACACTTTAGTAAAACCCAATGATTTAACAAAAGTAAACCTGGCGTTTTTTACAACCAATGGAATTGCAAGTGTAATTTTTGCATTATTTACCATAACTGACCTCATTTTGAAAATTTGATTTTGATAAAAATTATAAATCGCTAAAAATTATTCTTGTTATTGCTTAATTCAAATATTAGAGTATATATTTGCACTTTTATCAACAAATTTTAAGGATTTAAACTCCTTTTTCAATACATTATCATAAAAAACCCTGTAAAAGGTATAATTGGTTGATAATTATTATCTTTAAATTTGGAATATTTATACTATTTATAGTAGATTTGAGTTAAATGTAGATTTTTGCTTCAAAAAGCATCGGGAAATGAGACGATTGTTATTATTTATTTTTTGCATACTGATTTTTAAATTATCCTATTCACTGAGCCCCGGTGAATCAAATAATGCATTGTTACTTACTACGAACAATAATTCTGAGCTTACAATTAACAAAACTTACCAACAATTTAAGTTTCAGGTTATAAACTTTGAATCAAACAATTTAGCGGATTATGCTAACTTAAAAAAGAGAAAAAAGAAAAAAAACGACGATTTAATGCTTTATGTGGCCGGAGGATTAGCTGTTGCTACTGCGACTCTGATTCTTACAAATGATCCGGAAAATTTCACAAGTAATAGTTCAACAAGTGTGAATTTAGGTATTGCCGTTGGAGGAACCTTGGCCTGTGGAATTATTGTTGCCAAATACTTCATTGATAAAGGCAGGTAAGATTTACAATAAATAATTTTCACCATGCGAATTTTAATATTTTGCATATTAATTACATTTCCGGTTTTTTTAATAAGTCCGGAAATTCTTTTTGCCCAAAAAGACGAAAATTTAATTGCTACGATTAAAGATCATACTGACCAGGTACATTCAGTGGCGTTTAATATTGATGGCAGTCAGTTTATAAGCGGTTCGAAAGATGAATCTATAAAAATCCGGAATTTCAAAACCTTTGAAATTCTTAATACACTTCAAAAGCATCATGCAACAATATATGAGCTCACATATACTCCCGACGGAAATTACATAATAAGTGGAGGAGATAATTCAATAAAAATATGGCAAAAAGACGGAACATATATTAAATCTCTTAACGGGCATTCAACAGCAGTATGGTCGGTTGGTATATCAGAAAATGGTCAGTATTTGGTTAGCGGATCTTTTGATAATAATTTCAGATTATGGGATATTTTAAAGGGAAAAACAATACACATTTTTGAAAACAATAAAAAAAGCGTTTTAGCCACAGCTTACTCCGTAAGGAACAATCTTATAGCATGTGGATCACAAGATGGCAGTATCGAAATATACACTTTTGATAACTTTGAACTTATTCATTCGCTTCCAGGGCACGGAAGCAATATTTATTCTTTGGAATTTAGTCATAACGGGAAATATTTAGCCAGTGCATCACGCGATAACACAATAAAAATATGGAATCTTGAAAAAATGGAGATTATACATGCACTGACAAATCATGAAAGAAGCGTTATGAGTGTTAAATTTAGTAATAATGACAAATTCTTAGTTTCTGGTTCATATGATGCAACAGTTCGTTTGTGGGATGTAAAATACGGTGAACAAATTTATTCATTTAACGGGCATAGTTTAGCTGTCAATGATGTTGATATTAGCCCGGATAATCATTATATAATAAGCGGTTCCAGTGATAATACAATTAAAATATGGGAAATTAATCCCGAAATTCTGATCGGATATTATTACCCTGATGAGTTTCAGGATGAACTGGATAATTCCGGATTATTTGATCCTAAAAGTTCTGGTGAAACAAGGACAGAGTACAAAGAGCGACTACTGGAAGCAGAAAAGTTTAAAATTAAATTGCACCAAAAATATCTTATGCTCATCAATAATAAGGATTAGTCCTTCATTCATTTTTTAGTATATTCACACCCTTATTATTAAAATAATGCAATACTTTATTTATATCATTTTTCTTATATCAATTTATTTTATTTCAATAATTCCATTCTGGATATTGTATGCGTTTTCAAATTTTCTGGCCTTTTTGTTTAACAATATATTCAGCTATCGTAAAAATGTAATTCTGTATAACTTAAGAAATTCATTTCCAGAAAAAAGCGAAAAGGAAATAAATACAATTGTTAAAGAAACATACAAAAATCTTTCTGATGTTATTGTTGAAAGTATAAAAGGTTTTACAATGTCTTCCGGGCAAATCTTAAAACGATATATTATTACAAATCCTGAATTACTGAATGACTATTTTAACCAAAAGAAAAGTGTAATTGGTGTAACTGCACATTATGGAAACTGGGAATGGGCCACTATAACCGGCGATGTACAAATAAAACACAAATCAATAGCAATTTACAAGCCGTTATCCAATAAGTATATCGATAACTTCCTAAAACGAACAAGGGCCGAAAATGGTGCTTTACTAAAATCTATAAATAAAACATCTGAAACATTTAGTTTTTTTAAAGATCAGACCTGTATGTTTGCTTTAGTTGCAGATCAAAGCCCTTCTAATTTAAAAGAGGCTTACTGGGTAAATTTTATGAATCAGGATACTCCATGTTTGCACGGACCGGAAAAACATGCAAGAATCAATAATTATCCGGTAGTATTTTTCAACATTCAGAGAGTAAAACGAGGTTATTATGAAATAACGGTGGAAAAACTTACTGAAGATCCGTCAAAACTTAAAGAAGGTGAGATTACAGAATTATATATGAAAAAACTGGAACAAATTCTAAAAAAGAAACCTGAAAACTGGCTATGGTCTCATAAAAGATGGAAGAAAAAACGAAGCGATATACCTAAAGATTAAATACGTATATCAGAAACTATAAATAAATCCTATTCCAAATAATTCCTTAAACTGCAAGTATTTAGTTGTGCCAATCTGAACCCCGTCATTATCAAATACAGGAAAATCAACATCATCATCATAAATCATATGGGTATTAACAGACATATTAATATATTCGGTTAATTTAATGGTAAGATTCATTTCCCAGTCAATATCAATATTTTGAGGATTATTAGTATAGTTCGTAAAGAAATTAACCTTGTTTTCCAAAGTAATATTATTTCGGAATTTAATTTTAGAAATTGCTTTGATATATGCTCCGATTTCTTTTCTTATTATCTCATTTTCACCAACACCAAACCTTGTCTGATCAAAATTTACAGTATCGGCAACAATTGTAAACTTTGACGTTATAGGAGAAAATAGCACTGTTAACTTATCACTAGGTTTGAAGTCAAGTCCCAGCGAAAAAACCAAATATGCAGGTGACAGAAATTTCGAAATTTCAATTGTCGTATCATTGGAATAATCATATCCGTTTAAAAACTGCGTTTTAAAATTTAGTAAACCACTATAATACCATTTATTGAACGCAGATTTCCCATATTTTATGTTTATTTCAAATTTATCGTCATTCTTTTGAAGATCATTTTCACGGGCTTTCAAATATCCTAATCTGTATTCAACATCAGTATCAAGATCTCTTTTCTTTCCGTAAGTATAATCAGCACTATATTTCAATACAGATATCGCAGACATACTATTCTCACCTCCCTCTGCCCAACTCTCAAATCGACTTTGATTAAATTTTATATCGGCCAGACCTTCAAATTTCCATATAGGAATTGTAATATTTACCTGTTCAACTTTTCTTAGATCAGGATTTTCCAGGTTTACTTCCAGTCTTTGCTCAACCAGTTTATGACGTCTGGTTTTTTCAATATAAAAACCATGTTCGAGAGAAATATCTATTGCATCCTTATTTTTCTTTTTTATCCATAAAACAGCAAACTCTCCCCTATTATCATATAATTTTAAAAGAACCGAATCTGTCTGATTTTCTTTTACCGCTAATAAAACAGAGTCTCTACCGGGATTAGTAAATAATATTTTAACCGAATCTTCAGGTATTTCGTTTAATAGAAATCTAACAGCATGATATATAGAATCGTTAATATAAAATAAAGAAGAGTCTTCAATTTCATAATTTAAATAATCAATTACAGCTTCAATTTCCTGATTTAGAATAAATTCTGTTAATTTATTTATTGCTTGTTTTGTAGAATCAGAAATTATTAAAGAATCACCGGCAAGTAATTTATTCAGATTGTATATAACATAATGAGTTGTATCAGGTTCATCAAAAATCATTGAATCCTGCCACATACTTAAAGTTTGTTTATACTTTGTGTCTCTTAAAACATTTTCTTCTAAAAATAAACTATCAGTCAAATCTGCGTTATTTAACGTATCCGATATAACATCTTCTGTTATATTAAATATTTTCCTGATAGTATCCTGTATTAGCTCATATTCAGCCGAATCACTAACTATATCATTCGATTCTAACTGAACTGTATCGTTTAAATTATGCTTTGAATGCGACAAAACGGAATCAGGTTCTGAATTCTGCGAAAAAGATAATAAAGAAAAACATGAGGTTAATAATACAATTGACAATCGCTTGAACATCCTAATCTCTGATTTATAATATATTATAACTATTCTGAATTTATTTTCCAGTACAAAAGTATTTAATTTTGTGCAATTATTTAAGAAACACGTATATTTGTACCATAAATCAAAAACGGCTGAATGAAAATATCTGAAAACATATTATTCACAGCAAAACATGTTTTTATAAACATTAAAAAAAGAGATTCTTTTCACTATTAAAGTTTCTCTAACCAATAGAGAATTCCCAAATTATTTTTCTATAAATTTTCAAATTAATTTTGTTTAATCTATAACAATAATAATATCATGGAATTACCATTTGCAGAATCATATAAAATTAAGATGGTTGAAACCATCAAAAGAAGTACGCGCGAAGAACGTGAAAAATGGATTAAGGAAGCAAAATACAATCTTTTTAATTTAAAAAGCGAGCAGGTTTTTATTGACTTACTAACTGATTCAGGAACCGGAGCAATGAGCGACAAACAATGGTCGGCAATGATGCTGGGCGATGAAAGTTATGCAGGCGCTTCATCTTATTATAAACTAAAGAATACAATAAGGGAGTTATTGGGATTTGAATATTTTCTTCCAACTCATCAGGGGCGTGCAGCCGAGAATGTTTTATTTTCAGCTTTAATTAAAGAAGGAGATATTATTCCCGGAAATTCGCATTTCGATACTACCAAAGGTCATATTGAATTCAGAAAAGCAAAAGCAATTGATTGTACTATTGATGAAGCTTTCGACACTGAAATTGATCACCCGTTTAAAGGAGATATTAATCTTGAAAGATTAGAAAATAAGATTAAAGAACATACTCCCGAAAAAATACCTTTTATTGTTGTAACGGTTACTTGTAATTCTTCAGGAGGACAACCTGTTTCAATTGAAAACATGAAAGGTGTTCGTAAAATGGCAGATAAATACAACATCCCTGTAATTTATGATTCAGCCCGTTTTGCAGAAAATGCTTATTTCATTAAAACTCGTGAGAAAGGATACGAAAATAAAACAGTCAAAGAAATTGTTAAAGAAATGTTTTCGTATGCAGACGGAATGACCATGAGTAGTAAGAAAGATGCTATTGTTAACATGGGTGGTTTTATAGCGTTAAGAAGTGAAGAGATATTTAAAAAAGCAACTGTATTCAATATTATTTTCGAAGGTTTTATTACTTACGGTGGTATGTCAGGTCGCGATATGAATGCTTTGGCTCAGGGATTAGACGAAGGAACTGAATTCGATTACCTTGATACACGAATTAAACAAGTAGCCTATCTTGGACAAAGACTTACCGATTTTGGTATTCCTGTTCAAAAACCTTATGGCGGACATGCAATTTTTATTAATGCTAAAAAATTCTTGCCAGACTTACCAAAAGAAGAATATGTTGCTCAAACATTAGCCATTGAATTGTACATTGAAGCTGGTATTCGTGGTGTAGAAATTGGTACTTTGTTAGCAGATCGTGATCCTGAAACAAGAGAAAACCGCTATCCGGCTCTTGAACTTCTCCGTCTTGCTATTCCAAGAAGAGTATATACAAATAACCATATGGATGTTATTGCTGTTGCTCTTAAAAATGTATTCGACAGACGAGATCAAATTACAAAAGGGCTTAGAATATTAGACGAAGCTCCAATTATGAGACACTTTACTGTTGAGTTAGAAAGATTATAATAATTTATCACATACTCTAAGACCCTGTATATCAATACGGGGTCTTAATATTTCAACCTAATTCACATAAATTTGTTATTCATTATTAATCTCTAAATTTTGAAAGTAAAATTTATTTAGTCAGTTTTGCATGATTTTAAGATCCCTAAATGAATGATTTAACAACAGGTAAAGCAGGTTCTCTTATTCTGAAATTTGCTCTTCCAATGTTACTTGGTAATGTATTTCAACAACTTTATAATATTGTTGATAGTATTATTGTTGGTAATTTTATTGGTAAAGAAGCTCTGGCTGCTGTTGGTGCATCTTTTCCAATTATTTTTGCTTTTCTGTCGTTAATTATTGGAATTGCATCGGGAAGTACAATTGTTATTGCTCAATACTTTGGAGCTAAAGATATTGAAAAAGTTAAACGTACAATAAATACACTTTTTATCTTCTTGTTCTTTGCCTCCATTGTTATTAGTATTGTCGGGATTATTTTCAGCGAAGACATTTTTAGATTATTAAAGCTACCTGAAGAAATAATTCCTCAGGCAACGACTTACTTTAATATTTTTATTGGCGGGGTAATTGTCTCCTTTGGTTTTAATGGAACAAGTGCTATCTTACGTGGTTTAGGCGACTCTAAAACGCCATTATACTTTCTAATAATTTCTACAATTATTAATATCGGTCTCGATTTACTTTTTGTTTTAGTTTTTAAATGGGGAATTGCTGGTGTTGCAATAGCATCAGTTATGGCGCAAGGTGGAGCATTTTTAACGGCAATAATTTATTTAAACAGAACACATAAAATTGTACGTTTCTCTTTTAAAGGTCTTGCTTTTGACAAAGAAATTTTCAAGAAAAGTGTTCGCATCGGTTTACCAACCGGAATACAACAAACATTTGTTGCACTTGGAATGACTGCTCTTATAGGAATTGTAAATACTTTTGGAACCAATGTTATTGCAGCATATTCTGTTGTTATGCGAATAAGTTCATTAGCATCGCTCCCTGCAATGAATTTTGCGGCAGCACTTAGTACATTTGTGGGCCAGAACATTGGTGCTAAAAAAATTGAAAGGGTAAGATCCGGTTTTATATCTACGCTTAAAATGTCATCGTTAATGTCAATAACGGTATCGGCCTTTGTTTTATTAGGTAGTGGATTTTTAATGAACCTGTTTACAAATGACTCAGAAGTAATTCGCATAGGAAAAGAATATTTAATGATTGTTGGTGGATTCTATGTTATATTCTCGGCAATGTTCTCAATCTCAGGTGTTATGCGTGGAGCCGGAGATACACTTGTACCAATGTTTATATCTTTAATATCATTATGGATAATACGAATTCCAGGTGCCTGGCTCCTTTCCCGCGAATTCGGAGAAGCAGGAATATGGTGGTCGATGCCAATAGGATGGTTTGTAGGCTTCACACTTTCGTATATTTATTATTTAACCGGAAACTGGAAAAAGAAAGTTATTATTTAGTTTAAAGTTTCGGGTTCTGTGTTTTGAGTTGTCAAATTGTCAATGTCTAACTTTAAACTTTAAACCTTGAACTTTAAACTATATAACTAATTTATTACCTTTGCCCCATAAATACAATCATTTGAAAAGAATACTATGATAAAATCGATGACAGGCTTTGGTAAAGACGATTGCGAATTAAAAGACAGAAAAATAACTGTAGAAATAAAATCACTCAATAGCAAGAACTTTGATATATACACGAAAATACCAGGAATTTATCGTGAAAAGGAATTAGAAATACGGAATACTATTTCTAAAATATTACAGCGCGGGAAAGTGGAATTTGTCCTTTATTATGAAGTTACGGATGATAATAAAGCAACATCTATAAATCCTGGAGTGGTTAAGAATTATTATAATCAATTAAAATCCATTGCTTCTGATTTGGATCTTCAAACATCAGAACAGTTATTGCAAATGGCTATCCGACTTCCTGATACTTTAAATGTAGAACGTGACAAGATTGATGAAAATGACTGGAAAGAGATTAAGGAAGCAGTTGTAAAAGCATTAACACAATTGGATGAATTCAGAATTCAGGAAGGAAAATTCCTTCATAAAGATATAGAACAAAGAATTAATCTCATTAACAATTATAAAGACGAAATAACACCGTTTGAAGAAAACAGAACCAAAAAAATCAGAGCCAGACTAAACGAAAGTTTAAGTAGTTTAAATAATGAGGCAGAAATTGATAAAAACAGATTTGAGCAAGAGCTAATTTATTATCTTGAAAAACTTGATATTACAGAAGAAAAGGTTCGCTTAACAAATCATTGTAATTATTTTATTGAAATGTTAAATGAGCCGGAATCAAATGGTAAAAAACTGGGTTTTATAACTCAGGAAATTGGAAGAGAAATAAATACTATTGGTTCCAAAGCTAACGACTCTGATATTCAAAAATATGTTGTTTTAATGAAAGATGAGCTGGAGAAAATTAAAGAACAAATGTTAAATATTCTGTAATCTAAAATTCAAATGGAAGGGAAATTATTTATTTTTTCTGCACCGTCCGGATCCGGCAAAACAACGATTGTAAAAAATCTTTTAGATAAAGATTTAAGCCTTGAATTTTCAATTTCTGCAACAAGCCGTCCCAAAAGAGAAAATGAAATACACGGAAAAGACTACTATTTCCTTTCTGTAGATGATTTTAAAGAAAAAATAAATGGAAACGAATTTGTTGAATGGGAAGAAGTTTACGAGAATCGTTTTTATGGTACACTTAAAATCGAATTGGAAAGAATCTGGAATCAAGGTAAACATGTAATATTTGATGTTGATGTTGTAGGAGGCTTAAATATCAAAAAAGTATATCCTGACAAAGCATTGTCAATTTTTGTTATGCCTCCCGGAATTGAAGAACTCGAAAAAAGGCTAATTTTTCGATCAACAGATAGTACAGAAGATATCGAAACAAGGATAAAAAAGGCTAATGAAGAATTAAACTATTCAGATCAATTTGATATAATAATCATTAACGATAAATTAGAAAAAGCAATACAGGAATCTGAAATAGCAATAAAGAAATTTATAAATCAGTAACAGGAAATGAAAACAGGTTTGTTTTTTGGTTCTTTTAATCCAATTCATATTGGCCACCTGGCTATTGCTAATTATATGGTTGAGTATAGTGATTTAGACGAAGTCTGGTTTGTAATAAGTCCTCAAAATCCTTTAAAAAAGAAAAGCTCCTTATTGAATGAACATGATCGGTACAAGTTGGTGGAGCTTGCTTTAAATAATAATCAGAAGATTAAACCTACAGATATTGAATTCAGGCTTTCAAAACCATCTTATACTATTGATACTTTAACTTACCTGACCGAAAAAAATCCAAATCATGATTTTATTCTAATTGCCGGTTCAGATAATTTTAAATCATTTCATAAATGGAAAAACTATGAAGAAATCTTAAAGTACTATAGATTATATATTTATCCTCGCCCTGGTTTTAGTTTAGGTGAGTATGAAAATAATAAAAACATTAAATTAATTAATGCACCACAAATGGATATTTCTTCAAGTTTTATTCGTAGTTCTATTAAATCGGGTAAAAACATCAGATATTTTTTGCCTGCTAAAGTTTATGATTACATTCAACAAATGCACTTTTACGAAAAATAATTAAAATGGGATTATTATTTACATACCTTATTGTTGCACTAATTTTTTCTTTTTTATGCTCTATTTTGGAAGCGGTATTATTAAGCATTACTCCAACTTATATTGCATCAAAAGTTAAAGAAAAAAAGAAATATGCATTAAGGTTGCAAAAATATAAAGAAGAAATTGATTTGCCACTTGCGGCAATTTTAAGCTTAAACACTTTTGCACATACGATGGGTGCTGCAGGAGTTGGTGGCCAGGTACAAATTATATGGGGAAATGAATTTGTTAGTATAGCATCAATAATTTTAACTCTCCTAATTCTTATTTTTTCGGAAATTATTCCCAAAACTATTGGTGCTAGTTCCTGGAAACAACTGGCTCCTTTTGCTGCATCCAGCTTAACAATCATAATTTATTCGCCTCTTTATCCTATTATTTTGTTAAGTAAATTAATAACAAAACATTTAAGTAAAAACAAAGAAAAAAGTGTTCTTAGCAGGTCAGAGTTTCACGCAATGGCAGAAATTAGTGTAAAAGAAGGAATCTTTAAAGAGGAAGAAGCAAAAATTCTCTTAAACCTTATGGTATTTAATAAAATTGAAGTAAAAAGTATATTAACACCTCGAACAGTAGTATTTGCAGAAGAAGAAAATGTTTCTGTTAAAGAATTTATTGATAAAAATGCTAAAATCAGTTTTTCCAGAATCCCAATTTATAAAGGTAACATTGAAAACATTACAGGTTATGTTTTAAAAGATGAAATTATGCAATTCATAATTGAGAAAAAGCATAATGAAAAACTTAAAAGTTTATACCGCGAAATAAACGTTGTTAACGAACAAATGCCTATAATGAAATTGTTCTATAAGCTTATTGAAGAAAAAGAGCATATTGCAATGGTTGTGGGTGAATATGGCGAAATGGTTGGAATTGTTACAATGGAAGATATCATTGAAACGCTGTTAGGGACTGAAATAATGGATGAGTTCGATAATGTAGAAGATATGCAGGAACTTGCCAAAAAAATATGGGAAAGAAAAGCTAACCGACTTGATATGATATAAAAAACTCACAAGAGTTACCCCTTGTGAGCTATTACATCCCCCATTCTTTTCCTTTATCAACTATTCTTGAAATAAACTAATCAATCATCAAGCTCTATCAATTTATTTTTACAGAATGAGAGATGTTCAACTACAACAGCAAATTTCAAATATCATTAACCCTAACCATAATGATTGTTCTTGAATCCTGATTTACTGTTGAGAACCTAAATAACAAACCAAAATTTAAAATCCGAAAAAAAATCAATACTCTTTTCGGTAATTATAAACAATTTTAATATTTCAATTGTTCATTAGTAAACTAAAATTTATATTATGGATTTAAATATTGCCATTCTTTACGGATCTGTAAGATCTGACAGACAAGGAATTAAAGCTGCAAAGTTTTTTTTATCTAAATTAAAAGACAGACAAATACAAGCCACTTTAATTGATCCGCTGGAAATGAATTTACCATTCCTTTATAATATGTTTCAGTAATATCCGGAATGCGATGCCCCGAAGAAAATGGATACAATATAAGAGATAATAGTAAAACGGTACTTCCAATTGTTACTCAGTATATATATATACTTGTACTTATTTCTATAGTAAAATAACTAAATAACATTATAAGTTTCAGCAATATTGATTTTTTTCGTAAATTGCATCCCGTTTTAAACATCTTTTTTGAGACCAATTATTAACTTACCTGGATAAAATATTATGAGAAAACTACTTAATTTATTTACAGCACTTTTAATTGTAATGAACATTAGTGCACAAGAAGATCATTCTGAATATATGGAAGGACCTTTTAGTTCGCCACAGGAAATTACTGCAACTTGCCTTGCATGCCATGAAGGTATTGACGCTTCGATTATGAAAACCCGGCATTGGAACTGGCTGGGCGATGAATTTAAAAATAGCGATGGAGAAATGGTACGTTTTGGGAAACAAAATGTAATTAATAATTTTTGTGTTGCTGTACCGTCAAATTGGCCAAGATGTACAAGTTGTCATATTGGATACGGTTGGAAAGATGATTCTTTCGACTTTGCCAATGGAGAAAACATTGACTGTCTTATTTGTCATGATCAAACGGGCACTTATAAAAAGGTTCCAACCGCAGCAGGAATGCCTGTGGAAAGTATCGATCTGGTTAAAATTGCACAGAGCGTTGGCCCTACAAAAAAAGCAAACTGTATTGTTTGTCACGCAAATGGTGGCGGAGGAACAGGAGTTAAACATGGCGATATGGATGAAAGCTTATTAAACGCAACAGCTGAACTAGATGTACATATGGGCGGAGCCGGATTTGAATGCGCAGATTGTCATGCGGGTGAAAACCACAAAATACTTGGAGCCAGTCATGGTTCTTTGATGGAAGGAACAAACCATATTAATTGTACTGACTGCCATACTGAGAAACCACACGAAAAGAAAATATTAAATACTCACGGAAGTTCTATTGCTTGTGAAACATGTCATATTCCAACATTTGCCCGTGAAATGGCAACAAAAACATGGTGGGACTGGTCAACTGCCGGTCAGGACAAAACAGTTGATAATGATGAATTTGGAAAACCATTATACAGCAAAAAGAAAGGTGATTTTGTTTGGGGTATGAATGTAATTCCTGAATATGCCTGGCATAACGGACAAGCTGATTACTACCAGTTTGGTGATAAATTTGATCCTGCCAATGTGGTTGAATTGAATTCACTTTCGGGAAGTTTTTCAGATCCAAATTCTAAAATTACTCCCTTTAAAGTAATGCGTGGTAAACAAATTTATGATGCTGAAAATAATTATCTGGTTGTTCCTAAACTTTTTGGGTCAGGTGGTTACTGGAAAACTTTTGATTGGAATGCAGCGTCAGAATTGGGAATGCAATCTATTGATCTGGCTTATTCCGGAAAACATGGATTTATTGAAACAGAAATGTACTGGCCAATTAATCATATGGTAGTTAGCGGTGAACAAACTCTTTCCTGCACTGATTGTCACAATAAAGATGGTGAATCAAGGCTTGACTGGAAAAAGCTAGGATATGACGGAGATCCAATGAAAACAGGAGGAAGATTCAAGTAAGCAGATTCATTTTTTAGGATTTAAAAAACTATTGCAAGAACATAGAGCTTTGAAGTTGCCGATGACCTGTTCAAAAAAATGAAATAGGGAATTTAATTAGAATTTCGAGGCATTAATTGTAGTATGAACAAAAGAGTGTGTCCAAAAAGACGATTTAGTCGTCATTCTGAGCG
>JAHOYT010000093.1 GCA_019038645.1 Bacteroidales bacterium
TAATAGTATATTTTTTTGATTTATTACACTTAAATATACTAAATAACCTGCTAATATGCAAATACTTAGCAGGTTATTCTCTTAACTTATTGACATTGGACGGCAGGCAGGCTTTTCGAAGTGCAGACAAGAAAAAAGAGGCTTTTTGGACAGCCTCTTTCGTTTAAGAATATTGTTATTTCTTATTTGTTATCAGTTGGTTCATCGTCATCATCTTCATCCAAAGCTGAAACAAGCCCTCCGGTAAGATTCCCATCAAGTTTCTTCACAAAAGATTCCTGTTGTTTCTTTAATCTTTCATACTCTTCAACCTTCTTTTCAAGCTTTGCTTCTCTTCTTGCCGATTCCTCCTGTGTTGCTTGGAGTTCCTCCATATTCTGTCTCATTTCTTCTTCCTGTGCCCTCATTTCTTCCGCTTGTTGTCTTGTTCTTTCCAGAAGTTCAGCAGTTCTTATATTTACCTTAACTGAAGAAAGCGAGGATGCGATATTCTCACCAATTTTTTCAATAAATTCTATCTGATATTTTTCAAATTCTCTGAACGAGGCCATCTCAATAACACCATAAACATTATCGTTTATAACCAAAGGCACAATCAGAATACTTTTAGGATTATCATCGCCTAAACCTGAAGTAATTGTTATATAATCATCCGGAATATCCGTTATATAGATAGTTTCGCTTTCCTGTACTGATCTGCCAATTAGTCCAACGCCTATATCAATCCTGTTTTCAAGAAACTTTTTGCGGTCAAAAGCATAAGCAGCTGCCATTTCAATAAAATGATCATCTGCATTATCGTCATTCACGATAAAAAGTCCTCCCTGATTAGCATCGCAATACTTTACAAGGTTACTTATAACATCATATGTGAGTTTTTCAATATTATCATTATTATGACGTAAAATATCGCTGAATTTAGCAATTCCCTGTGAAGCCCAGTTACGCTGATCATCTTCTTTTTTCCTTCTTACTTCCTCTTCAGTAGCATGCTTTAAATTAGTACGCATTTCCAACAATCCATTACCTAAATCGTCTTCATCACTTAATGGAACAAAAGAACTATCAAAATTACGCTTTCCGATTTCTAAAGCGAAATCAGTAGTTTCTTTTAACCCTCTTATTAAAGCATTCAGAGCTGCAGCCATTTCCCCTATTTCGTCATTCCGCTCTTTTATTTGCCTGTTAGGCATCATTCCTTTACCCAATAGAATAAGAACATTTTTAATTATTATAATAGGTTTAATAATTAATTGCGCAAGGTAAAGTGCAATAATAATTGCTATAATAATAAGAATAACACCTGAAACATAAATAAAATTTTCAAAATCTTTAAACGATTTAGCCATGTTTTCGGATGCAGCATTTACTTTTTCTTCGTGTTTTTTTGTAAGTTCAAAAAGCCGCTCAATTAGATTATCGCTAACAACTATAATTTCACCTCCATTACTAACTTTAGGATATATTTCCTGATTAAGCATTTGAATATCACTATAACTTTCAGGAGTACTGAGTTTATTAATTATTTCCTGATGCAACGGAAACAAAGTATCGTTAATTGCCACATAAATATCTTCATAACACTTTTGCTCAGCATCTGTCCACTCAGCAGAAAGTTTAAGAATCTTTTCATGTAATGCAGGTAAATCTTTTACGTGTAAATTTATTAATTGATTCTTGTCGGGAGTATCTGATTTTTTATCAGCATAAACCCAGTTTTTAATTAGCATCTTCGACGAAATCATCATATTGGAAAGTTCACGCACAAGATCAGCCGATGGCACATCTTTGGTAGAAATTTCTTCATTCACAACCACACTCTCCTTAAGCATTCCAGTAATTAAAATGATATTAAAAAAGATGGCTACTGTTACGATCCCAAAACCAAGAATAAGTTTTTTAGCAATGTTAAATTTGAAATTCATAGTAAGTAAATGAGTTTAAAATTTAGGTGATTCTAAGATAAGAATTAATTTTAAGTTAGCTTCAAAATTAAACAATATTCTTTGGAATTGTATAAACGCAGATACATTAAATAAATAACTTATCATCATAAGTAATATTTGTTAAGAATAATCCATGAGCCGGAACAGAAACTCCTGCATCTGATCTGTTTTTCTTTTCAATTATTTGAATAAAATCTTCCTGAGATATATTGTTTTTTCCGACGTCTATCAATGTTCCAACAATTGCGCGTACCATGTTACGTAAAAATCTATCGGCAGTTATTGTAAAAATTAGTTTATGATCTTTCTGTGCCCAGAAAGCTTCGGTAATTTTACAATTATTTGTTTTTACATCAGTATGTAATTTACTAAAGCTTGTAAAATCTGTAAATTGAAATAGAAATTTACATGCTTTATTCATAATTTCAATGCTTAGCTTTTGAGGTAAAAAATAAGATGATTCCAGTAAAAAAGGATCTTTTTGTTGATGTATATAATATTGATAAGTTCTGCTTGTGGCATCAAAACGTGCATGAGCTTCATTAACAACCGGTAAAATCAGATGTATAGCAATATCCTTTGGTAAAAAGCTATTTAGTTTAAACAGAGCTTTTTTATCTGAATGTAAATTTTCTTTAGCAGAATTAAAATGAGCAATAAAATAAGAAGCATGTACACCTGTGTCTGTTCTGCCGGCTCCTGTTATTTCAATTGTTTCTCTTAATACAGTCGAAAATGTTTTTGTTAAAACTTCCTGAACAGAAATCGCATTGGGCTGAATTTGCCAACCGTGATAGTTTGTTCCTTTATAACTTAATTGAATGAAATATCTATTTTTCAAGACAAATAATGTTTGTCACAAAGCTAATGATATTAAATATTAATAACTTATTTAAAGAACTAATATTTTTTATCCAAAAACAAAAATTAGTAACTTTATTCAATTCAATAACCACGAACTTTGAAAGCTAAATACTATAAGTAAAAGGCTATAATATAACTTATTATGAAAAAAATCCTGGTAATCGATGATCAACAAGATAACTTGATGACTATTAAGGCAATAATAAAAAATCATTTGCCGGACTGTAAAATTATTACTGCTTTGTCGGGAAAGGTTGGTGTTGACATAGTTAAAAAAGAGCAACCTGACACAATTCTTCTGGATATTATTATGCCGCAAATGGATGGTTTCGAAATCTGTCAAAGAATAAAGACCAGTGAATTAACAAAACATATTCCTGTGGTGATGATGACAGATATAAAAGCTATTGCTGAAAGTCGTGCTAAAAGTTTAAATGCAGGTGCCGATGCATTTATTTCAAAGCCAATTAACCCTATTGAGCTCATTGCTCAAATAAATTTAATGCTGAGAATAAAAGAAGCAGAAGATAAATTGCGCTCCGAAAAAGAAATTCTGGAAGAAGTTGTTTTGACAAGAACTATTGAACTAAGAAAAGGCGAAGAAAAGTACAAAGCTCTTTATGATAAAACACAACATTATCTGGATATAGCTCGTGTAATAATGGTAGCACTTGATTCGAATGGTAATGTTACTCTAATAAATAAAAAAGCTTGCGAAATACTGGAGTTTAACGAATCTGATATAATTGGCAAAAACTGGTTTGATAATTTCCTGCTAAAAGATGAATTAAATGTTGTTAAAAATACTTTTGATAAAATAATAAACGGGGAACTTAAACAGGTTGAATATTTCAAAAATAAAATTGTAACAAAAAATGGAAATATAAGAGAAATAGCGTGGTATAATTCGATTATTAAAGATGAAAGCGGCATAATTACAGGTACATTAAGTTCTGGTGAAGATATTACTGAATACAAGAAAACTGAGACTAAATTAGTTGAAAGCCAAAAGCGTTACCAAAGTCTTTTCGAACATTCGCCAATTCCTATTTGGGAAGAAGAGTTTTCTGATATTAAAAAGTATTTTGACAGCTTAACCAAAAAAGGAGTTAAAGATTTTCGCGAATTTTTCGATAAATACCCAAAAGAGGTGTTGCACTGTGCTTCTTTGGTTAAAATATTGGATGTAAACAAAACAAGTTTAACTTTTTTTGATGTTAAAAATAAAACAGAGCTTATAAAAAAGCTTCCGGAATATTTTAACGAAGATTCGCTTGTAGTTTTTAAAGAAGAATTAATTGCTTTGGCTTCCGGCAAAAATAAATTTGAAAGTGAAATTCCCATTATCGATTTATCTGGTAAAATCAGGAACCTTATCTTAAAGCTTACAGTATGTCCCGGATATGAAAAATCGTTAGCAAAAGTTTTTGTCTCTTTTATTGATATAACAAAACGTAAAGAAGCCGAATTAAAAATTAAACAACAAACCGAAGATCTCAAGCTGATAAACAAACTTAACGAATCTGTCAGAGCCGGAGATAATCTAAAAGAATTAATATACTTTTTTTCAAATGAAACCAGAAAAATATTTGATTGTTTGAGTGCAACTGCTTATTTACTCGATTCTGAAAAGAAAAATATGGTTCTGCAAAATATAACGCTTTCCGATTCTTTGCAAAATTCTATGAAAGAATATATGGGTATAAAAATTCCGGAAATTATAATTCCATTCGTTCCGGGTAGTTTCTATTTTGAAAAACTAAAAAATAATTCGCCAAAAATATATAATGATACTACAATAGCACAAAAATTAATTGAGGCCAATGTTCAAACTACGTCAATAAAAAACGAAACGTTAAGAAAAACCATAAAAAAAGCGATTCCTGCCCTTCAGAAATTACTTAAAATAAAATCATATATAATGGTTCCCTTAACTGCTAATAACGAACTAAGTGGTTTTGTTGGCTTTTCAGGCACAAACATATTTTCAGATAACGAACTTGAAAGAATTACGCGCATTGTTTCCTCATTTAATACAATCATTAACAAAAAAATAATTGACGAAAATCTTAAAAAAAGTGAGGCAAATCTTAAGGCACTTATCGAAAATAGAAATGAATCAATATGGTCAACTGATAAAAATAATAATTACGTTATATTTAATAAATTCTTTTCGGAGGCCTACCAGCGTACATATAATGTTAAATTGAAACCGGGATTAAATGCATCGGAAATTCTCACCCCAAAATTGCAGAAATTCTGGAAGGAGAAATATGAAATTGCTATAAAAGGCAATAAAGTCAGATTCGAATTTAATGAAATTATTCAGGGTCAGCTGAATTATTTTGAAGTTAATCTCAATCCAATTTTTTCGGGAAATGAAATTACAGGTGTTTCTGCTTTGGCTGTTAACATTACAGATCAAAAATTTGCTAATATTAAGTTAAAAGAAGCTGAATTACGTTTCCGTTCAATTTTCGAACAAGCTCAGGATGCAATCGTGTTATTAGATACTGAGACAAAAGGTTTTTCCGAGTTTAACGATATTACATGTAAAATGCTTGGCTATACACGCAAAGAATTTTCTAAACTTAAAATCTTTGATTTTGAAACTATTGAAAATATAGAAGAAACAGAAAAGCGTATAAAAAAAGTACTTAAAGTAGGCTTTGATACATTTGAAACAAAAATGAGACGAAAAAATGGCGAAATAATAGACGTTAATGTAAGTGTTAGAAAAATAATTGTAGAGAGAAAAGTTTATTTGCTGAATATTTGGAGAGACATTACAGAGCAAAAACAATCAATAGAAAGAATTAAAAAAAGCGAAGAAAAATTCAAGCTTTTAGCAGATCATACTTTCGAATGGGAGTATTGGATAGCGCCAAATGGTAATTATAATTTTATATCTCAGTCATGTGAAAAAATCAGTGGCTTAAAACCCGAACAATATTCTGATAACCCCCAATTGTTTTTTGATATTATACATCCCGATTATAAAAATGAAATAAGTAAGCACTTTAACGATGAACACAGAGAAAATAACAAGCAATTTTCAAAAGAGTTTATAATTATTAAACCCGATGGGAATGAGCTTTGGATTGAACATAATTGTAACCCTGTTTTCGATTCAAAAGGAGTTTATCAGGGAAGACGTGGAGTAAATCGTGATATTACGGAGCGTAAAAAAACTGAGCTTGAATTAATAGAATCACATAAAAAATTAGTAGATCTTACAGCGCATATTGAAGAGGTTCGTGAAAAGGAAAGATCAAAAATTGCGCTTGATTTACACGATGATTTAGGTCAGAAATTAACAGCTCTTAATATGGATTTATCATGGCTGGAAAAAAAGTTGGATAAAAATAATCCGGATTTGACTAATAAATTTGAATCAATGAGCAATTTGCTTAGCGATACTTTAAAATCTGTAAAGACCATATCTACTGAATTAAGACCCAGCATTCTCGACGATTTGGGCTTGATCGCTGCTGTAGAATGGCTCTTGTCTGAGTTCAGTGAAAATACAGGTATTCTATGTAGTTCAAATTTAATTTCTGATGATTCTGAAATAGAAGTAGATGTTTCAATTATTGTATTTCGAATGATTCAGGAAGCACTTACAAACGTTGCCCGACATGCAAATGCAACAAAACTGGAACTTAGTGCTGATAAAATAGATGGAATGCTTCAAATAATTATTTCTGATAATGGAAAAGGAATTTCTATCGAAGAAATTGAAAGCTCGGATTCATTCGGTTTACAGGGAATTAAGGAACGCGCAAAATCTTGTGATGGTAATGTTAAAATTATTGGTGAACCAAATAAAGGAACTAAAATTATCATAAATTTACCTTTGAATATATAATACTTAAATAATGATAAAAGTAATTATTACAGATGATCATCCGGTTGTACGAAGTGGTTTAAAGCAAATCCTCGAGGATTATTCAGATATTTCAGTAAGCGGCGAGGCAGGTAACGGAAGCGAGCTTATTAATATACTATTAAAAGATAATTTTGATGTTATACTACTTGATATCTCTATGCCAGGCAGGAATGGTTTGGATTTATTAAAAGATATAAAAAAAATAGACTCAAAAATATCAATACTTATTCTAAGTATCCATCCCGAAGAACAATATGCCATAAGGGCATTAAAGCTAGGAGCATCAGGTTATTTAACAAAAAACAGCGCTCCAAAAGAATTAGTTGATGCAATACGTAAAGTTGATAAAGGCGAAAAATACATTACAGCATCATTAGCTGAAAGGATTGCTTTAAATACAATTAATAATTTAGAAATGCCTGCTCATGATTCACTTTCCGATCGCGAAATGGAAGTGATGTGTAACTTAGCAAAAGGTAAATCCATAAAAATTATCTCTGAAGAACTTAGTTTAAGTTCTAAAACAATAAGCACTTATCGTGAACGTATACTTGAAAAAATGAATATGAATACTACTGCTGAAATAATACGCTATGCACTCAAAGAGGGTCTGGTTGAGTAATAAACAAACTATTTATTATTAAGGGAAGGAGAGGCTGCCAATTAGATATTCAGTTCCGCACCTAATCTTGTCTGCTTACAGGCTGGCCATTCAAGTGGGATAAATAGATAATATTTTCTATCTAATAAATTAAATTTTATAACAATCAGCTTAAGATTGTAGGAATATCCCTACATAGTAATTGGCTAATTTCCTACACGAAATATTCCTGATTAACAGTAGCTTGCAATAATTTATTTACTTATTAATTGATGTGTCTTTATTTAATATTTATTCATCAGTAAATAATAGCAAAAGGCCATGAAAGTATTGATAATTGAAGATTCTGAACTCATTCGCGACAGGCTGGTTGAGTTAATCAGAAATTATGTTGATATAAAATCTATAGAACAAACATCCGACTCTATTGATGCTTTGGAAAGCTTTAATAAATTTTTGCCCGACATAGTAATATTAGATATCAGGATTCCTGGTGGAAATGGTTTTAGAATTCTTAAAGAAATAAAACAAACAAACAAACTGGTTAAGGTTATAATTCTCACAGATAATTATAATGAGCAATACATAACTGCCTACGTTGAATTCGGGGCAGACTACTTTTTGGATAAGAGCACAGAGTTTAAGTTAATACCGGAAATATTACAAGAAATAAATCAAAACTTACTATTAGCTGATTAATTGAACATGAAGAAATTAAATATTATTGACTTATATAAAATAATAGGTATTGGAATTTTAATACTCTTTTGTGTTGGTATAAGTTATTATGGCCATTTTGTTTTACATTCTCATCTTTTTTTCACACATTTATTTTATATACCTATTATTATTGGGAGTTTGTGGTGGGGACACAAAAGCTTATTTATACCTGTAGTACTGGCTCTGTCGCTAATAGTTATGCATTATTTAAGTACTGATTTAAGTTTTCCTGTAACCAGTGTTTTAAAAATTTGCATGTTTTTCTTAATTAGTTTTTTGATTTCATTTCAGAACCAAAAACTTAAAAGCCTTTTTAAACAACAAAAAACTCTGAGCAGATCTCTTGAAAAAGAAATCGGGGAACGCAAATTGACAGAAAATGCCCTACGTGAAAGCAATATTAAATTCAGTACAATTGCTGATAATAATTACGATTGGGAATACTGGATTGATCAAAATGGTACGTACGTTTATGTTTCTCAAGCCTGTGAAAAAATAACAGGATATACTCCCGATAAATTCATTTCTAATTCAAGGCTAATATATGAGATTACACATCCGGAATATAGGAATAAGGTTAGTGTACATTACCTTAAAGAAAGTGATGAAAATCATCACCACTATTCTATGGAGTTTATTATAATAAGGGCAGACGGGGAAGAACGATGGATAGAGCATAACTGTAACCCCGTTTTCGATAATAGTGGTAATTTCATCGGAAGGCGTGGAAATAACAGAGATATAACCGGAATAAAAAGAATGCTTTTTGAGAAAGAAAAAAGTGAAAATAAATACAAAGACCTGGTTGAGCTTGCTAATGTTGCTATTGCTCAGGACAATAAGAATGGTAATATAGTATATTTTAATAAGCAGTTCGAAGAATTATTTGGATATACGTCTGAAGAAATTATAAAATTATCACATGATGATTTAGTTCATCCGGATGATAAGGAGTGGGTTACTGAATTTCATAAAAAAAGATTTAGTAACACGGAATCTTCTACACGATATAAGTTTAAAGGACTTAAAAAGAACGGTGACGTAATATATATAGATATCTCAGTAAGCGAAATTATTAAATCTAATGAAGGAATTACGGGTACCATATCTTACTTGCAGGATATAACCGAGCGTAGAATCTCTGAAGAAAAAATAAAAAGATTGGCCCACACAATTGAAAGTATAACTGAGAGTGTGAGTATTACTGATACTTCTAATAATATAGTGCACGTTAACCGGGCATTGCTTAAGTTGTATGGATATTCTGCAAGTGAGCTAATTGGGAAAACACCCGATGTTTTAAGGGCAAAACAAGATGAACATGTAACACAAGTTATTTTTGCCGAAACAAAAAATGAGAATTGGACTGGTGAAGTATGGAATAAGAAAAAAGATGGGACTATTTTCCCAATAGAGCTTACTACATCTTCAATAAAAGACGAGAAAGGTAAAACAATTGCTCTAGTTGGCATAGGAAGGGACATTACCCAACGAAAAAAAGCCGAAAATCTCAAGAGAATTATGTATAATATATCTCAGGCTGTAAACATTACTGAGAATATAGAAAATTTTATAAGCATTATCAGAGAGCAACTGGGAACAATTGTCGACACTACAAACTTTTATGTAGCATTTATAGATGAGCACACAAATACATTTAGTGCACCTTATATGAGCGACGAAAAGGATAATTATACCAGAATTCCGGTTGGAAAATCATTAACCGGATATCTTATAAAACAGAATAAACCTGTATTGCTAAAAAAAGATGAAATACTTGAATTAAACAAATTAGGTAAAATAGATTTGATAGGAACTTTAGCAGAAGTTTGGCTTGGAGTGCCGCTGAAAATTAAAAATAAAGTTTTTGGGGCATTTGTTGTGCAAAGTTACAAAGATAAAAATGCTTTTAATGAGTCCGATGTGGAAATGCTTGAATTTATTTCAAATCAGTTAAGCATTTCAATTGAACGTAGAAGATTTATTGATGATTTAGAAAAAGCACTGGAGAAAGCTAAGGAATCGGATAAACTCAAAACTGCATTTTTAACAAACATGAGTCATGAGATTCGGACTCCTATGAATGGTATTGTCGGATTTTCGAAGTTATTGTTAAAGCAGGACTTGACTACAGAAAGTAAAACTAAATTTGTAAGTATAATCAACAAAAGTAGTCAACAACTTTTAAGGATTATAGGCGATATTATGGATATTTCAAAAATAGAAACAGGACAGTTAGAGGTTATTGTGGAAGCCTTTAGTGTTTACGATTTAATCGATTCTATATATAACTTTTTTAAACCTCAGTTTGACTCTGGAGGAATTGAATTGCGAATAAGTAAAAATTTACCAAAAAAATACCGGGAATTAAAAAGTGATTACGGAAAAATAAATCAGGTGCTTAACAATTTTGTTTCAAATGCACTAAAATTTACTGGAAAAGGATTTGTAGAAATTGCTTGTTATTATAAAGCAGGTAATGTTGAATTTAAAGTTAAAGATACGGGCATTGGTATTGAAAAATCATCACACGATAATATTTTTGAACGTTTCAGACAAGTTGAAACGAACCATACCAGAACCTATGGTGGTACTGGTTTAGGTCTTTCTATTTCTAAAGGATTCGTTCAATTATTAGGAGGTGAGATATGGTTAGAATCAGTAATGCAGGAAGGTTCTGCATTTTATTTTAGCATACCTGTAAAATCTTTACCTGTTGAAAATATCAAAACTAAAACCAACAATAATATTATTTCCAAAAATACTGAAATAAATAACAGAGGGAAGGTGCTAATTGTTGAAAATGAACAGAATAATTTATTGTTTTTGCAGGAAGTTTTATTTGATTTAAATATTAGAGAAATTGTTCATGCCAGAAATGGGATTGAAGCTGTTGAGTATTGTGAAAAAAATGATGATTTAAACTTTATATTGATGGATTTGAAAATGCCCGTAATGAGTGGATTAGAGGTTACCCGTAAAATTAAGTTGATTAAACCTGATTTGCCGATTATTGCTCAAACTGCATACAGTACATTTTACGATAAACAAAAAGCTATTGATGCAGGTTGTGATGAATATCTCACAAAACCAATACTTATAGAAACAGTAAGCAAAATAATAAAAAAATATATCTAATAATATTTTAATTTGACCATTGCAGTTCAATTAATAAATTAATTATTAATTGTATTATACTTAGCTTTTCTTAAAATCCTTTAACATTATTTAACACAAAATTGAGTTAATATTGTCGTGATTTTACAATGACAGAAGTAGAATTATTACAATTATTTTAACAAAATTATTTTATGTATCTTTTCAAAAATTATAAACTATGAACGAAACAGTTGATATTAAAGAGCTGAATGACAGAATAGAAAAGGAAAGTTCGTTTATTGATATGATTAAAATTGAAATGGGCAAGGTAATAGTTGGTCAAAAACACCTTGTTGATTCTCTTTTAATTGGTCTTCTTGCCGACGGGCATATTTTGCTCGAAGGTGTCCCTGGTTTGGCAAAAACTTTAGCCATTAACACATTATCAAGTATTGTTGATGCTGATTTTAGTCGTATTCAGTTTACGCCTGATTTATTACCAGCCGATTTGATTGGTACTATGATTTACAGCCAGAAAAAAGAGGCATTTCATGTTAAAAAAGGGCCTGTATTTACCAATTTTGTTTTAGCCGACGAGATTAATCGTTCTCCTGCAAAAGTGCAAAGTGCGTTATTAGAAGCGATGCAGGAGCGCCAGGTAACTATTGGTGAAGAAACGTATGAACTTCCAAAACCGTTCTTAGTTATGGCAACGCAAAACCCTATCGAACAGGAAGGTACTTATCCATTACCCGAAGCACAAGTCGACCGGTTTATGCTTAAAGTTGTGGTTGATTACCCTAAAATGGAAGAGGAGAAGTTGATTGTAAGGGAAAATATTGCCAAAGAGTTTCCAAAAGCAAATACTATTTTAAAACCGGAAAACATTATTAACGCACGCAATGTTGTAAAGGATGTATATATCGATGAAAAAATTGAACGATATATATTAGATATTGTTTTCGCAACAAGATTTCCTGAAAAGTATGGCCTGGAAAAGTTTTCTGCAATGATTAATTACGGTGGTTCGCCTCGTGCAAGTATTAATTTAGCTATGGCATCAAAAGCTTTTGCGTTTATTAAACGCCGTGGTTATGTTATTCCTGAAGATGTACGTGCTATTTGTCACGATGTATTACGTCACAGAATAGGATTGTCTTATGAGGCAGAAGCAGAAAACATTACCAGCGAAGATATTATTACAGAAATTCTTAATACTATTGAAGTTCCTTAAATGTTACACATCTGTTAGATGAAAAAAATAATTGTACTTCTGTTAATTGTAGCTTCGGGCTTAAACGTTCCTGCACAAAGTTTTGTTGGTAAACATAAGTTAGAGATTAAAAAGGAGATGAAAGAAAAACACAAAGACTTCTATTTTTCAAAGGAAGTTATGGGGAAAAGTAATTTTATCAAATTTGAGGATTTCGATGGTTACCGTACATACTTATTTGTTTTGAATGAAGATGGATATTGTAAATATCAAATGTTAATGTGTGATTACAGTTTATTAAAAAGCATAATCGATTCATTAAATCAAAACTTTGAGTATAAAGAGAACCTAATGTGGTATGATTACATATCCGGAAAGGAAAATTTTGTAATCAGGATTAAAAAAGAAGAATGGTATTTTTCTGTAATTACCAAGAAGCTCGAAGAGAAAAATTGATTGATAACCAATAAATTAATTGGGTATGGAAGCTTCAGATCTGCTAAAGAAAGTACGAAAAATAGAGATTAAAACACGAGGTTTATCAAAAAATATATTTGCGGGTGAATATCATAGTGCTTTTAAAGGACGTGGTATGACTTTTAGCGAAGTAAGGGAATACCAATACGGTGATGATATCCGAAATATTGACTGGAATGTAACAGCTCGTTTTAATAATCCTTTTATTAAAATATATGAGGAGGAACGCGAACTTACAGTAATGTTATTGGTTGATGTAAGTAATTCACGCGTATTTGGAACCCAGACTCAGTTAAAGAAAAATCTGATTACTGAAATTTCTGCTGTACTATCTTTTTCGGCAATTCATAATAACGATAAAATAGGAGTAATCTTATTTAGCGATAAGGTCGAAAAATTCATTCCGCCTAAAAAGGGCAGGACTCATATTCTAAGAATTATTCGTGAGTTAATAGAGTTTACTCCGGAAAATAAGGAAACAAATATTTCTGAAGCATTACGTTATTTAACCAATGTTATAAAAAAGAGAAGTACTGCATTTTTAATTTCCGATTTTATTGATGATGATCAATACGGGACTCCACGATTCGATGAAGCTATTAGAATAGCAAATCGAAAACATGATATTATCGGATTGAAAATTTATGATAAACGTGAAAAAGAAATTCCTTCAGTTGGTATAATTCGGATGAAAGATGCTGAAACGGGTGAATATGCATGGGTTGATACAACAAGCGTAAGTCTTCGTAGAAATTATGCAGATTGGTACAGAACAATGGATGTATCCGTAAATGATATTTTAGTTCGTGCTGGTGTTGACTTTGTTTCTATAGCTACTAACGAAGATTATGTAAAACCATTAATGAACCTTTTTAAAAAGCGATAATTGAATTGATCTATGTTAAAAATAATAAATACATATAAGCTGAATATTATTTTTCTGATTGTTTTATCAACTGTAGTTAATGTTGTTACAGCACAAATGGTAACGGTTACAGCAGAAATGGATACAACAGAGTTTTTAATTGGCGATCAGGTAGGTTTAGAATTAAAGGTAACTCAACCTTACAATGTTTTTGTTGGAATACCAATATTTGATGAAGAGCTGACAAAAGGAATTGAAATACTGGATCAATCAGAGAACGATACAACTTTATTAGAAAATGGGGATTGGTTAATTAAAAAGCGTTTGTTAATCACAGCTTTCGATTCCGGCTATTATGTTATTCCACCAATTCCTGTTTTATACTATTCTGATACCATTAAATCTGAACCTTTTATTTTTAAAATAAATTCAGTTAAGGTTGATACTTCAGAGGCAATTAAAGATATTAAAATGCCTTATACTGCACCAATAAGCTTTGCAGAAATATTTCCCTGGGCTGGTGGAGGATTAGGTTTAGCTATTTTGATTCTGGTTATTATCTATATTCTTAGGAAGATAAAGCGCAAAGAGCCAATTCTTGGACGTATAAAACCCCGGGAACCTGCTCATATAATTGCGTTACGCGATCTGTCCAGACTTATGAATGATAAGCTTTGGCAAAAAGACAGAGTTAAGGATTATTATACTGTTTTAACCGATATTCTTCGTATGTACTTATGGAACAGATTTTCTGTACGTACATTGGAAAGAACAAGTGAAGAAATCTTAGAATCATTAAAGGTAAATAAATTCAAAGATGAAGAAGCTTATAATACTTTAAAGGAAATATTATATACATCAGATTTAGTAAAGTTTGCAAAGTTTAAACCTGTTGGCGATGAACACGAAAAATGTTTGAGTGGCTCCTATAGTTTTGTTGACAGAACTAAATTGATTATTGAAGAAAAACCAACACATCCGGAAGGAGAGGAAGAGGAAGCGGAAGCGGAAGCGGATTCATCTGAAAAGTATAATAAAGGAAAAGTTAAAGTGCTTGAAAAACAAAATGATTAGTTAAATATTATTTGAATAAAGAATTATGAACCATATAATATTTGCAAACCCAAATTTATTATATCTGCTATTTTTAATAGTGCCTGTAGTGGTTTGGTATGTATTTAATCATAAACGAACACATGCCAGCATTCAGGTTTCTACTATTAAAGGAATAGGTGATAATCATATTACTTATAAACACATATTAAGACATGTTGTTTTTGCTTTTAGAATTCTTACTATAGCGTTAATAATTGCTGCAATTGCCCGGCCACAATCTACATTAAGCTGGAAGGATGAGGAATCTGAAGGTATAGACATTATATTAGCTTTAGATATTTCCAGTAGTATGCTGGCTCGTGATTTTGACCCGGATAGGTTGGAAGCTGCTAAAGATCTTGCAATTCAATTTATTGCGGGTCGCAGAAATGACAGAATAGGACTGGTAGTTTTTAGCGGTGAAAGTTTTACACAATGTCCGCTAACAACAGATCATTCAGTATTAATAAATCTTTTTAGAGACATTAAAAGTGGTATGATTGAAGATGGAACTGCTATTGGAATGGGGCTGGCAACTTCTGTAAGCCGTTTAAAAGACAGTGAGGCGAAAAGCAAAGTAATAATATTATTAACTGATGGAGTAAATAATCGTGGTGCAATTGCACCAGGGACCGCTGCGGAATTAGCACAAACTTTTGGTATAAGAGTTTATACTATTGGTGTAGGATCAGAAGGAATGGCTCCATATCCTGTAACAACACCTTTTGGTATACAGCTAAGAAATATGCCGGTTGAAATTGATGAAGAAACTTTGTTGGATATTGCTCAAAACACAGGCGGTGAGTACTTTAGAGCTACAGATAATAATAAGCTAAAACAGATATATGAGCAGATTGATCAGTTAGAAAAATCAAAAATAGAGGTAAAAGAGTTTAGTCAAAAAGATGAAGAGTTTTTAATGTTTGTTTTATTGGCGGCTTTACTGCTTTTATCTGATATGATATTAAGAAATACATTATTAAGACAAATTCCATAAATTGGATTTTAACTTTGAACTAAGAAAAATGTTTAGATTTGGAAATACAGAATATTTGTATCTATTATTAATACTACCTGTTCTAATTTTTTTATTCGGATTAGCGCAATATTATAAGAAGAAGGCATTAATAAAATTTGGTGATATGGATGTAATTGAGCAGTTAATGCCTTTTGTTTCTAAAAGCCGTCCTGTTCTTAAGTTTATATTTCTGTTCGTAGCTGTTATTGCCATTATATTTGCATTGTCCGACCCTCAGTTTGGATCAAAGTTAGAGAAAGTAAAGCGAGCCGGAGCAGAAATAATTATAGCTCTTGATGTATCAAATAGCATGTTGGCCGAAGATATAAAACCAAACCGACTGGAACGAGCTAAACAGGCAATTTCTAAACTGGTCGATAATATGGAAAATGATCGAATTGGTTTAATTGTTTTTGCAGGCGATGCATACATACAGGTTCCGGTAACTTCGGATTATTCAGCTACAAAAATGTTCTTGTCATCTATAAATACACGAATAGTTTCGAAACAAGGAACTGCAATTGGTTCAGCAATTGATTTGGCAATGAATTCATTCTCTCCGGAAAGTGATATGGAAAAAGCTCTGATCGTAATAACTGATGGTGAAAATCATGAAGATGACGCCGTTAAAGCAGCGAAACTGGCGAACGAAAAAGGAATTGCAATTCATACTATTGGAATGGGAAGCCCTCAGGGAGCACCAATACCACTACAAAAAGAGTATGAACAAACAATTTTTCAGCAGGATAAAGATGGAAATACTGTGATTAGTAAATTAAACCAAAAAACACTACAGGAAATTGCATCAGCCGGAGGCGGAATATTTATCAGGGCCAGTAATACTCAAACAGGATTAAATAAACTGTTCGAACGTATTAATAAAATGGAAAAGAAAGAAATGGAGGAAAAAATATATACCGAGTTTGAACATCGTTTCCAGTATTTGTTAGCAATTGCATTACTCTTTATTCTTTTAGACATTTTTATACCTGAAAGAAAAAGTAAATGGTCGAAAATTTTTAACTTATTTAAAATTAATGCGTAGTTATGAGATGGATTAAATATATATTAATTTATATTTTAGCATTAACTGTATTTAGTGCTTTTGCACAAAAAGACAGAAAATATATACGTCAGGGAAATAAAGAGTTTGAGAAAGCAGACTTTGAAAATTCTGAAGTTTCGTATCGCAAGGCAGTTGATCTGGAAGAGAAAAAAACTCACGAACCGGCATTTAATGTGGGTGATGCTTTGTACAAACAAGAAAAATATGAAGATGCTATTAATCAATTTAATAGTATAGCCGATTTAGAAATAAGTAAAGAAGCCAAAGCAAAAATTTATCATAATTTGGGAAACTCATTATTACAGAGTAATAAGTATAAAGAAAGTATTGAAGCGTATAAAAATGCTTTACGAAATATTCCCGGCGATATGGAAACAAAATATAATCTCGCTTATGCGCAAAAAAAATTAGAAGAACAGGAACAACAGCAAAACCAGAATCAGGATCAAAATCAGGAAAGTCAGGATAAGCAGGACAAGCAAGATCAGGATAAGAAAAAAGATAAGCAGGATCAGAACAAGGATGAAAATCAGGAAAAAGATCAACAACAACAAATATCTAAAGAAGATGCAGAAAGAATTTTGCAGGCCTTAGCAAACGACGAAAAAGATACTCAGAAAAAAGTCAAAGAACAACAAGCAGCGGCTGCAAAAGTTAAAGTTGAAAAGGAATGGTAACTATTAAATTAACAATTATTAATTTAGTTTATAGTTCTATATTTAAACGAAAAATAGTCAATAATAGATGAAAAGGTGGTATTTTATAGTTTTTCTAATATTTACTAAATGTGCATTTTCGCAGGATGTTTCATTTAGAGCATCGGCACCTGAAGTTGTTGAACTTGGTCAGCAGTTCAGGTTAATTTATGCAATCAATGCTAAGGCTGATAATTTTTCTGCTCCGGCCATAAATGCTTTTTCTGTTCTTGCGGGCCCAAGTACTTCTCAATCAAGCAATGTAAGTATAGTCAATGGTAAAGTTACCCAGACTTTTGAATTAAGATATACATATGTAGTACAAGCAAACAAAGAAGGCGCTTTTATTATTCCTCCGGCTGAAGTTGTTGTAAATAAAAAAACATATAAATCTAATCCTGTTAAAATAGAAGTAATTAAAGGTGCACCAAAACAGAAGCAATCTGTAACCACACCTTCAGGAATAAATCAGACTTCACAAACAACAGATCAAGATCAGATTTCTAAATCTGATTTATATATTAAGATTTATGTAAGTAAAACAAAAGTTCATCAGGAAGAACATGTGGTTGCAACAATTAAGTTATTCTCAAAATTAAATATTACACGATTAGATAATGCAAAGCTTCCTTCTCTTCAGGGATTTATTGCAGAGGATCTGGAAGTTCCTCCTTTAACCAGTTTAAACAGAGAGCGTATCAATGATCAGATATACCTGACAGGAGTTTTGAAAAAATACTTATTATATCCTCAGAAAACCGGTAAAATTGTAATTGAACCATTTGAGCTCGATGTATATTATCAAAAACCAAACACCCGCAGATCCAGAAGTATGTTCGATGATTTTTTTGGAGCTGTAGATAGCGAAGGGCGAAAAGTGATAAGCAATTCTGTAGTTATAAATGTATCTGAATTGCCCGATAATAAACCTTATAATTTTTCAGGTGCAGTAGGTAAATTACAATTTTCTGCAACAGTAGATAATCTGAAGGTAAAAACAAATGACGCGGTTACGTTAAGGGTTAAGATCGCAGGTAACGGGAATTTAAAATATATTAATCCTCCAAAAATTGAGTTTCCTTCTGATTTTGATGTTTATGACCCTAAAGTAAGCGATAATATAAAATATACAGAAGGCGGAGCTGTTGGGAATAAAACTTTTGAATATCTTATGATTCCACGTCATGCAGGTAATTTTACTATTCCTGCTTTTAATTTTTCATATTTTGATACTGAAACAGATCAATACAAAACAAGAAAAGCCGGACCATTTAAAATTGATGTAACAAAATCTGAAACTGATACTACTGTCACAGTTTCATCTGCATTTACAAAAGAAGATGTAAAATTCTTTGGGCAGGATATACGTTTCATTAAAAATAATATTCAGTTAAAGAAACTAAACAAGTTTATATTTGGATCAAGAGTTTTTTACATTGTATATATACTTGTCATAATAATATTCTTGGTCGTTTTACTGTTCCGTAGAATGAAAACGAAGGAAAATGAAAATGTTATGCTTGTTAAAAATAAAAAAGCTAACAAGTTTGCCCGTAAACGATTAAATATAGCTTCTGGCTTTATGAAGCAAGATCATAAAGAGGCGTTTTATGAAGAATTAGTTAAAGCTTTGTGGGGATATATTAGCGATAAGTTGGGAATTTCGGTTGCCAGTTTATCAAAAGATAATGCCAGAACAGAAATGATAACTAAAAATGTTGACGCAGAATATATCGATCAAATACTGAATATTATAGATCGGTGTGAGTATGCACGTTATGCGCCTGTTACTGAAGAAACAAAAATGGACACTTTATATAATGATGCTATAAAGGTGATAAGTAAATTACAACAAAAGCTGAGATAGTTAATTGGTTGTATAAGATATTGTTGTAAAATAATAAACAAATGAAAAAAGTTATATTTCTCATATTTTCAATTTCCACAGTGCTATATTTAAATGCACAGGAAGCCGATAGTCTATTGGCAAAAGCAAATAACTTATTTGTAGATGGGAAATATCAACATGCTGTCGATTCCTATGAAAATATTCTGAAACTAGGATATGAATCACCGGAATTATATTATAATCTTGGCAATGCATATTACAAGCAAAATATTATTGCCAGGGCAATATTAAATTATGAAAAAGCATTACAATTAGCACCAAATGATAATGATATTAATTATAATCTGGAACTGACAAATCGTTTGGTTATTGATAAAATTGAAAAACTGCCTGTTTTCTTTGTTACTGGTTGGGTAAGGGGCTTAAAGAATCTTTTTTCATCGGATTTTTGGGCAATATTAAGTATAGTAACATTTGTAGTGTCATTGATATTTATTTCATTTTATTTATATAGCCGAAGCAGTAGTTTTAAAATATTATCATTTTGGTTGGGTTTTATAGTAATAATAATTTCGTTTACTTCATTTATATTTTCGTATCAGCAAAAACAGAAAATACTTATTAGCGATACTGCTATAGTTATGAATCCTACTGTAACTGTAAAAAGCTCACCCGATGCAAGCGGAACTGATTTATTTGTAATTCATGAAGGAACAAAAGTTTGGGTCGATGATGAAATTTCGGGTTGGAACGAAATCAAACTCAGCGACGGAAGCAAAGGTTGGCTTAAAGCAGAGGATATTGAAGCAATATAGCTGTATCCGACATTCTGACTTTGTACCCGTAACTTTTTTAAATTATTCTTTAAAAGAATGATTCTATATTGAACATTCTAATTGAAACTTCTATATATTCTTCTGGACATAAATCTAAAGTTTTTGTATCTTATTCAACTGAAAGCTATATGTATACGTATGCATATCGATTTTGCAATGTATTAGAAATTGTATACCAAAAAAAGAAACCTATGAGTAATTCAAAACAATATACACGAAGGCACTTTCTTCAGGATATAGCATTTGGAGGTAGTGGATTAATTGTGTTGGGAACATTCGGTTTTCGAATAATTAAAGACACAGAACAAAACCTTATAAAGGCTATAAGCATAAATTTTGAAAAATGTGCAGGGTGTAGGACTTGTGAATCCGCTTGCTCTGCATTTAATCATCCAATTGTTATTGATGGAGAAAAAGTAAATGGTTTAGGAAATCCGCATTATTCGAATATAAGAGTTTATCATTTTAATCCTGATGTCGATATTCCGGTAACTTGTGCTATTTGTCCTGATACTCCTTGTGTTAATGCATGTCCGGTTGAGCCGGATGCAATAACCGGGCGAAAAGCATTATTCAGGGATAATAATATGACAATTAAAAATGATACAGAAAGATGTATTGGCTGTATGCAATGTGCAGAAGCTTGTGCGGAACTTCGGGCCGGAATAATACATCCAAATCCAAAGACAAATATGCCGGAACGAATGTGTACTCTTTGCAATGGTAATCCTCAATGTGTGGCAAATTGTCCGTTCGATGCATTGGAATATATTGAGATGCATGCTGACCGTGATTTAGCTGATTTATCTCCTGTTAAAATTGCAGAGCGGCTAATAAAAGAATTATATAATATTAATGTTTAAGATAATTGCTATGAAAGGATATTACGGAAAATTACTGGATATAAATCTCACAACAGGGGAAATAAAAAACACACAGATTCCTGAAGAAGACATAAAATTATTTATTGGTGGACGCGGATTAGGAACTAAAATATTATGGGACAAATTACCTAATCCGGGTGTTGATCCATTATCACCTGAAAATGCATTGTTATTTATGCCAGGTCCGTTTTCAGGATTGCCTATTCCCTCATCTTCACGTACTACGGTTGTAACAAAATCTCCTCGCACATCGGCTGTTAATCCTAAACATGAGCACGGTTCTACAGTTAGTTATTCCAATATGGGCGGATTTTTTGGCCCTGAAATTAAATTTGCCGGTTACGATGGAATATGTATTACCGGCAAAGCTGATAAACCGGTATATATTAAAATTGAAGATGATAATGTAGAAATAATTGATGCCGGAAAATTCTGGGGTATGGGAACGGAAGAGTTCGATAATGCTCTGATTGACGAACTAGGTGATAGAAAATTTGAATCATGCTATATTGGTCCTGCGGGAGAACAACTGATACCAATGGCTTCGATTCTGAATACTGCTGCCAGAGCTGCAGGACGAGGAGGAACAGGTTGTGTAATGGGCTCAAAAAATCTTAAAGCCATTGCAATAAAAGGTACACAATCACCGGTTCTTGGAGATCATAAAACATATCTTGAATTATTATCAAAAGCCCGGAAGTCTTTTAAAGATGATCATAATGATTCTCTTAAATTCTGGAGATATGGTGGAACTGCAAATGCACTTGCATATTCGAGCAATAATGGTACACAGGCAGTTAAAAATTATAGCGAAGGAACTTTTGGCGAAGTAGCAAAAATTGCTACAGAAGCTAATCGCGAAAAAGTCTGGAAAAGAGATTTTGCATGTTTTTCCTGCCCATTGGCTTGTAAGAAATCTGGAATAGCCAAAGGATCATACAGTGTTATGGTTCACGATGGCCCCGAATATGAAACAGGAACAATGTTGGGCGCAAATTTATTGATTTCTGATTTATCCGGTTTACAAAAATTAATTGCTGTTTCCGATGATTACGGTATTGATATTATTTCCGTTGGCAATACAATTGGATTTTTAATGGAAGCTTATGAAAAAGAAATTATAGATAGCAACTATTTAGATAATATTGATCTAACATGGGGAAATGTTGACGCTTCATTAAAACTACTTCATAAAATATGCAAACGTGAAGGAATTGGAGATAAAGCATGCAACGGAGTAAAGTTCATGTCAAATGAAATTGGACATGATTCGCATAAATTTGCAATACATGTGAAAGGACATGAGTTAGCTGCATGGAATGTACCTGTAAATTCTGATAGATGGAGTATTACATACGTAACAAGTAACCGTGGTGCATGTCATATGAATGGAGGATCTCCTGACAAACAGGATCAGTCTGCATTGCGGGATTCTTTGGCTGCATGTAATTTTGCAAGTAGATGGTATAATGGAGAAATAAGTTATGATAAATTTTTATCAGCAATAACAGGTATGGATTGGAGCAAGGGAGAATTTGATAAAGCAGGTACACGGATATTTACTCTCGAAAAAATGTTCAATTATCGCGAAGGTTTTGATATTAACGATGATATTTTACCCCCCAAATTCTTTGAAAATAAATTTACTGTAGGCGATCATAAAGGAGCAATTGTAGATAAAAAAGAGTTTGAAAGTAATCTTGAGGAGTACTATAAAATACGTGAATGGGATAACGAAACTTCAAAACCAAAAAATGAAACATTAACATATTTGGACTTAGAGTTTACCATTGTATAGTTGTGAGTTTAATGTTATAAGTTAAAAGTCATCTTGGATTGTCATTCTGAGCTAAAAGAAGAATCCCGAAGGTGGCTTTATTTTTGGAATTACTCAAAACATTTAACTAATAACTCAAAATTAATTTACTAATTTTGTTAAGCCAGGAACTTTAAACTTTTAACCAGAAACTTTAAATTATGTCCGACGATAAAAAAATCATTTTTTCGATGTATAAGGTAAGCAAAACTTACCCACCAAATAAAACAGTTATAAAAGATATAAGCCTGTCGTTTTTTTTAGGAGCTAAAATTGGAATTATCGGATTAAACGGTAGTGGAAAATCTACTTTATTGCGCATTATTGCGGGAGAAGATAAAGCCTTTAATGGCGAGCTGGTTTTTGCGCCTGGTTACTCAGTTGGTTTATTGGAACAGGAACCAAAGCTCGATGAAACAAAAATTGTTAAGGATATTGTTAAGGAAGGAGCAAAAGGTATAGTAGATGCTCTGGAAGCATATGAGGCAATTAACCTGAAATTTGGTTTACCAGAAGTTTATGAGGACGCTGATGCAATGGATAAACTAATGGCAGAACAGGCAGTATTGCAGGAAAAAATTGATCTCCTGGATGGATGGAATCTTGATTCTAAGTTAAATCGTGCTATGGATGCTTTGCAATGTCCGCCCGATGATCAGCCGGTAAGTGAGCTTTCAGGTGGAGAGAGACGTCGTGTTGCGCTTTGTCGCTTACTGTTACAAGAACCTGATATTCTACTTTTAGATGAGCCTACCAACCATCTCGACGCTGAAAGTATGCATTGGCTGGAACAACATTTACAACAATATAAAGGAACAGTTATTTGTATAACTCACGACCGTTATTTTCTGGATAATGTTGCAGGTTGGATTTTAGAGCTTGATCGTGGTGAAGGAATTCCTTGGAAAGGAAATTATACTTCCTGGCTTGAGCAGAAATCGAACCGACTGGAGATGGAAGAAAAAGGAGTTTCGAAACGACGAAAAACTCTGGAGCGGGAACTTGAATGGGTTCGTATGTCACCTAAAGCACGCCACGCTAAGTCTAAAGCCCGCTTATCAGCATACGATAAAATGCTTAACGAAGATGTAAAACAAAAGGATGACCGTTTGGAAATTTTCATTCCTAATGGCCCACGATTGGGTGATAAAGTAATTGAAATGCACAAAGTATCAAAAGCATACGCCGACAGGGTATTATTTCAGGATTTGAGTTTTTCACTGCCACCAGCAGGAATTATTGGAGTTATTGGACCAAATGGTGCAGGAAAAACAACCTTGTTTCGCATGATTATGGAACAGGAAAAAGCTGATAAAGGCGATATTCAAATTGGCGAATCAGTAAATATAAGTTACGTTGATCAAACACATAAAGCGATAGATCCTGACAAAACAGTTTTTGAAGTTATTTCCGATGGATTAGAAAATATGAAACTTGGAAACAGAACTGTAAATTCACGTGCTTATGTTGCACGTTTTAATTTTACAGGTGCCGATCAGGAGAAAAAATGTGGAGTACTTTCCGGAGGAGAACGAAACCGATTACATCTTGCATTGGCATTAAAAGCAGAAGGAAATGTATTACTACTTGATGAACCAACCAACGATATTGACGTAAATACATTACGGGCACTGGAAGAAGGATTGGAAAGTTTTGCAGGTTGCGCTGTAGTAATTAGTCACGACCGTTGGTTTTTGGACCGTATTGCAACTCATATTTTAGCCTACGAAGGTGATGGATACGTACACTTTTTTGAAGGATCATTCTCTGAGTATGAAGAAAACCGTCGCAAACGTGTAGGAACCGAAGCCCCAAAACGTTTTAAATATAAAAAATTAACAAAATAGAATTATATATTTCCCCATTTAACAAAGGGGGAATAAAAGGGGATTATCTATCTAAATATAATACAGTATTATCCCGATAGCTATCGGGAGAGGAATCTCTTTATGTAATAATCCATATTTTTTCCAAAAAGAAGCAATTATGAGTGTGTGGGAAATATGAGACTTCAAAGTCTCTATTTATCAGCAATTGGTTTATTCTCCATATCATAATTAAAATCAAATAGTTATAATTGATCCCTTTTATTTGACTGTTGTTAAATAAAATTGTAATTTGAATAAATTATTGAAAAAATCAGTATGTTTCTATTCCGGTTCTCTGTCTGAAGTATTGTAGTTATAAGATGTTTTCATTTTAACTTCTATAAATTAAAAATAAATCTCCACCAGGGTCTAATCAAAATGCTTTTTGATCTTAATTCATTATTTAGCCCAAAATAGAAAGAAACCTAATTATTAATTAAACACTAATTCTATGAAAGTATTTAAACTTATTATTATTGTTCTGGTAATTTTTATCTCAAATTCTTATGCAGGTAAAAAAGTTACCATAATTGAGAAAATTAACAACGCTGAAACTATTTATGTTTATTTTAACAAAACTCAGGTTCATGCAAAACAACCTGAAGCCTCTGCAACAGTTTCTTTATACCCTGAAGAAGCTGAAGCTTTAAAAACAAGAATTAATACTATTGATCTGCCCGAAGATTATGCAGCAATTTATAGCACAGTTGTTGATGAATTAAATAAGGTCTTTGGTGTCGAAAAATTTGTTTTAGGTAATTTAGCTGATGTACCTAAAAAGACCGTTAAATTATTTGGCAAAGATACTGAAGTGGAGGATTGGAATCAATTAAGCGACAAATTCATTGTGTATGCATCTGTTGATGTTAGATATTATGGAATGACTTATTCGAGGGCAGAAGATGTTGTTAAAATTGAATCTAATCTGGAAGCATCAATAAATATCAAATTTTGTGAAATTGTTGAAGAAAAAGCGCCATTAAAGTATCTTAATCCTGCCGGAGCTAATATTTTTGTTAAAGGAGATAAACTGACACAAATGGGTATTTTTACAACTATAGAACAGTTTACAGCACTGGTAGCCCCAAATTCCTTAGTTGGTAAATTAAATGATGCTGTATCCGGTGGTCTTGATAAATTCTATGCAAAACAAAAAAAGAAATACGATAAAGCTAATAAATAGTATATCCTGAATAAAAGGAGAACTAACGGGTAATTCCCTGAATGGACGAAGATTTTAGACTTCGTCCATTTTCATTTAATCGTAATTTATATTTGAATACGCTGATTATTGAGTTTGAAAAAATATTTTGATCTGTTTTTTAAATAGTTTATTTTAGAAAAAATATAAAATGAACTATTACATCGTTATTTCGTTTTAGATTAAAGAATTTTTATGAAAATTGATAAGAAAATCAAATATTATATTCCGCTTTATATTCTTTTTGTTTTTGTCAGTCTGTCGTACACTACTAATGACATTGAAAATACGAAAAAACCGGATGTATCGTATTTTACGAATAGCAAAATAACCGACGGGCCTTATTTTTTTATTGATGAAGATAATTCAGTAACAGTAAAATGGATAAAAAGAAGCAGACCCTTTGAAACGAAAATAAAGAATAATAATCATAGAAAAATACAAAGAAAAATAGGATTTACTTTTGATTCAACCTTTTTGGATTTTGCTGATAAACAATCGATTGATTATAAGCAGGAATTTACAGGAGTTGACAAATTTATTGCTTTAAGTGATATTCACGGTCAGTTCGATTTGTTTGCAAAAATTCTGTTAAAATATGAAATTATTGATGAAGATTTTAACTGGAATTTTGGGAAAAGTCACCTTATTATTAATGGTGATATATTCGATCGTGGAGATAAAGTAACAGAAACATTCTGGCTTATTTACCGGCTTGAAAAGCAGGCAAAGGAAGCAGGTGGTAAAGTGCATTTCTTATTGGGAAACCATGAGTTAATGATTTTAAACAAAGATTTCAGGTACGTAAATGAGAAGTATTTATTAACC
Organism: Bacteroidales bacterium; assembly: GCA_019038645.1. Classification (GTDB taxonomy): domain Bacteria; phylum Bacteroidota; class Bacteroidia; order Bacteroidales; family UBA12077; genus UBA12077. Next base: position 26,831 of record JAHOYT010000093.1, read on the forward strand.
TCAAAACTACTGGAACTTACTTACGATCAGCTTTTTTCAGAAAACACTGTAGCAGGTAAATGGCTTAGAAAGCAGCCTGTTGTTTTTAGTATTAACGATGTTCTGTTTACACACGCAGGAATTTCACCTGAGTTTGTTAACCTTGGCATTACTGCTGAGGAAGCGAATAGAAAGTTCTTGAACTGCAATTATTCTTTGGTTAAAGATTCGTTACAGATGTTTTTGGAAGGAACATATGGTCCTTTATGGTATAGAGGGTACTTTACTGACTCTACTTTTACTGAACAAAAACTTGATGAAATTCTACACTATTTTAATAAAGATCATATTGTTGTTGGGCATACTACCATGCCAAATATTCTTTATTTGCATTCAGGAAAACTACTATGCATCGATTCAGGTATTAAAACCAAACAGTATGGTGAAGTACTAATATATGAAAATGGCGAATTCTTCAGGGGAACACCTTATGGGCATATAATAAAACTTTAATCTTTATTTTTCTTGCAGGTTTTCCTTATCTTTTCTATGAATTCAGGGTCATTTATATCTTTGTAAAAAGATTCAATATAGTTAAGAGCCTCCTTTCGGGCTTTCTCATCCAGATGTTCAAAATTCATAATCAGAGATTTTATTTCATTTTCTTTTTCCAGAAAATAGCTAATAAGCTGTGTATAAGTATTGTCTGATCTGCACATTCCTCTGTAAAATCTTTCTTTAACGTCAGAAATATTAAAGAATTCATCAGGTAAAGCATAAAGCGTATTTACAAAACCCGAATAATCAAAATCATAAGGTACAGGAAACGGTTTTGGTCGTGTAAAGTCTTTCGATATAAATAATTTTACATTATGTCTTTTTGTAATTGCAAAATCGGTATTACCTATTAAATATTGAAAAAAGCTCATCTTATCAATAATAAGAGAATCGGTATGATAGAAACTTAGATTATCAATTTTCACAGGCAAAGAGTTTAGTCTTTCAGCTAATAGTTCTTCAGGTTCTATCATAAACACCAGATTGGTTGATTCCTTATTTTTGCGGTCAGTGTCAATTAATTTCAAATTTACTAACCTAACCCGAAAACTATAATTAGTTAAAAGGTTAAAAATTTTATACACCAGATATTCTTTCAAAACAAACTCATCGTACGTTTTTGAATTATGACAATTAGAAACTATTTTGATTTTTTTTGCATTAGCAAGATGTACTCTGCTAACTTCAGTTTTATTAACATTTAACCAAAATGGAGGCATAAAACAATATTTCTTCCGGAACTTTCCTCTGGCTTTTAATCTTACGGCTTTATTTCTCTCGTAACCATTAGCATCCTTATATTTAATTATGGCCGGATCATAGCTACCTTTATATTTGTTCCTTTTAAGATTTTTAATATTAAATTCTAAAGTAATATCAAGAGGTTCATTTTTATCAAAGAAATCAGCAGTAAATAGTATTGAATCAGTTTTTTCCTGAGAAAAAGAAAACTGAAATGCTAACATACAAATCGTAAATGCAAAATAATATATTATTCCGTTGCTTTTAATCATTATACGTTCAGTTATGATTATTCACATTATTAAACCAAAAAGTTACAATATCGTTCAGAATAAAGATTTTCAGCTTATAACAATTAAAATCTCTGTGATGAATCAAAAAATTTAATCCCGTCAACTTTTTGAAAATATATGATTAACTGTACCTTATCACGAATTAAATCGACTGGTCCAATGTCAGCTTTCTCAACATTAACACCAAATCTTTCTGAAAGATCCTTGAGTAATTCATTATATTGTTCAGGTTTAATCAAATCTGTTCTGTCGTAAATTATTGTTTTTCTTTGAAGTTTTATTCCTCCCAAATACCTTTCAATAATAAATGCCACTGTAACAGTCAGGGCATCTGTTAAAATAAGTTCAGACATACTAATATTCTCGTTTGCAAGAGAATTTTTAACCGACATTCCTATTACTAAAAACAGATAAGTCATTTCTCTTGGTGGAATAGGATTAGTTCTGTACCTCAAAATACCAAATATTGCAAAAAGCCCTAGTGCAAATCCTATCCGTAAACTAACTGTACCAAGTAACATGCATATCTGAAAAACAATAATACTTGCAATCATAAATGTAAAAAAATACTCCTTGTCGCCTCCCTTACGGAAATACAAAAAGTAAGAAGGTATTGAAACCCATATAAGGTTATAACAAAAGCGAATAAGAAGTTGCCAGAAATCTTCAGCGTGAAAAAAATCAAGGCCAATGAATCTTGTTGTGTCGATTGAAAGATGAACTAAATCATGTATCATAACAAATTCTTTTTATAGTTAATAATTTATTTGTAAAGCGGTTATGTTTTAATTCCGGACAAAGCATAATATTACCCAAAACGTATTTACTTATACCAATTGGCCGGATACGATGTTTATGTAAAATTCCTGTAAAAGGACTTATTCCAGTCTTTTTATCTCGTTTGACTTCTATTATTACTAATTCAGGAATACTAATTTCATTTGAATTGTTTTTAAACCTTATGTTAGTATCAATGGTTATTCTTTCAATATGGTTTTTGCCTGCTAAGGTTATTCTGTCAAACAAAGTCCAGATTGCCGGTTTAAAATCGGAAGCAGATATTTGAAGCTCTGAATTCAGAAAATCTTTGTGTGAATCTTTAAGGTTTGCAGAAAAGTCGAATTGTAATCTTCTTTTGTTTGTTCGGGTGTAATTTTTCTTCTTTTTTATTTCAAGAAAAGTATCACCGGTATTGAGGTATTTCCGGAATCTGACCTTGAATCTTATTCTTTTTCCCTGGTGATGATCAAAATATGTTTTTCTTTCTTGTGTATCAAAATAAAGTGATTCGTAACTAAAAAGCCGTTCTGTGGAATTAGCCTGAATATTAAAAATATTTGTAGCTTGTTCCAGAATATCAGGCAATTGTTTAATATTACAAATATATTTTGTGTCGATACGATTAAGTAATCTATAATCCATTAATTCTTCCAGACTAACAGGATCAAATTTCAGAAGCGTATTTTTGATAAGTCCGGACATGGTAATTTATTATTTAACGAACAGTATTGTTATACACAAATTTAATTTTTTTCTCTGAACCGGAATCTCTTGTTCGTAGGTTTTCATAATTACATCGAAACAAATATATTTCAATAAGCTTTAAATTTAAAGTAAGCTAAATTTAAACCATTTTGCTTTTAATTTATCTATATAATCTTTAGACCAAAGTAATTAAAAAATACATAATATAACTAATATGAGAAAATTAATTATTCTTAACATCTTATTGTACATTGGATTATGTGCTCTGGCTCAGGGGAATAAAAAAGCCTTAACGTTCGACGATATCCTTAAATGGAATCGTATTACAGAAAAAATGATATCCAATGATGGAAACATTATTGTTTATAAATCAGAGCCATGGAAAGGCGATCCTGTTTTAAAAATTGCCAATAAATCGGGAAAAGAATTAACAACAGTTAACTGTGGTGCAAAGGCAGCAATTACGAATAACTCAGATTTTGTTGTTTTTTCAATAAAACCTCAGGAAGAAGAAATTCGACTGTTAAAACTAAAAAAGACTAAGAAAGAAGATATGCCATTGGATAATTTAGGTATATATAATATTGAGAGTAATAATCTTGTAAAAATTGAACGACTTAAATCATATAAAGTTCCGGAGAAATGGGGTGGATGGATCGCTTTTTTGACAAAATCAAAAATAATAAAAGACACTTCAATAACTGATTCGTTAAAAGAAAAAAAGTCCAAAATAAAAAAGGAATCAAAAGAGAATGGATTCCAGTTAACCGTGATGAATGCAGATAGCAATGAAAAACTGCAATTCCCATTTGTTACAGATTATATCTTTGCAGAGGATAAGGAAGTGCTGGCATTTATCTCAACTGGAAATGACAAAGATTTTAAACCCGGGGTTTATTCTTATGATTTAAACAGCAGCACTCAGTCTGAGTTATTAACAGGAAAAGGTGAGTACAAACAATTGTCTCTGAATAAAGCCGGATCAGCGGTTGCATTTATTGCTGACACAACAGGAAATAAGAAAAATAGCTATTCATTATATTATTGGATGAATGATGGATTTGCAAAAGAAATCTTAAATAATTGCAATAGCAACATTCCTGCGGGTTATGAAATTAGTTTAAATGGAAGAATTAGCTTTTCAGAAAAAACAAATCGTATTTTCTTTGGAACAGCACCTTTAAAACCTGAAAAAGACACTACAGTTCTGGAAGAAGAAATTCCACTGCTGGACGTGTGGCACTGGAATGAGCCAGTTTTATATACAGAACAAATTAATACAAAAAAATATGATTTAAAGAAAACTTACCTTGCTGTGTATCATTTGGATGATAAAAAAATGATTCAACTTGAAAATGAAAAACACACAGGAATTGAATTAATCAATAAAGGAGATAATAACAAAGTTCTGGCATGGTCAAATTTACCCTATTCAGTTCAAACTATGTGGGAAGGAACTCCGGTTTATAATAATTTATGTCTTATCGATATAAATACGGGTGAATCAAGCACGCTAAAAAATGGTATAAGAGCTACACCTGTTGTTTCTCCTGAAGGAAAGTATTTGTATTGGTATAATGCAGTAGATACAAGCTGGAATACATATAAAATTTCTACCGGAGAAGTTTTTAAAGTAACAAGTCCGGATATTGTACAATGTGCCGATGAACTAAACGATATTCCTAACCTGCCACATCAGTATGGAACCGCTGGCTGGTTAGAAGATGATGAAGCCTTATTGGTATACGATAGATATGATATATGGAAGATTGATCCTGAAAATAAAATTGACCCAAAAAACATTACTAAAAACGGGCGTCAATACAAAATTAATTATCGTTACATAAATTTTGATCAAAACAGATCGGGACGTAGAAATTACGAAGAAAAAGGGATTGATATAAATAAACCTTTCTATTTAAGGGGACATAAAGAAGTATCACGTGTTGATGGTTACTACAAGTTGGACTTTGCAGGTAATGGTTCTCCTGAGGAGCTTATATCCGGGGAGTTTAGTCTAAACAGACCTTTAAAAGCAAGAGATGCAGATGTTTTTATTTATACACGTGAAACATTTACGGAGTTTCCAGATCTATTAATTTCTGCTAACGAATTTAAAAAATCGAAAAAAATAAGCAACGTTAATCCACAACAAAAAAATTTTAAGTGGGGAACAAAAGAATTGTATAGCTGGACTTCATTAGATGGCCGAAAATTAGAAGGTTTGTTAATAAAGCCGGAAAATTTCGATCCGAATAAGAAGTACCCGATGATTGTGAATTTTTATGAAAAAAGTTCACATGAGTTATACGAACATCAAATACCTGAAGCACATCGCTCGACAGTTGATTATCATTACTATAGCAGTAATGGCTATGTTGTTTTTAATCCTGATGTATACTACAAAGAAGGTTACCCTGGCGAAGATGCATTTAATTGTGTAATGCCAGGAGTTACTCAATTAATTTCAGAAGGATTTATTGATAAAAATAGTATTGCAGCTCAGGGTCATAGTTGGGGAGGTTATCAGGTTGCTTATTTGGCAACCCGCACGAATTTGTTTGCAGCAATAGAATCCGGAGCTCCTGTAGTAAATATGTTTAGTGCATATGGTGGAATAAGATTATGGTCGGGTCGTAATCGCTCGTTCCAATACGAGCATACACAAAGCAGGATTGGAAAATCTATTTGGGAATCGCCATTGCGATACCTGGAAAATTCGCCATTATTTACAGCAGATAAAATTCAGACTCCAATGCTTATCATGCATAACGAAAACGATGGCGCAGTACCATTTAGTCAAGGAGTTGAGTTTTTTATTGCATTACGAAGATTGGGAAAACAGGTATGGTTATTAAATTACAACGAAGCCGATCATTGGCCTACCAAAGTTCGCGACAAATATGATTTTCAGATTCGATTAGCTCAGTTTTTTGATCATTACCTGAAGGGAGAACCAATGCCTGTGTGGATGAAGGAAGGAATACCAGCTGTAAGTAAAGGGTTTGAAATGGGATATGAGCTTATGGAGTAAAAAAAGAATAATCTAAATACTAATTAAGAGGCTGTCCAAAAAGCCTCTTTTTTATTGTCTACACTTCGATAAACTCAGTGTGACAGCTTGATTGTCTGGCGGTTGTCATATTGAGCTTGTCGAAATATGATTCACCTTTAGACATTTTGGACACCCTCTTTTTATTTACTTTTAGATTTTAAAGTAGTAACTTTAAAATGTATTTATAGTATTAAATAAAATAGAAATGTCTGAATTTACTGATAAACAAAAGGAAAGAAATAAAAAGATCCTTGCTTTTTGCATGCGAATACTCCGGGCAGAAAAACCTTCAGAAGCTGTTGACTTTTATTCGGATATAATGGAAAGCATAAACGCAGATGAAGTAATTTGGGTTGTTGACGAATTGGTTAAACAAAATATTCCAATGCCGGAATTAAAAACCGGAATTAATAAAATATTAAATCTTTTTTACAATACCCTGAATAACAACCCCATTGAAGAGCCGGAGGAACATAGTTTTTTAGGATATCTTTCTCAAAACAATAATGAACTTGATATTCGATTAAAAGATATTAAACCATTTCTTAGGAAGTTAAATCAGGATGAAAGCGACAAGGAAATAATTAATACATTAAAAGATAAATTCTCAGGCTTATTAATATTTGATAATCATTATGTCATTAAAGAAAATATACTTTTTCCTGCTTTGGAAAAACATTGGAATGATTTTCGTTGTGTTCAGGTAATGTGGTCGTATCATGATGATATTCGCAGAAATCTTAAATCCATTATAGAATTATTAAAGTCTGATGAGTTTGATTTATCGGAATTTAACAGTTTGGTTGGAAACATCTTTTTTAATATGTACGCAATAAAATTTCGGGAAGAAAAAATTCTTTTTCCACATATATTAAAAACAATCCCAAACGATGTTTTAGATAAAATGTTAATCGAAAGTTTATCGTTAAAATGGCCATTTGTTGAACTCGATAGAGCAAAAATAAATATTGCTGACTGTTCTGATGAAAGTAATACAAAAGAAATTGATTTGCAAACAGGATTTCTATTACCAGAACAAATTCGTTGGATGCTTAATCATCTGCCTGTTGATATTACTTATGTGGATGAAAACAATAAAGTAAGATATTATTCATCACCAAAAAAACGAATATTCCCAAGAACAAATGCTATTATAGGTAGAGATGTTCATAATTGTCATCCACCTGAAAGTGTTCATGTTGTTGAAAAAATAGTAGAAGCATTTCGAAATGGAGAAAAGGATAAAGCAAGTTTTTGGATAAAAATGAAGGATGATTTTATTTTGATACAGTATTTTGCTATTAAAGATGAAAAAGGCAACTATAAAGGAGTTATTGAAGTCAGTCAGGAAGTTTCGGAAATAAAAGCCCTTGATGGAGAAAATCGACTACTGGATTGGAAATAATATTGATAATTGCTTACCAATTAATTGTAATTAAGTGTTTCTGCTTAATTCTTTCTTAAATAAATAATGGCTTATAATTAATTAGTAATTACAAGTACTAAAATACCTAAATGTAGGTATTGCTAATTATTTAGAATCATTCTACTTTTGTGCTGATATCTAAAACCAATTACTATATAAATTGTTACTACATATAGAATATATATAAAAT
>JAHOYT010000041.1 GCA_019038645.1 Bacteroidales bacterium
CAGGGAAGTGCATTTTAATGGCCGGATCGCCCAGTAAAGTAAAATTCCTTTTATTGTTTCCGGTTCCGGAAGCATTTTTTGCAAGACGAATAATATCTCCAAACGATCGGTTATTTCCTTTATAGTCTTTTTCAAATACATAATTATAGAAGTTTCTGTTCAGAGTGTAATTGGGGCTGGAATAAACAAGTCGGGTTGTGGAAAATAGTGCAATACCTCCACCGTTTGGATTCAGAAGAACCAGTTCACCGGCTGATGTATATTTATGATTGTCGAAACGACTAAATTCGCATGTGGCGGTCATAAAAACAGCTAGTTTATTAAAATTTACCCATGAAGTAATATCGTCAATTGATAGAATACGTTCATGAGCCAGACCATTTTCGCCGCCGTGACCTGTATAGTTAAATATTAAAACCCCATTATTTACTTCATCTTTTACTAATCTGTTTACCTCAGGATAACTTTCGTAAATAGCAGATGATTCCTGAGGAAAAGCATCAAGATATATTTTGTTAATGTTAAAATGTGGATAGGTTGTATCTACAAAGGAGGCTAATCTGTCTGCATCGCGCATGTGAATATTATTATCTTCATCATCGCCAATAAAACAAATTGAATTCATCCAGTCACCTTTATTCCCAAAATCAATGAACGATTTAATTTTTTCAACAACCTGCTGTGCTTCTTCAGACGATTTTACAGGCAGCCTCCCTATTCCGATATCAAGTAAGCCGGAATTAGCATTTTCAACATTATCTGTAGCATCAAGTAAACCGAAAAAATCATCTGTAACAAATGATTCTGTGGGACTTAATGAATTTACAGACTGATAGGTTAAAACATAATTAATATTTTCAGATGTGATTGATTTATGATCATATGATCCATCACCAATAAATAATAGATATTTTAACGTGTCTGTAGCATTAGCTCTTTCATAAATCATTCTTATGAAATTTCTTATAGCGCTTGCATCCTGAGAGCCTGACGAAAATTCATTATATACTTGTTCCGGAGTAACTACTTCAACAGAAAGATTGTTAGTTGTTTCATGAATTGTTGCCAGTTCATTTGCCTGTGATATAAAATCAGGATGAGTAATTATTATCATATCCCGATGATTAACACCATGAAGATTTTGATTTTCGACAACACCTAATGTTTCAACGCTTAAAAAATCAGTGTTGTTGAATGCAATAAATTCATTTATTCCCGGTTCAGCATTTACTTTTGCTAAAATAGTTCCACCTCCGATATCTGTTGTATTAATTATCTGAGGTCGATTTGGATTTGTAATATTCCATACATCTGCAGAACCTGCATTTTGTACTTCAAATTCAACAATTTCAGAAACGACCCCGGAATTATAATAATTAAATATTAGCTGACTTCCACTTAGTTTTATCCGACGTTCTGCATTTAGACAAATAAAGTCGAGCCATCCTTCTGAAGATGAAGATGATTTATTATAAATAACACTTACCGGGAAATTATCACTAGTGCTTGTAAAATCACCTTCTGCAATTTTTCGTATAGCATAGGTTGAAGTATATGAACTCATATTTACAGCAGAAATTTCTTGATTAGCAATTGTTTGAGAGCCGTATTTTATGTTAAATATTGAGCTCGCCGATGATCTTGCAGCAACAGCAGCTTTACATTTAACAGGTGTTGTTTTTATAAGATCCGGGAAATCAAAATCATAATCATAATAAGTAGTTATATCAAAATGCTCTCCAAACCACATTTGACCTGATTCAAGAAGATTTTTCGTATTGATTTCATAATGAGAGAAGTCGGTAAAACTCGTTAAGGTTTGTGTAGCAGTGCCTAATGGTGTAGTAGCAGTGCTGATTGTACCTGTAGAACCCGCATTGGTTGTCAGAAAGAAATAATTATAGTCAGAATACAGGTGCTTAGTCAGATCATAAAAATCATTAATTTCATCATACTGCCACTGATCCGGGCCTTTTGCATAAAACAAAACATAATCTCCTTCATTAAAAATTCCATCAACACCTTTTTCAATTATTATATCATTTCGATTCAGGTCATCCTGGGAGTCATCAGTATTTGATACAGAAAGAATTCCTGACGAATTTCCATAAATTCTAAGATTCCCTGGATTTGTAAAACCCATTGCTATTAACTCTTCATATGTAATTTGATAAATGCCATTTATATTTAATCTTATTTTTACCCAATTGCCGGATCTTAAGACTGATGACGTGCTAAAGCTTTTGGTTTCAGGGATTTCTAAAGATACTGTTTTGTCTGATGAAATTAACTCTATTTCAAAAGATATTACTTTTTCGATCTGACCACTTATTTTGTTTTTCCTAAAGGGTAGAAGATTTAACTGAATATATGGTTTTGATCTTATATAATTTATTTTTGATTCATAAAATAATTCTTCGGAAATCTGACCTTTATTTTTTATTAGTGATAGTTCTTTATTTGTTAGCTGATTATATTTTACATTAATAATTTTTGCCTCAATTCCGGCTGTGTTTACCTTAATCAATTTGTAGTAATAAGGTAAAAGAGTGCTCTGATCGTAACACGCATTTTCAAAAAACAGGAACTCTGTTTTATTAATATTCTTTTGATCTATTTTAAAATAGTGTGAAACCGATCTTGATTCACCCCAGTTTATTTTTATTTCATCAGGTTTCTGTTGACCAAATGTGTACAAAAAGATGAAAAATAATAGAACGAAAATTAAAATTTTTCTCATTAGGTTTGGTAATTTTATGCAAAGAAACAAAACTTTGCACAATGTAATAACGATTTTTTTTATTCGTTAAGCTTTTATAAAATAATTATTAAAACGGGTCCGGATAAATTAATATTGTTATTAAGAGGTTTTTAGCTTAAATTTCTTTATGAAAAAGGTTTTTGTAATATTTTTTACATTAATTGTTGCACAATTATATGGTCAGGATATTGAGTTTTCGCAATATTATGCAAATCCTTTATATTTAAACCCTGCTTTTGCAGGTTCAGATAATTATACAAGATTATCGCTGAACTACCGGGCAGTTTTACCAGCCTCATTGGGAGATTATAGTACATACAGTGCATCAGTTGATAAATATTACGACGGGTTAAGCGGAGGAGTGGGGTTTCAAATAATGAATGATAGACAAGCTCAGGGTGTAATAAACAATCTGGGCTTTAATCTTATTTATTCCTACCATGCACAAATAAGGAAAAAATGGGCATTAAATACTGGTTTTAGATTGGGGTATAATGTCAAAACTTTTAATGGAAACAATCTCGTTTATCCGGATATGCTTGATCCTGTTGAGGGAGTTTCTTCATCAGGAATGGAAACAGGGCTTTATCAGAAGTCATTATATTTTGATTTTTCTTTTGGAATTTTAACATGGTATGAAAATTATTATCTGGGAGTTACAATTGATCATCTAACCGAGCCAAAGATATCCCTGGGAAGTGATGATCCGGGTCCTGTAGACAAAAAATATACCGTTCATGGAGGCATGGAAATTCCTTATTATAATAATATTTACAGGGTACACATGACATTATCCCCTAATTTTATATTTCAGATGCAGGGTGCTTCCTCAAAATTAAATCTGGGAGTATATCTAAATAAAAAAAGTATAACCGGAGGTGTATGGTTAAAAACAAATACCAGTATAAATCTAACAGGGTGCGTATTAATGATTGGATATACAACCGATTACAGTACATTTGCTTATAGTTACGATGTCCCCTTTTATTTGGGCGGTTTAAGTGGAGTTATTTCCGGTGGACATGAGGTAACCTTTTTGTATAAATTCATGTATAAAAGCAAGAGAAAAAAAATAAAGGCAATAAAATGTCCTAAAATTTAGTTATATTTGTATATCAAATCTTGTTTGCAGAACAAAAAAAATATTATATTTGAAATAAAAAATAGTATTACCATGAATGTAAAGTTAAAATTTATCCCATTAGTGCTTATTAGCTTACTAATTGTGAGTGGTTGTAGTTTATTAGGTGGAGGAAAAGATCCTGGTGTATCAGGAAATACTTCACAAACTACTGGTTGGGAATATAACAATCCGGATAACGGAGGGTTTGAAGTTAAAACAAATTATGTGGAAATTGCCGGACCCGGACTTGTTCTGGTTGAAGGTGGTACGTATACAATGGGGCAGACAGAACAGGATGTAACTTACGACTGGAATAATGTTCCAAGAAGAGTTACAGTTACTTCTTTCTATATGGACCAGACTGAAGTAAGAAATGTAGATTATCGCGAATATTTAAATTGGATACGTCGTGTATTTGTTGACTATCCTGACGTATACAGAAATGCAATTCCGGATACACTTGTTTGGAGAAGTGCGTTGGCATTTAATGAACCTTATGTGGATTATTATTTCAGACATCCGGCTTATAATGAGTATCCTGTTGTTGGTGTTGACTGGTTACAGGCTAATGATTTTTGTATATGGAGAACTGACCGTGTTAATGAATTTATGCTTATAAGTGAGGGCATTCTTGATATGGATCCTAATCAGATAGGACGTGAAAACTTCAATACGGGAGCTTATCTTGCTGGGCAGTATGAAGGACTTGTTATTGAAAATTTGCCTTCTTTAGATCCAAACAAAGAAAGCAGAAGAGTAAATATGGCAGATGGTATTTTATTACCAAAATACAGACTTCCTACGGAAGCTGAGTGGGAATATGCTGCTGTAGCGTTGATTGGAAATACCTACGATGAAAGATTATATGAACGAAGAATGTTCCCGTGGGATGGTCATAATGTTCGTTTTTCACATGGTAAGGATATGGGTGTAATGATGGCAAACTTTAAACGTGGTCGCGGTGATATGATGGGTATTGCAGGTGATCTGAACGATAATGGTGCAATTACAGTTCCTGTTTCATCTTTCTGGGCAAATGATTATGGGTTATATTGTATGGCTGGTAATGTAAATGAATGGGTATTGGATGTGTATCGTCCTTTATCTTTCGAAGATGTTAGCGATTTCAGACCTTTCCGGGGTAATGTTTTTGAAACACTTGTAAGAAATGAAGACGGAACTGTAGCAGCTAAAGACAGTCTTGGACGATTAAAAACAAGACCTGTTACGGATGAAGAAGCTGCAGGAAGAACGAATTACCAGCGTGCTGATTACATAAATTACAGAGATGGAGATTTGCTTTCAAGAACTGATTATGACAGTCAGGAAGCTGCAAGAGGTAATGCTTCTACTAATGAGATGTATTCACAAGAACCAAATGATATGGTTTCTCTTATAACTGACAAAGTAAGAGTTTATAAGGGTGGTTCATGGAGAGATAGAGTATACTGGTTAAATCCTGCTGCAAGAAGATTTTTGGATCAGGATGAAGCAAGAGATGATCTTGGTTTCAGATGTGCAATGATTAGAGTTGGTAGCCCTGGTGGCAAATAATATTAAATTTAGTATATATAAAAAACCTCATTCAATTATGAGGTTTTTTTATTTAGCTGAGAATGAAAATTGATATATTATATAGTACTTTCCTTAAATACCCCAAAATTTGTATTGACAGCAGAGCAGTGGAAAAAAATGCTTTGTTCTTTGCGCTTAAGGGAGAAAATTTTGACGGTAACAGATATGCACATAACGCATTAGAAAATGGATGTGTTATGGCAGTTGTGGATAACGCAAAGTATGTAAAAGGGGAAAATTATTTTCTCGTTGACAATGTACTGGAAACATTACAGGAATTGGGAAATTATCATCGAAGAATATTAAATATACCGGTAATTGCAATAACCGGGACGAATGGAAAGACCACAACAAAAGAATTAACAGCGAGTGTTCTAAGTTCGGAATTTAATGTAACATATACTAAAGGTAATTTAAACAATCATATTGGAGTACCCTTAACGCTTTTATCAATGGATGAAAATACTCAGATCGGAATTGTTGAAATGGGGGCCAATCATCTAAATGAAATTGAAACTTTGTGCAAAATTGCTGAGCCTGATTACGGAATTATTACCAATATTGGAAGGGCACATCTGGAAGGATTCGGATCATATAATAATGTTATTAATGCAAAAAAGGAATTGTATGATTATATTAAGCAAAAAGATGAAATAGTATTTTACAATAATAATAATGAACTGTTACGAAAAATTACAGAAGAATTAGATATTAAATCAATACCATTTGGTGGAGAGAATTCAGAAGTGAGAGGAGAGGTTTTGGATTCTAATAAGTTTTTCAAACTAAAAATACATATTGGTGATTATATTACCGTTCTTGAAACTCAGTTGACAGGTAATTATAATATGGAGAATGTATTAGCTGCTGCAACTATTGGTTATTATAATAATATAAAGCCGGAAATCATAGTCAATGCGATTAAAAAATATAAGCCTGAAAATAACAGATCACAGTTTCTTAAAACAAAAAAAAATAGCATATATCTTGATGCGTACAACGCCAATCCTTCAAGTGTTAAAGCTTCAGTTGATAATTTCTTGTCGTTAAATATTTCAAATAAGAGTATAATTCTTGGTGATATGCTGGAATTAGGAAATGATTCTGTTGATGAGCACAAGAAAATTATTAAAATGTTAAAGGTAGAGAGTATTAATCGTGTAATTTTAGTTGGTAGTATATATTATACTCTTGATATACCTGATGGTTTTCTTAAGTTTATGGATGTTGATACACTTAAAGACTGGTTAGAGCAGAACGAAATAGAAAATTCAAATATTCTGATAAAAGGTTCAAGAGGAGTAAGTCTGGAAAAAATTATTGAATTGTTATAATAAGATTATTGAGAATAAGTTGCTAATTAATTTTTAAATTCCAGATCATTAAAGCTTTGTTTTTTCTTTAAAAAATAATCAATAACAATACTTCTTGAATAAATCTCTTTGTGATTATTAACTGTTATATTCATAAGCAATTTTTTTCTTTTCTTGCTGAGAGTTCTAATCGATTTATAGAAGTGGATGTGAGCTTTTGATACAGCATTAAAGCTTGAAAATGAAAATTTTAACAAAAATATTATTGCTGATAATCCATCCAGAATTATTCTGGAAAATAATACAGGAAACAGCTTGCCTTTAGGCAGGTTTTTATAAAGCAAAAACAGATTATTTCTATAGTTCAAATATAATTTAAAAGGGCTATTATTAGGTAAAGTTCCACCACCAACATGATATATAACTGATTCCGGATTATAAACTATTCTGTATCCCATATTTTTTAACCGCCAGCATAGATCAATTTCTTCCATATGCGCAAAGAAATCATCGTCGAGACCATTAGCTTTTTTGTAAACCTCAGCTCTTATAAATAATGATGCACCAGTGGCCCAAAAAATGTCACAAGCATCATCATACTGCCCTTTATCTTCTTCTATAACATCTAAAACGCGGCCCCGGCAAAAGGGATAACCGTATTTGTCTATGAAACCACCAGCAGCGCCTGCATATTCAAAACTATCTTTATTGTAATATGATTTTATTTTAGGCTGACAAGCAGCGATTGTATGATCCGAATCCATTAAGGTTACCATAGGTGTTAACCAGTTTTCGGATACTTCAATATCGCTATTTAAAAGAACAAAATATTCTGCTTCTATTTGGTCTAATGCCTTGTTATAACCTCCTGTATATCCATAATTATTATCCAGAATAATTTGACGTAACTCAGGGTAGTTTTTATTTAGAAAATCAATAGAATCGTCTTTAGAAGCATTATCTGCAATAATAATTTCAGTTTCAGGATTAGAAGTATGTTTTATAAGTACCGGTAGAAATTGTTCCAGGTATTTTTTGCCATTCCAGTTTAGTATAACAACTGCAGTTTTTAACATTTTCTATTTTTTATAAATTGATAATAGCTAATTAAGCTTTTTGTGTTTCCATCTGTCATGTGACCATAACCAAAATTCAGGGTTTTCGTGGATTTGATTTTCAAGTTTTCTGATAAAAAGTTCTGTTATTTCGTACTCTTTTGTATTTGCAGAATTCTCACATAAAGTTGAAAACTCAATATTATATAATCCTCTTTTTTCTTTAGCGATGTCAACAAAAACAATGGCCGCATTTATCTTTTTACCTATTTTTTCTGGCCCCATAAATACTGGTGTTTCGTGATTCAAGAAGTTTGTCCAGTATTGAATATTTTTTCTCAATGGTCTTTGATCTGCTATTAATCCCAGAATAATTGGTTTTTTAGCTTTGTAATACTCCAGGGTGCGTTTTAGTGTACTTTCCATCGGAATCGGAACACAATCAAATATCGACCTCATTTTAAGAAAACTATCATTAAAATACTCACTCTTAACGGTTTTATAAACAGGAACATACAGATATTCTGTGCAAAGTGGTAATGTTGAAGTAACCTCCCAGTTTCCATAATGTCCAAATACCATTATGATATTTTTCTTTTGCTTGTACAATTCAGTAAAGAAATCCGGATTTTTATAATGTACAAAAGAGGTAATTTTTTTCTTTGACATTTTAATGAGAGCTGCATTTTCAATAGTAATATCGGATAAATGCCGATAAAATTTCCTTATTATTTGATTTAATTCTTTTTTCGTTTTTTCAGGAAAGGATTCTTTTATGTTCTTAACTGCAGTTCTCTTCCTATATCCTAAAAGATAAAAAATAATAACATAAACGATATCCGAAAATAAATAAAGAACTGATTTTGGTAATACGGCTAAAATCAGGAAGAATAAATCTACAGGAAAGTACAGGATTTTTTTCATTAAGAATAATATTGTTTTTTATTAATAATTAAAATGAGGACTCTTCACGATTATACTTCCATCTTTTATGTGACCAAAGATAATACTCCGGCTTTTTAATAATTAACTGTTCAAGAAATTTTAGATGAGTTTCAGTAATCTCAAATTTTTTACATTGTGAAACATCATCAAAAAGCAAACTTGATTTAATTATATATTTTCCTCTTTTTATTTTTTCAAGATAAGTAAATACTACGGCATAGTTAAGTTTTTTTGCAATTTTTTCAGGGCCAGGAAAAACAGCTGTTTCCTGATTTAAAAATGTTGACCAGTATTTATTATGTATTTTAAGTGGACTTTGATCTGCAATAAGACCGAGAAATATTAATTCATTCTCTTTCTTATATTTTACAATCGTTTTATATGTATCGTTCATAGTGACTGGAATAGCTCCGAATTTTGCCCGCATTTTATAAAATTGCTTATCAAAAAAGGCATTATTCAAAGGCTTATAAACGCCAAATACAATATGTGGTATTATTTTAGGGAGTGTTAAAAAAAGCTCCCAATTACCATAATGCGCAGTAACACCAACAATATTTTTTTTATTAGTTAAAAGTTTTTTATAGATGTCGTTTTCTTCAAATTCTACCATTTGTAAAATTCGCTTTTTAGACATTTTTATGATAGCAATATTTTCAACAAAGATTTCGCTTAAATGATGAAAGAATTTTTTTGCAATATGTTTTATTTCATCACCTGATTTATCGGGAAAGGATTTTGTTAAATTGTTAAATACAGTTTTTTTGCGATAACCTAATAAATAATATAGAAAAATATAAACAATATCAGCAATGCCATAAAGTACAAACTCCGGCAGTTTGCTAAACAACCAACTAATTATTAAAAATAAATATGTTCCGGTTTTTTTCACTGAATGTATAGTTAAATAGCCATATATTGTTTCACTATTTTTATAAAATCGTTGAAAACAAGATTATTACAAGCTACAATTTCTTTGCCAAAAATGTAGTTGTTTCCACCGGTAAAGTCACTTACATTTCCACCTGCCTGCTCTACAATAAATGCACCGGCTGCAACATCCCATGGACTTAAACTATATTCATAAAATGCATCAAACCTTCCGCACGCAACATATGCTAAATCTGTGGCAGCAGATCCAGGTCTTCTTATGCCATGCGAATTTTTCATGAAATATTCCAGTGTTTCAAGGAATGGTTTTATTCTGTCATAATCATAATAGGGAAACCCTGTGGCAATAAGACTATCTCCAATTACTTTCTTGCGGGAAACATTAATTACGTTGCCATTTAAAAAAGCAGGACTATTTTTCCATGCATAAAAACATTCGTTAAGGCCTAATTCATGTACGACTCCAAGTATAACTGTATCATTTTCCATTAGAGCGATACTTATTGCGAATGGAGTAACTCCATGAATAAAATTTGTAGTTCCGTCAAGCGGATCAATTATCCAGTTATATTTGTTTCCTTTTTTAACCGAAGTTCCTTCTTCCGCTATAAATCCTGCTTCTGGTAATATTTGCATTAACCTGTCTACAAGTTTTTGCTCAGAGTTTTTATCAACGGAAGTAACAAAATCGTGTAAGCCTTTTTCCTCAACCTCTAAACTGTGTTTTTTATTTAATTCGGACAGGATGAAAGCACCCACATTTTTAGTCAAATCAGTGACCTGCTGACAAATTTTTTCCAGGTTCATAGTTTTATTTTAATTTTCAAAGATAATAAACGTTAATTTGTTTATTGACATGGAAAACAATGTTTTAACGCAATTTAACATTTAAATTTCCGCTTTCCGATACCGATACTAACTTTACTTTTTTTATTTTTCCTACAAACGATTTATCATATTCTGTTTCTACTTTTATATAGTTACTGGTAAATCCAAACATTAATCTGTTTCTGTTGTAAGCCTCAAATAGTACTTCTGCCTCATTATCAATGTTTTTATTATAAAACGCAGATTGTTTGTTATTGGCAAGTGAATGAAGTTTTTTACTTCTTTTTGCAATAATATTTTTTGGGATTTTATCATCAAAATTAGCCGACTTTGTATTGGGCCGTTCAGAATATGAAAAAACATGATAAAAAGAAGCATCTAATTCTTCTAAAAATTGATATGTTGTGTTAAAATCCTGATCTGTTTCCCCTGGAAATCCAACAATAACATCAACTCCAATAAATGCATCAGGCATTAGTTGTTTTATTTTACCAACACGTGATTTAAAAAGTTCACGGTTATAGCGACGTTGCATTTTTTCAAGAATTTTGTTACATCCCGATTGTAAAGGAATATGAAAGTGATTCAGTATCTTTTTCGATTTTGAAACAAACTCAATGATTTCATCTTTTAAAAGATTTGGTTCTATAGATGACAAACGTATTCTTTCAATACCTTCAACTTTTTCAAGTGCTACTATCAAATTAAAAAAAGATTCGCTTGTGGATTTTCCAAAATCGCCAATATTAACTCCCGTAAGAATAATTTCTTTAATTCCTGATTCTGCAATTTTTTGTGCTTCATATACTAAATCCGAAATTTCTTTATTTCTGCTTTTACCACGTGCTAATGGAATTGTACAATATGTACAGG
This sequence comes from Bacteroidales bacterium, assembly GCA_019038645.1. GTDB lineage: Bacteria > Bacteroidota > Bacteroidia > Bacteroidales > UBA12077 > UBA12077. The sequence continues at coordinate 11,365 of JAHOYT010000041.1, forward strand.
AATAATCACAGCCATCCTGAACTTTCAGAAAAGACCTTGTCCTGTCAGCTTCAGAATGCGAAGAGTCAAACTGATCAACTTCATTAATTTCACAGGAATATATTTGAGGAGATTCGTTTTTTTGTAGATTATTTAAATGATCAAGAATATTAAATTTCTCTTTAGTTCCCAGAACCAGATCGACTCCTAAGTTTTGGGCAATTTCTTCAGGTTTTAGCTGGGCATAACATCCAACAACAGCAATATAAGCATCAGAATTTTGATTCTGAATTTTTTTGATAGCCTGTCTGCATTTTTTATCTGCTTGTTCAGTTACCGAGCAGGTATTAATAACATATATATCAGCTTCGGAATTAAACCCTACGACATCGAATCCTTTTTCTTTAAAATTTCTGGATATAGTTGATGTTTCTGAAAAGTTGAGTTTGCATCCCAGTGTGTGAAATGCTACTTTTTTACCTTTATGCCCCGAATTTACCATATAAATCCTCTTTTTCAGGGTGCAAAGTTAAATTATTTAATGAATATTTTTAGGGAAATCAAAAAAGGATTCAACAGGTTTAATCCGGTCAATTTCTGACCATTTATCAATTCTGAATTTTATTCCCACGATTCCTGTTGTGGGTAAATTACCAATGTTATTATCCAGAAAAAAGTTAGCTAAATCAGTAAACGTCGGGTTATGTCCAAAAATCATTAGTGATTTTACATTATTTTCAGTGTTTTTAATAAAATCAATCATAAATTTTATTTCTGCCATATATATGCCGTCATCTATAATGATTTTATTATGAGGCAAATCAAAAGTTCTGGCAAAAATTGTTGCAGAATGAAGTGCTCTTATGGCCGGGCTTGATATTATTTTATCCGGTATTTTATGGTTATTCAGGAACCGCTGAGCCATTGTATAACTATCATTTATACCTCTATCCTTTAATGGTCTGTCTATATCTGATATATCCCCATAATCTGATGTTGATTTTCCATGTCTTACTATATATAAATCTTTATAATCTTTCATAAAATAATATTACAGCAAATCACTAGCTAAATCGGCCAGATAACTCCTTTCGCCTTTAACCAGGTTAACATGGGCAAAAATATCCTGTCCTTTCATTCTGTCTGCCAGATAACTTAATCCGTTGGATTTTAAATCAAGATAAGGAGAATCAATCTGGTGAATATCGCCCGTAAAAATCATCTTTGTTCCTTCACCGGCGCGGGTAATTATTGTTTTTACCTCATGAGGAGTCAGATTCTGTGCTTCATCAACAATGAAAAATACATTCGATAAACTTCGTCCACGTATGTAGGCAAGTGGACTAATTACCAGCTTTTCTGCTTTATGCATTTCTTCTATTTGCATATATTCTTTACTTTGGGCCTTAAACTGATTTTTAATTACAGATAAATTATCAAAGAGAGGTTGCATATAAGGAAGTATTTTTTCTTTAACATCCCCGGGTAAAAAACCCATGTCTCTGTTTGCTAAAGGTACTATTGGTCGTGCCAAAAGAATCTGATTAAACTTTTTTTCCTGATGCAGTGCCGCTGCAAGTGCAAGTAGGGTCTTCCCTGTACCAGCTTTCCCGGTTAATGCAATTAGCTGGATCTCAGGTCTCATTAAAGCATCAATCGAAAATGTTTGTTCTGCATTTCTTGGGTCAATTCCGTATGTCCTGTGTTTTTCGACTCGTTGTAATATTTTTTCCTGAGGGTCATAATGGGCCAACGCAGAAGATTTCTGACTTTTAAGAATAAAATACTGATGTGGTAAAGGTTTAAGTTTGAATTCATTTACAGGAATTCCTTCATGAGATTCGTAAAACTTTGAAATAAGCTGATCGTCAATATTATCAATCGTCTCAATATCTTTATGAATTTTTTCCAGATCAGTTATCTGATCATTTTTATAATCCTGCGCAAGAATACCAAGCGATTTAGCTTTCATTCTTAGGTTGATATCTTTACTAACCAGAATGACTTCATTGCTCTTTTTCTTTATTTTAATATCTTCAGCAATGGCCAGAATACGGTGATCAGGAGTAGGCTCAGGGAAAGAAGCTTTTAATTGTTCAGAATATGGCTTGCCTGTTTCAATGGATAATTTACCCAATCCTTTACCAAGAGGAATTCCACCGTTAAAAAGATTATCACCTGAAAGTTTATCTAATTCTCTGGTAAATTCTCTGGCATGAAAATTTATCTGATTATCACCTTTTTTCAGATGATCTAACTCTTCCAATACGACTATTGGTAAAACAATATCGTTTTCCTGAAATTTATATATACAATTGAAATCATGAAGAATAACGTTGGTGTCAACTACAAAAACTTTTTTGTTTTTTTTCATAGAATTTATTTTTTATCAGATAAGGTCCGGCTGTTTTTTATTTCTTACTAAATTAATATTTTTATTTCTTAATAAACGAAACATGTAAAGAATTCATTATAATGCATGGTAATTTTAGTTAATTTTGAGATCTTAATTTATTACAAAATGAATTATCAGGAGACTCTTGACTGGCTTTTCGATCAGTTACCAATGTATCAGAGACAAGGTAAGGCTGCTTATAAGGCCGATTTAAGTAATACATTGGAATTGGATAAGTATTTTAATCATCCACATCTGAAATTTAAAAGTATACATGTTGCAGGAACAAATGGGAAGGGTTCCGTTTCGCACATGCTTGCATCTGTTTTGCAGGAATCCGGATATAAGGTTGGTCTGTATACTTCACCACACCTTAAGGATTTTAGAGAGCGTATAAGGATAAATGGTCTTATGGTTCCTGAAGATTTTGTTATAAAGTTTGTTGAGAAGCACCAACAAAAATTTCAGGAAGTAAAACCATCATTTTTTGAGATGACTGTTGCAATGGCTTTCGAATATTTTGCTCAGGAAAATGTTGATGTAGCAGTTATTGAAACCGGCATGGGAGGCAGGCTTGATTCAACGAATATTATTCTACCTGATTTAGCTGTAATAACAAATATTGGATTAGATCATACTGCATTCTTAGGAAACACCATTACTGAAATAGCCGCTGAAAAGGCTGGTATAATAAAGCCAAATATTCCGGTACTTATTGGAGAATCTCAGAAGGAATCCAGTGCTGTCTTTAAAGAAATGGCTTTGAAAAATAATGCAGAAATTTATTATGCAGATCAATATTATTTTTCGGATTATTCGATGCTTACCATTGATAATAAACAATCGTTTAATATAAAACATGATGATAATATTCTGTATCCTGACTTAATTATTGATTTGGCAGGGTTTTATCAAAAGGGAAATTTGATAACAGTATTAAGGACAATTGATTTATTACGTGAATCAGGTTATAGAATAGAAAATTCTTCTCTTTATGAAGGTCTGGCAAAGGTTATTGAAAACACCGGGCTATTAGGACGTTGGCAAATATTGGGGTATAATCCAACAATTGTTTGTGACACTGGTCATAATTTAGAGGGAATAAAGCTTGTTTTAAATCAGATAAGCCAAACACCACATGAGAAATTGCATTGTATTTTTGGAGTTGTCGATGATAAGAATATTGAAAAAATTCTGAACATTTTACCGAAAAATGCGGAATATTACTTTTCAAAGGCTGATATTACCCGTGCATTAGATCAAAATATATTAAAGGAAAGGGCAAATAAGTTTAACTTAAATGGAGATTCTTATGGAAATGTGAAGGAAGCTTTTAAGAAAGCGAAAAAAAATGCGGGGGCTAATGATTTGATTTTCATAGGAGGTAGCACTTTTGTTGTAGCTGAAGTAATATGATTTTTTAAAAATATTTAAAATTATTTTTGTAGAATAAAAAAGAGACTTATATTTGCAACGCTTTTGAAAACAAAGCATAACAAAAAGGGAGATTAGCTCAGCTGGTTCAGAGCATCCCGATTGCAGATCGGGAGGGTCATTTGATCAACGTTCTTATTACAAAATTGAATAAAATACGCTTTATTAAGCAATAAATATAATTAGGGAGATTAGCTCAGCTGGTTCAGAGCATCCCGATTGCAGATCGGGAGGGTCATTTGATCAACGTTCTTATTACAAAATTGAATAAAATACGCTTTATTAAGCAATAAATATAATTAGGGAGATTAGCTCAGCTGGTTCAGAGCACCTGCCTTACAAGCAGGGGGTCACTGGTTCGAATCCAGTATCTCCCACAAGAAACAAAGGATTAGACAATTAGTTTAATCCTTTTTTTATACGAAAATGTTTTACTTTTATATATTATATTCCACTACAACAGACCAATTTTATATTGGTCATACTTCTGATCTTCAAGGAAGACTTAAAAAACATAATTCCAATCATAAAGGGTTTACAGGGAAAGTTAATGATTGGGGAATTGTATATAAGGAATCTTATCAAACAAAGGAATTAGCATACGCAAGAGAACGTCAGGTTAAAAAATGGAAAAGCAAGGTCAGGATTCAGGAATTAATTATAAAATATGATTCATAGCATCCCGACTGGTAAGTCGGGAGGGTCACTGGTTCGAACTTTTCTCATGAACGAAACGAAGTGGAGTGAATAATCCAGTATCTCCCACAAAACCTCGGCAAATGCTGGGGTTTCTTTGTATATGGAGAAATATCTATTTTATATATTATATTCATAAGCTATAGAAAAGTTCTATATTGGTCATACCTCTGATCTGCAAGAAAGATTGCGCAGGCATAATTCCAATCATAAAGGATTTACAGGAAAAGTTAATGATTGGGAAATTGTATATCAAGAATCTTATCAGACAAAAGAATTAGCATACGCAAGAGAACGTCAGGTCAAAAAATGGAAAAGTAAAGTTAGAATTCAGGAATTAATTATAAAGAATAGTTCATAGCATCCCGACTGATAAGTCGGGAGGGTCACTGGTTCGAACTTTCTCATGAAGTGAAGCGAATAATCCAGTATTTCCCACAACTGAAAGACAGGAGGTTAGCAGAAATACTAATCTCTTTTTATTTACACAGGTTAAACATAGATCAGCAGAAAAATTAAAGTATTTTTTCGTGATTGTTACCGAAATTAGGTACCTTGCTAGAAATTTTACTAAATATGATTATTGCGGAATACATAAACGAACTCTTAAGCAATGAAGAATACGCTTTTTCAAGGAAAGAGATATTGGAAAGGTCAACTGTATCGGGATTTGCATTAAAACGTGAGCTTTCCAGATTAGTAGAAAAGAAGAAGATAGTTAGCCTTAGAAAAGGATTTTATTTGATTATTCCACCCAGATATAAAAAGATAGGTATTTTACCGATAGAGATGTATGTGGAGAAGTTGTTTAAATATCTTCAAAGGGATTATTATTTGGCATTTTATTCAGCCGCTAAATTTCATGGTGCTAGTCATCAGCAAATTCAAAAGGATTATGTTATAACTTCTCTTCCGTCAGTATATGATATAAAAAAGGAATCTGTTAATATTAATTTCTTTAATACATCAAACTGGCCAAAGAAAAATATTAATAAGAAAAAGTCAGATGCCGGATATTTTAATATTTCTTCACCTGCATTAACATTGGTTGATCTTATTCATTACCATGGGAAATTAGGCGGATTAAATAGAATGTTAGCCATAATTGAAGAATTGATTGAAGAAATAACAAAATCGGACTTAAAAGATCTTTTATCCTGGTATCCTCATAAAAGTACAATTCAAAGAACAGGGTATTTATTAGAAGAAATGCAGGTTGATCAAGTGATAATAAATCAATTATATGATTATTTACAAAAATCAGATTTCTTTCCGGTATTATTAAGTTCAAAAAAAGGACAAAAAGCCGGAAAAGCTAAAAATAAGTGGAAAGTTGATGTTAATGTAGAACTTGAAAGTGATTTATGATACCAAAACCTTATATAGCAAAATGGCAGGAGCAAGCGCCATGGAAAACATTTGCACAAATTGAACAAGATTTAATAATAAGCAGAGCGTTGGTTGCAATATTTAGCGATGATATTTTGCGGGAAAACCTTGCCTTTAGAGGTGGAACAGCTATACATAAATTATTTCTGAATCCGGCACCAAGATATTCAGAAGATATTGATCTGGTTCAAATAAAGGAAGGTGCAATTGGTGATATACTAGATAAAATTGATAAGGTAATTGACTTTTTTGAAGAAAAGCGAAAAGTAAAACAGAAAACAAATAATAATACAATTGTTTACCGTTTTACTTCGGAACATGAAAATATACCTTTAAAATTAAAAATTGAGATAAACTGTAAAGAGCATTTTAGTGTGTTAGATTGGAAGAAGTTTCCTTTCGAAGTAGAAAATGAATGGTTTTCAGGAAAAGCTGATGTTAATACATATGAACTAAACGAACTTTTAGGAACGAAACTAAGAGCTTTATATCAGCGAAAAAAGGGTAGGGATTTATTTGATTTGTATTATGCGCATCAAAATGCTGGGCTTAACTATGATGAAATCATTCATTGTTATAATGAATATATGAATTTTGTGGTTGAAAAATCCCCAACAAAAAAGCAATTTTTATTGAATTTAGAAGAAAAACAAAATGATCCGGATTTTTCAGGAGATATGGAAGCTTTAATAAGATTGGGATTAGATTATAACCAGGAAGAAGCCTTTGATTGGATAAAAACAGAATTACTTGAGAAAATGGAATAAATATAATTACCGATGAAATTAAACCTCGTTAAACCCAGAAAAGCTCTAAACAAAGCTTTTCTTAAAGTAAAACCCAACAGAAGCGAAATTGAGGTTTTTAAAACGAATCTCATAAAGCTTATTGATACGATTAACGAAAGTGAATCCGAAGAATTTCACAAGAATCTGGTTTCTCAATTTCTTAAAGATACTTATTACAAAGACAATCATTTTATAAATACTAAGGGAAGAAATGATCTTGTTGTTCATAATGGCAAAGATGCAAAAAGCTCGGTTGGTGTAATTCTCGAAGCGAAAAAGCCAACCAATAAATCAGAGATGCTTCGAACCGATAAAATCAATTCAAAAGCTTTACAAGAATTGGTGTTGTACTTTTTACGTGAACGAATTACATTAAAAAACCATGATATTAGATTTATTGTAGCTACCAATATTTATGAGTGGTTTATTTTCGATGCAAGTCTTTTCGAAAAGGAATTTGCTCAGAATAAAACATTGGTTAAGCAATTTATCGATTTTGAAGAAGCCAGACTTTCGGGAACTAAAACAGATTTCTTTTACAAAGAAATTGCCGAACCGGCAATCGAAAATATTAAAAACGAAATCGAATTTACGTATTTCGATATTCGGGAATACGATAAACCTTTACGAAACGATGATAAGAAGGATGACAACAAACTCATTGCGTTGTATAAACTCTTATCGCCTGAGCATCTTTTAAAATTACCTTTCGCTAATGATAGCAATAGTCTTGATAAATCATTTTATACTGAATTACTTCATATAATCGGCTTAAGCGAAACGAAGGAAGGAAGTAAAAAGCTTATCGGTCGTAAATCAGATAATGAAAGGAATCCGGGTTCTTTACTGGAAAATACAATGACAATTTTACAATATGAAGATTGTCTTGGTCAGATAAAAGCTTCGAATTATGGAGCAACTAAAGATGAACAACTGTATAGTGTTGCTTTGGAATTGGGGATAACCTGGATTAATCGTATTTTATTTTTAAAGTTACTCGAAGGACAATTAATTAAATATCATAAGGGTGATAGTTCATATAAATTTTTAAACATTGAACATATACCTGATTACGATGCATTGAACAAATTGTTTTTTCAGGTATTGGCTATTAAAGAAAGTGAACGAAGTGAATTAGTAAAAAAGAAATTTGGTAAAATACCTTACCTGAACAGTTCATTGTTTGAACCTAACGAATTAGAACATAAAACAGTTCGAATAAGTAACCTGGAAGATGAGTATAACATTCCGATAATAAATTCAACCGTTCTTAAAGATAAAACAGGGAAACGTTTAAAAAACGAAATGAATACACTGGAATACATGTTTCGTTTTTTGGATGCTTATGATTTTGCCAGTGAAGGATCAGAAGATATACAGGAGGATAATAAAAGATTAATTAATGCATCGGTACTTGGTTTAATATTTGAGAAAATAAACGGTTACAAAGACGGTTCGTTTTTTACTCCCGGTTTTATAACCATGTACATGACCAGGGAAACTATTCGCAGGGCAGTAGTTCAGAAGTTTAACGAAACTAAAAATTGGGATTGTAAAGATTTTAATGAGTTATATGATAAAATTGAAGATAAAAAAGAAGCAAACAACATTATCAATAGTTTAAAGATTTGTGATCCGGCAGTAGGTTCAGGACACTTTTTGGTTTCTGCATTAAATGAGATTATAACTATTAAAAGTGAACTAAAAATTTTACGCGATAGGGAAGGAAAAACTTTCCGTGATTATCATGTAGAAGTAGTGAACGACGAATTGATCATAACTGATGAAGATGGCAGTTTTTTTGAATACAACCCAAATAGCCATGAAAGCCAAAGAGTACAGAAAGCCTTATTTCATGAGAAACAAACCATTATTGAGAACTGCTTGTTTGGTGTAGATATTAACCCAAACTCAGTTAAAATTTGCCGCTTGCGTTTATGGATTGAGCTTTTAAAGAATGCTTATTACAGGCAGGGAACAGATGAACTGGAAACTCTTCCAAATATAGATATTAATATAAAATGTGGCAACTCGCTAATAAGCCGATATGGATTAGATGCCGATATTAAAAAGGCCTTAAAAAAGAGTAAATGGAACATTGATAGTTATCGTTTGGCTGTTTCGACTTACCGTAATGCAAAAAGCAAGGATGAAAAGAGAGCAATGACAGAATTAATTGATAAAATTAAAAACGATTTTGAAAGTGAAATTGCAGCAAATGATAAACGGGTTTTAAAGTTAAATAAACTGAAAGGTGAATTGTTTGCATTAACTACCCAAACTACAATATTTGAGCAAACAAAAAGAGAAAAAATAGCTTGGAATAAAAAGGTAAAGAAACTTACTGTTGATATTGAAAAACTGGAAACCGAACTGAAAGAAATACGAAACAATAAAATTTATGAAAACGCTTTTGAATGGCGTTTTGAATTCCCTGAAGTGCTCAATGACGATGGTAGTTTTTTAGGATTTGATGTGGTAATTGGGAACCCACCTTATATAAGGCAAGAGTTATTCTCGGAAATTAAACCATACCTAAAGAGTACATTTAAAGTTTATAATGCTATTGCAGATTTGTTAACTTATTTCGTTGAGCTTAGTAACAATATCTTAAGATATAAAGGAACTTTCCAATTCATCATTTCGAATAAATTTACTAGAGCAAATTATGGTAAGGAATTAAGAATTTTTCTTTCAGAAAAATGTAGATTAACTCATTTTATTGATTTTAGTGGATTGCCTGTTTTTGATGAAGCTACGGTGGATGCTTCAATTTTGGGATTTGTTAAGGAGTTAAATATAGATAGTAAGTTAATTTATGCTGATATAATAAAATCAGAGTTTGATCCCAATGACTTTAATAACTATTTGAATCTTATAAAGGAAGATGTTGAGCAAATTAATTTAAGTAATATTTCTTGGAATTTTGAAAAACAGGAAATACTTGAAATAAAGAAAAAAGTTGAAGCGCAAGGTATACCCTTAAAGAATTGGAATATATCTATTAATTATGGATTAAAAACAGGCTTGAATGAAGCATTTGTAATAGACTCTAATAAGAAGAATGAACTTATAGCTCAAGATCCTAAAAGCTCCGAAGTTTTAAAACCGCTATTACGTGGAAGAGACCTACAAAGATGGAAAGCAGACTTTGCAGATCTATGGTTAATTTATATTCCATGGCATTTCCCATTGCATGAAGATTCAAGTATACAAGGAGCTTCCTTAGCTGCAGAAGAAGAGTTTAAGCAAAGATATAATGTGGTTTACAATCATCTTCTTACATTTAAAAATAAATTATCAAATAGAAATAAGGCAGAAACTGGAATCCGATATGAATGGTATGCTTTACAAAGATTTGGGGCTAAATATTGGCAAGACTTTGAAAAGCCCAAAATTATATATCCCAATATGACTAAGTATTTACCATTTGTTTTAGATATTGACGACTATTTTTATCATAATGATAAATCTTTTCATATAGTTGCAGACCAAATTTATTGGCTTATTGGATTTTTAAATTCAACTTTATTCAAATTTTGTTTTAAAGATAATTTTGCTGAACTGCTTGGTGGTACAAGGGAATTGAGAAAGGTTTTTTTTGAACCAATACCTGTTAAACAAATCTCAGAGATAGAAGAGCTGCCATTTAAGGAGAAAATCACCGAAATTTTAGGTATAAAGAAACAAGACCCTAAAGCAGATACTGGTGCACTTGAAAAAGAAATAGACCAATTGGTTTATGAATTATATGGTTTAACAGAAGAAGATATTGAGATTGTAGAGAATAGTTAGTTGAGCTAAGAACATTTAGCTCTTTTTTTGTATAATAATAAATAGGATCAAATTGATCCGGGAAGTTGCAGAGGAATCAACTTCTGTAATTTTTAAAAAGATTATTATGAATAAAGTAATAATCTTAATCATAGAAATTAGGTTGCTGATTGTCTCTGTAATTTTTTTATTAATAGTTTTAAAACTATTGTATTAAAAACTGGAAAAGGATTGTTATTACAATCCTTTTCTTATGATACTGCTGCTCTAATTGCTTTTTCAGTCGAATCTTTTAAAGTTTCTTCTTTAAAACTATCCAGGTAAACTTGAGTTCTTTCGGTTTTAGCGTGTCCAAGTTGTTCCGAAATTAATTCTGTAGATTCTTATACCATTATTAGTGTCGTAGCAAACATATACCCTGGAATTATACGAAGTAATTTTTTTGTTAATTTTTAATTCTTTTTGGCGTTTTGGTCTCAAAATGCTGTTAGTATAATATTTTGCAGATATTAAATCTTAAATTCATATCACATTTCTTTTGTTTAATCTTTCGTCAACTTGTTAAATCAAAAAAATGTATTACTTTCATTGTCAATTTGATAATTATAAATTGAGAGTTACCTATTAATATAATGTTTTGACGTTCTAGGCAATGATAAAATATCAAATTAAACATATTTTTGATTATATTAACTTTTGAATTAAAACCAATTGATAATGAAAAAACTAATAGTTATACTCACATATTTTCATATAGTATTATTCATTTTCCTATCTTCATTGTTGAACAGTTTTGGACAAGTAAGTACTACTTGCGTTGTTCTAAGTGATGCATTTATAACTGAAGAAGCACCAGATAACAACTTTGGCGCAGGGAGTTTATTGATTGGTAAACAGACAAATGGAGAAAGATATGCACCATTAATAAAATTTGATTTAAGTTCGATCCCAAGTGGAGCAACTATAACTAATGCTACTATGACCTTGACATATCATACTTCTTTTACCCAGGATATAGTAAATGGAGTGGCTTACAGAATTACAAATTCATGGGTAGAAAATTCAGTGACATGGGGTGATGTTTCGTATGATAATTCAGTTGGTGGCACTATTACTACTAGTAATGGACCATCTACTATTACAATAACCTGTTATACTGTAGTTAAAAAATGGATAGAAGATGGTTATACAAATTATGGTTTTATATTAATGCCAACAGAAGGCAGTATAGATTATAATAGTGCTGCTTTTTATTCAAAAGAGGATCTCAGCTCTCTGGAACCAACATTGTTAGTATATTATACAATGCCAACTCCAGATATAACTGTACAAAATCCTAGTGTAACACCAACAACTGTATGTGCCGGTGGTACAATAAATGTTAGTTGCGATCATTATTGTACTGACGGTTCTGATGAAACTCCTAATGTTGGCTATTATTTGTCAACAAATACTACATGTACTACTTCTGACACATACCTTGGTGATGATGGATCTTCTATATGTGGTTCTGATCCATACGATGTAGAAAGTGAAACTGTGATAATACCAGAAGAAACAAGTCCTGGTACATATTATGTTTGCTTCTTAGGAGATTATTTAGATGAAGTTAGTGAAACTAATGAAAGTAACAATTGTGAGTATATTCAAATAACTGTAAATTCTCCACAACCAACTGCTCAATTTTCAGCGTCCAGCACAAACATTGTTGAAGGAGATTGTATAAATTTCACTGACCAAAGTGCCAATAGTCCTACAAGCTGGTCATGGACATTCACAGGTGCTATACCAACTTCTTCGACTTCTCAAAATCCAAGCAATATATGTTACAGTACAGCAGGATCATATCAAGTTTCTTTAACTGCTACAAATTCTTGCGGCTCAGATACAGAAACAAAAACTTCATATATTACTGTTACTGAATCCTCTCTACCCGTTGCTGATTTTACGGCTTCATCAACCAGTATCTTTGAAAACGATTGCATTGATTTTACTGACTTGACTACTAATAGTCCTGCTAATTGGTCATGGACATTTTCTGGGGGTAGCCCAGGTTCTTCAACATCACAAAATCCAAGTAATATATGTTACAGTACAGCAGGAACATATCAAGTTTCTTTAACTGCAACAAGTTCAGATGGTTCAGATACAGAAACAAAATCTTCATATATTACTGTTACTGAATCCTCTCAACCCGTTGCTGATTTTACAGTTTCATCAACCAGTATCTTTGAGAATGATTGCATTAATTTTACTGACTTGACTGATAATAGCCCTACAAGTTGGTCATGGACATTTTCAGGAGCTAGTCCAGGTTTTTCAACATTACAAAATCCAAGCAATATATGTTACAGTACAGCAGGAACTTATCAAGTTTCTTTAACTGCAACAAATCCAGAAGGTTCAGATACTGATACAAAAACTTCATATATTACTGTTAATTCATCTTTGCCACCTGTTTCTGATTTTACCGTTTCTTCAACCAGTATCTGTGAAAATGATTGTATAAATTTTACTGACTTGACTGATAATAGCCCTACAAGTTGGTCATGGACATTTTCAGGAGCTAGTCCAGGTTATTCAACATTACAAAATCCAAGCAATATATGTTACAGCACAGCAGGAACTTATCAAGTTTCTTTAACAGCAACAAATTTAAATGGTTCAGATACAGAAACAAAAACTTTATATATTACAGTTAATCCTCCACCTATAATTACCATAACCGGAGATAACCCTGTATGTTCCGGCACAGAAAAAATGTACAACACAGATAATAATGTGGATCATACTTACCTTTGGATAGTAAACGGGGGTAGTATCATTTCAGGGCAAAATACCAGCCAGGTTAATATTGAATGGGGTGATCTTGCTCAGGGAACGATTTCTTTAACAGAAACCATAAATTCTACTGGTTGTTCAGCAAGCGAAGATTCTGTGATTACAATTAACCCAACTCCGGCTATTCAAAGTATTTTTGGGGAAAATAACGCTTGTATTTATTCCACGCTTACTTACGGGATTGTAAACGATGAAAATAGTTTGCTTTGGCAGGCAGATGGAGGGATTGTTGATAATGAAACCCAAAAAATTACAAATATTTATTGGGAACAAACAGGCGAAAATGAAATAAGACTTACAGAAACAAACAGTTTTGGATGTGCAGTGGAATCTATTCTTACCGTAAATGTTGCTGATAAGACATTATTAGATGTCCCGGAAATTAAGATTAAATTTGGTTCCCTATTAATTGGAACAAATCTTCTGAATGCATTTGCTTCATATCAATGGTACAACGAGGAAGGATTAATTTCTAGTGCAACTGAACAGTTCTACGATGCACCATTACCCTTAAGCGGAGAGTATTATCTTATTGCAACCGATAATAATACCTGTAAGGCAGAATCAAATCATTTAGTGTTTGATGGTTCGAAATCTTACGGTAGTATATTAGTTTATCCGAATCCTGTAAGTGAAGAGTTATCTATTCAGTTTCTGGAACAGGGTTATGTTGATGTTAATATCAAGTTGTATAGCAGTTTAGGGCAGGTTGGTATCATTAAAACTATAGATAACAGGGATTACCTTAAAAAAATAAATACAGCAGATTTGAGTGAGGGTATTTATTTCCTTAACATAGAATGTAAGGGAGAAATTATTTATAGCGAAAAGATTATTATACAACATTGATTTTTATTTAAAAAATAATAAATAACAGTTTCTATTCAAGTAAAATTAAATTCATGAAAATATATAAGTTACTCATTTTAATTTTCTTTATTTCCCCCCAATTAATTAATGCGCAGGAATTTAGTACGCAGGATGATGAATTAATACAGCAGAAGATTGCTGGGCTTATAAAACAATACTATCTCCTTTCTACATTTGAGGGAGATAATAATTTATTATCAGCAATTAAGCAGAAGCAATTTATTGCATTATTTACTTCAAATAATTCTTTTCATTATAATGATTTGTCAGATAAAGATAGTCAGGGTAAAATGTTAACTATTGATCAGTATCTATTTTTGCTTAAGAGTAAGTATAAAAATAGCTTGTCTGTCCAACTTGAATTAGAAGAGATGGAATTCCAATATGACAGAATCTCTAAAAAAGAATTTCAAATAAATGTAAAAACACGTAAAAAGGTGGTGGGATTTCAAGACGAAGGATATATTCATTCATTTGAAAAAGATCTCTTGTTTATTATCCGATTTGATAAATCGCTAAAAACATTTAAGATTTTTGCCGTTGATGATAAACCTTCAAATCCTGAAATTTATCAGCCTAAAAAAGATTCAGGCAAAGCATTGGAGTTATATTATAATTTATCTTCAGTTCAAATCAGTCATGATTTCCCTTCTAATATAGGTGATTATAGTGGTACAACAGAGAGTAATATTCGGTTCGGGATAATATATCGGGCAAATCTGGTAAAAAACCTCAATTTGCTGACCGGACTTCAATATACCAGCATAAAAAGCAAAAATGTTTTATCGGATTACTATTTTGAATATTCAAGTACAGATACAGATGGTGATCAATATACCAGAATTGTTAATTCAGATGAAATTATAGAGAATCATGATGTTTCGTATGTAGATATTCAACTGGGACTTCAATATAGAATTCCATTATCGGAAAAGGTAAAGTTCAATATTTCCTTAAGTGGTTTATATTCAATAAACATGAAAAAGAAATTTGAGTCTAATGGTACATTTAGTTATCAGGGTTATTACCCACAATACAATATTACATTATATGATTTGCCACAATATAATTTTGCCTCAAATGAGGAATTAAGTACGTCTGGTGAGCTGGATTTTAGATCAAATATTTCCATTTTAGCTGGCCTTGGATTTGAGTTTAAGATTACTGATGGGATGAATATTCAATTTGAAGGGAATTATCAGCAAGGTTTTAAAAATATATCGAAGTATGAAAATACAAATTATATTATTTCAGATAGTCCTTCTGATTTTAATAGTTTGATGAATGTAAGTTCATCTACAAAAATACAAAGCTATGGATTAAAAATAGGATTTGTTTTCATTCTTTAATTGATAAATAATAAATTTACTATAATGGCTAAAAAAGGTGTAAGTACTTCTAAAATTTTTAAGATATTCCGATTAGGTATGTTGTTTATTTTTATTTTGTTACCAATGCTTGTATTATCGCAGGATTATCATCAATTATTGGTTACCAAAGATGGTAAAAATGCATTGGTAAATATAAAGCGATTACCTATAACTGAATCGTTAATTTCTTTTGAAGTTTCTGTTAATTGGGTAACTAATGATTTAACTGTTATTAAGGATACAATTTCTCAAATAGTTTTTAATCCCGGAGATGTAATAATATCTTCAAATAACTCATTAAAGATTAATGGTGAAGATAGATATTTGTGTTTTAACGAGAGCGTTAAACTAAGTATTGAATATGATAATGATGAGTTTCCGGGAGGTGATCTGAAACTCAACATTCCTTTATATTACTTAAAGGAGAAATCAAGTATTATTTCAAAATCTGATTTAGAGGAGTTTTTCTTTAAAAATCCTGATTTATTAGTTTATATAACTAATATAACTGAAAAAGATGTTGAATTTAAACCAAATCTTATTGTTGAATATAGGGTCTTTGAAGCCTCTGATGGTTCAAATTCATTAATCTCAGGACAAGGGGGTAATCTAACATATTATATAAAAAATGAAGGAAATGATAGATCTGCAAAACTGCAGATATTAATCAGTGAAGAATTAAATAATCCTGATATCATATTTAATGATAATTATCAAATAATGGCCTTAGAGCCTAATCAGGATACTATATTTAAAATTCCTGTTAGTGCCTCATATGCTTTGAAAGATGGGAATGCAGGATTTAAATTAAGTTTTTTAGATTCAGTTGATTATGTTGGTCAACCTGTTACCTGTTATGTACAAACAAAAGCCATTTTGGACAATCAAGCTCCTTTAATTACAATTAATATGCCGATGGAGCTAGGATTTAAAATTAGTTCAAGCTCTGAAAAGCAATTAATACAAGGGATAGTTAAAGATAATGTTGCAGTTCAAAAGTTAGCAATTAATGGGGTAGATGTAAGTTTTGATGAATCTGGTTATTTTTCTTATCTATTGGAGATAACTCCTAATTCATCAGAAGTTAATGTTAGAGCTTCAGATTATAGTTATAATATTACTTCAAAAGTTTTAGCAATTGAAAGTTCAATTTCTCAATTAGATACTGCAATAATTAACTGGGGTTATCCTACGGATTTTTATAGTAATTCAAAGAAAAAATATGTTGTGTTAAAATCCTGTGTTGGATATTCAGGTCAATTAAGTTCAGTAAATATTTACAATAATGATCAGTTGGTAAAAGAAATTAATTCATTTGAGCAAGGCTTTACGGACGATTGCATATATTTTGTTGAACAGGAGTTAACTCTGAATGAAGGTAGAAATAATATTGTTTTTGAGTTAAATATTGATGGTGAAAGTATAAAATCGGAAAGAATAATAAACTATAGTCCCTTCGGTAATTATTATGCTCTTTTAATTGGTATAGAGGATTATGACTACTTAAATGACTTAAAAGAACCCGTTAAAGATGCTATTGCATTAAAGAAAGTTTTGGTAGATAATTATTCTTTTGAAGAGGAAAATGTATTTGTTTTGAAGAATACAACTCGAAATGAGATATTAGATATGCTAGATAATCTGGTACAACAAGTGGGTGAAGATGATAATCTTTTAATTTTCTATGCAGGGCATGGCTATTGGGATAAGACTCTGGGAAAAGAAGGAGAAGGGTTTTGGCTTCCAAAGGATGCAAAGATTGATAAACGTTCAAATTGGATATCCAATTCAAATTTAACTAACTATATTGGAGGTATAAAGTCTAAACATACATTATTATTAAGCGATGCATGTTTTAGTGGTGGAATTTTTCGATCAATTTCTAATATATCTGAAAATAAGTCAATAAATAAACTTTATGATTTACCCAGTAGAAAAGCAATGACCAGTGGAACTCTTTCTGAAGTACCGGACCATAGTGTCTTTATGGAATATCTAATTAAACGTTTGAAAGAAAATACAAGTAAATATTTGTCATCTCGTTCTATATATTCTAGTTTGGAGGAAGCGGTTAGAAACAATAGTGATAATGTGCCGCAATTCGGAACAATACAAAAAACAGGTGACGAAGGGGGGGATTTTATTTTCATCAAAAAGGAATAATCCTTCATGTATCAACTTGTAAGTAACTATAATACTGCATTCACAGCCTTATCGGTTGAATCTTTCAACTTTTTTTCTTCAAAATCAGCAAGGTAACCTTTGGTTGTTTTTTCATTAGCATGCCCTAACTGCTCGGAGATTATTGCCGTGGGTTCTCCTAAATAATTTAAAATAGTTGCAAACGTGTGTCTGGATACATATGATTTAACTTCCTTATCAATCTTAAGTTCCTTAGCGATATCTTTTAAATCTTTATTAACCTGAGCTCTTTTCTTTTTTATTCGTTCTTTTATTTTTCTTGGGGTATCGTATTTTTCTTTTAATATAGGAAATACAAAAGGAGAATCCTGGGTTTGAAATAAATATTTATCTATTATCGCTTGGCTTATATTATAAATAGGAATTGTAAATTGAGTTCCTGTTTTCATCCTAACGTATTTAAATTCATCTTTCTTAATTTGCTCTTTTTTCAAGTGGCATAAATCTATAAAGTTCATCCCCCGGCATAAATACATAAATTTGAAGTAGTTTAGTGAGTTGTATTCACTTTTTTTAGGATCGGCTTTATATTTGAAAAAAGCTTTTATTTCACCTATTTTTAAAGCTCGTTTAGCAGTTTTCGTGTTTAAGAAAGCAAGAGAGTAATTTTCAAATGCGTAATAGTCGAGACCTTCTTCATCCTTAGCCATATTATTTAACGAATGAAGTTTATTAACTCATGAGCGGATTGATTCTCAGGTATCTTTTCAAAAATAAGATAGACCCTTCAACAAGTTTAAAACTTAACTAATTCCAAGTTCAGCACGACATTTACTGCAGAGGTTTTGACTTTTTTGATCAATATCCTCAACATAAGTACTTGATCGCATTACACAAACCGGATTTTGGCAGTGTATTAGCCCAAACATATGTCCGGTTTCATGAATAATCACTTTTTTTAAACGTTCATTTAGGATTTCTTTACTCTGTGCGAGACCATAAAGCTCATTTCTGAGGCGATAATGTGATACAACTCCTGAGTCTCCGTTTAAAATAGCCTGCCCGAATATATAAGTCAGGATAGGGATAAATAAATCAACTCTAAATAGTCCAATCTTCTTAAATGAGCCCGGATAAGACATTTGCGAAACTACTTTCAATATGCTGTTAGCATCATATTGACGACGACCCGGATGATAAAAATCACTTATATCAAAATCATAGTCTTTAAAAATAACAGGATAATGAAATTCATGCGCTAAATCTTCAACTATACTGGCACAAATGTCTTTATCAAAATGATCGCATGAAATTAATATGATGCTTTGTTTTTCCAATCAAAAATCCTTGTTAATAATTGTATGATTAATGGGTTTTATACTCTTTTAAAACAGTTGTCAGCCTGGCATCGTAAAGTACTTTTATTTTTCCTGTTTCAAATGGTATTTTTTGATTTTATTATAAAGAGTTGCCCTGTCGACCCTAAGTGCCTTTGCTGATCTTGATATATTCCAGTCGAACTTATTAAGTATTGTGGCAATATGTTTTCTTTCAAGTTCTTCCAGACTTTCAATCGAACTGTTAATCACATCTTTACCCATAGGAAGGTCTTTTAGCCTTATTTCCTTTCCGTTGCCAATCACAATTGCCCGTTCAATCATATTCTCCAACTCCCGCACATTACCTGGAAATTCCAGAGCTTCCAGATGCTTTAGTGCTGCCGGTTCAATTGAAATTAAATCCCTGCTCATTGAAGTACAGTATTTTTTAATAAAATAAAATGCTAATAGCGGAATATCATCTATTCTTTCGCGCAATGGCGGGATTTTAATATTTACAACATTTAGCCTGTAGTAAAGGTCTTCGCGAAATGTTCCGCTATCTACCATACTTTTTAAATCTCTGTTTGTGGCACAAATTACTCTGAAGTCAGACTTAATTTCTTTATTACCCCCAACTCTCACAAAAGTTTTTGATTCAAGAACACGAAGTAACTCTATCTGCATTTTTGGTGAAATAGTGGCAATCTCGTCAAGGAAAATAGTTCCTCCATCGGCCATTTCAAACCGTCCCTTTCTGTTGAAAGTAGCCCCTGTAAATGCTCCTTTCTCATGACCAAAAAGTTCGCTTTCAAGCAGGCTCTCAGTTAAAGCACCGCAATGAACACTTATCAACGGAAAATATTTTCTTGGCGAATTAGAGTGTATTGCCCGTGCAATTAATTCTTTTCCTGTACCACTTTCTCCCGTAATAATAACCGATGAATTAGACTGAGCCACGCTTTCCACTTCTTTAAGAACCAGTTTCAGGGATTCACTCTCACCTATCAGATCTTCAACATTATCAAGAGAAGATATTTTATTTTTAAGATTTACATTTTCAGCTTTTAAGGCGATTTGAGCGGAAGCATTTCTAATGAGGTGCGATAGGTCATCGGGATCGAAAGGCTTTGTAACGTAGTCATATGCACCTTCTTTAAGGGCTTGGACTGCTGTGTCAACCGATGCAAAAGCAGTCATAATAATTACGACTGGATCTTTTTTAAGAGTTTTAATGCGCCTGTGCATCTCCATTCCATCCATGCCAGGCATCTTAATGTCAGCTAAAATTATATCAAAATCTTTTGTCTGAAGTATTGACAATGCTTTCTTCGCATTCTCAGCACATTCAACAACATACCCATCATCTATAAACCAATTATAAAGCGAGTCCCTTACTGATTCTTCATCATCAACTATTAATATGGATACTTTTTTTGCCATTTTACTATTCTTTAATCCCTTTTAAGCGGGCATATTATTGATATGGTTGTTCCTATTCCAGGTTCAGATTCTACTTCTATACTTCCTTTATGGTTCTCAATAATACCATGAACGATTGACAGACCCAGACCTATTCCACTTGCATCACGTTTAGTTGAAAAAAATGGTTCAAAAATGTGAGGAATGTCCTGTGGAGCAATTCCGATACCATTATCTGAAATCTCAATCTTAATATTATCTTCATCCGGAGTAGATGTCCTGATAATAATTTCGCCATGTTCCTGAATCGCTTCCGAAGCATTTACCAGCAGAGCAATGCAAGCTTGTTTTATTTGATTTGGGCTACAATAGATTTGATCCGGATTTGCCTTAAAATCAGTTGTGAAGTTTATATCTGCAATTTTAATAGAATGAGTCATTAAATCGTAAGTAGCTTTTAGTAGCTTATGTAAGTTTGTTACCACAAAATCATCCTGATCCTTTCTTGAAAAATCAAGCAGTCCCTTAACAATATCTCCGCAACGCTTTGTTTCAGTTTCAATAAACTTAAGATGTTTAAGTATTGATTCTTTCTTTGAGTGATAGAAGTCCGTAGCGCTTAAATGTTTGTATATCAATTTAGTAAAGACCAGTATACCGGACAGAGGATTATTAATCTCATGGGCTACTGAAGAGGATAGTTTGCCCAAAGAGGCAATTCTTTCTACATGGATAAGCTCGTTCTGTGCTTCTGACAATTCCTCTGTTTTTTTCTGAACTTTATATTCCAGTTGATGTGACCAGTTTTGTAATTCTTTAGAACCTTCATCAAGATTATCAAGCATATTATTAAAAGCAAGCGATACCTTACTCAAATCATCAAGAAGATTGGGTTTAATATCAAGCCTTACACTGTTATCCCCTTTCGACACAGCTTCGCTGGCCTTAATTATAGAATTAAGTGGATCTTTAATCTTTTTTCGTGTAAAGATTATTATCATGGTAAGAAGCAAACTGGTTATAAGTGTTGCCAATAACATAAAATTGGTTGTTGACGTATCAACAAATGAATCAAGATTATCCAATGGTAACATTATTATCAATGATCCAAGAATCTCATCACTTTCGGTATGTGCATGGCAAGCAGCTGTATAACAGGATTTTTCGTTAAGTATCGGGTTTCTGATTAGCAGGTGTCTCTTATTGTCAAAGCTGTGAAAACTCTCGCAATTAGGTATTTCGTCTATTATCCTGTATTCAATTTCTTTAGATGGAAACATTGAATCAAAATCAGCATGACAATCCCGGCAATTGGGATTACCCTTGGCTTCATGTTCTGCTGTTAAAGAAGAATAGACCAGACTGTCCTTATTATCGTACATATTAACTTCATCTATGCCGGATATTGTGCTGATAACATCCAGGGTTCTTTGCAGCATTGCTTTATCATTCTCAAGCATGGAATAATATAATGCTCCCTCAACAATAGAGCTGATATTATCGCCATTTTGGCGAACGGTAGTGTTGAAAAAATTGCTGTAAACCGACCGGAAAACAATATTAAAAAGAATAAACAGAGCAAGTAATGTCACCGTAATTATGAAGACTACCCGACCATATATAGAAGATCTGAACCGGGTATATTTGATCAATGTTTCTCTTTTCAGTAATTTCTTAAAGAATCTCTTTGAACGTCCTTCCATTATCAAATTAAATTATTATTGTAGATTACAATACTCTATTGAATATTAACTATTGGGAAGAAGGCCCCCTTTAGAGCCTGCTCCCCTTTTTTTATAGATTATTTATCAGCAACCCTGGCATTATTAAAATAACAATAAAGTTACAAAAATGCTCTTAGTCAGCACTATTTTAATCTATGTTTTTCAACCTATCTGGTCAAGAAATTGTG
>JAHOYT010000088.1 GCA_019038645.1 Bacteroidales bacterium
TTATAATAGTCTAAAATTAATTTATGTAACTTTTTTTTGCCACGATTAATTAATACTCCCACCTCAGAAACTGATATATTCATAATTTCAGATATTTCTTTATAAGCAAGATCATCGAAACTGTTAAGCGAGATAGCTATATTTTGTTTTTCAGGTAATTTTCGCAAAGCGTAATAAAGTGCTTTTTTACTTTCTTCCTGTTCAATACTTTCTCCGGGTTTTAGCTCGCTATCTTCAGGTTCAATGCTTTTAGTTTCGCTGCTAAACAGCAAATCAAGGCTGGTAAACCATTTCTCTTTCTTTTTGGATCTTAAATAATTAAGTGATTTGTTAACCGAGATTCTGTACAGCCATGTTGTAATTTTGGACTCACCTCTGAATTGATCTGCTGAATCATATATTTTCATAAAAACCTCCTGTGAAACATCCATGGCATCGTCGTAATTGTTTAATATATTGTTACATACATTTAAAACAAGTTGATGGTACTTTTCAACAAAAAACTGAAATGCTTTTTCGTCTTTCTGAGATATTTTATCAAGTAATATTTTCTCGTCCATTAAGAAAAATATGATTCAAAATTATAAATATGACACAGTTGATTTCAAATTATTACATAATAAAGGTAAAATCTTTTTTAACACTCTATATTAATTTTGGAAAAATTATTTGTTAGGAATGGTTTTTGTTTTTAAACACATTCAGTTTTTATATATCAAATTGAAGTAATAGTTTTGCATATAATTTAATACTCCTGCAAAAATGAAAATAAGTGGTTTCACTATGGGTAAGAACGTGGATAAATTATATTATCCTGTTAAACCTGCAATTATGTCTATACTTCCAATTGTTGATGAATTTGTTGTTGCACTTGGTAAAAGCGATGATGATGACAAAACAAGAGAGGAAATTTTAAGTATTAATAGCAATAAAATAAAAATTATTGATACTGTTTGGGATCTTGAAAAATTTCCAAACGGTATGGAAAACGCTCACCAGACAGATATTGCCAAAAGCCATTGTACCGGAGACTGGCTTTTCTATCTTCAGGCAGATGAAGTAATCCATGAGAAGTATCTTCCGGTAATAAAAGCTCGTTGTGAAGAATTAGCCGATGACAAAAACGTAGAGGGGCTGCTTTTCAGATATAAACATTTCTGGGGAGATTATGAACATTACCATTTTTCGCACAGATGGTATAAACATGAAATTAGAATTGTACGTAATGATCCTGAAATACATTCATGGGAATCTGCACAGTCTTTTAGAAGAATTCCGGAATTCGAAGGGATTAATTATCGTCAGCAGGAAGGAACATTTAAATTAAAAGTAGCAAATGTAGATGCAGAAGTTTATCATTACGGATGGGTACGCCCGCCATCATTAATGAAGAAAAAAATGAAAGCACTTGATACAATTCATAAGGGAGAGGAGGGTGTACAGAAAAAGGAAACCTTATATCGTAATTTTGATTATGGCGTCTTGAATAAATTGCAAAAATTTACAGAATCACATCCTCAGGTAATGATAACATGGATTGAAAAATTTAACTGGAAAGATGAACTTCAGTATATTGGAAAAGCAAACAATAAGAGAAAAAAACATGCTCACGAAAAGATTAAATACCGATGCTTAACATGGATTGAAAATAATTTACGTGGAGGTGTTAGCTTGGGTGGATTTAAAAATTATATACTATTAAAGAAATAAGTTCAAGGTTCAGAGTTTAAGGTTTTATTACTAAGCGACATTAGATTCGTAATTCGTAATTTTATGTACTGTTCATAAATTATGTAAACTTCTTTGGAATCAAGGTAGTGCTTGTATTTTCAAAATATTATATTTGTGCAATACCAAATAGTTTAAATAAAAAATTTTGGTAAATCAAAGAAAATCAACGTGCTATGACAAGATATCGACTCCTTATATTTTTCATTACTATAAATTTGCTTTTTACTACGTTGAATTATGCTCAGAATTCCACCATGACTGTTGATAAACAAATACAGTGGGTTGATTCTGTAATGAAAAAAATGTCTTTAGAGGATAAAATAGCTCAGCTTTTTATGGTTGCTGCATATTCAAACAAAGATCAAAAGCATATTAATGAAATTACCTACCTGATTAATAAATATAAAATTGGTGGTCTGATTTTTTTTCAGGGAGGACCCGGGCGCCAGGCAAAACTGACTAATTATTACCAGTCAAAGTCTAAAATACCTTTGCTAATTGCAATTGATGGCGAATGGGGTTTAGGTATGCGTCTCGATTCAACTATCAGTTATCCAAGGCAAATGATGTTAGGTGCAATTCAGAACGATTCTCTTATTTATCAGATGGGTTACGATATTGGTGAGCAAATGATTCGATTAGGAATACATATCAATTTTGCTCCGGTTGTTGATGTTAACAACAATTCTCAGAACCCCGTAATAAATGTACGTTCTTTTGGAGATAATCCTGAAAATGTTAGCAAAAAGAGCATAATGTACATGAAAGGAATGCAGGATGCAGGAATTATTGCAACTGCAAAACATTTTCCGGGCCATGGCGATACCAATACAGATTCTCACTATACACTGCCATCAGTTAATTATGACAGGAACAGACTTGATTCCATTGAGTTATATCCCTTTAAAAGATTAATTGACTCAGGAGTTGAAGGCGTAATGGTTGCTCATTTAAATGTTCCGGCTCTGGGCACAAAACAAGATACACCAACAACTCTTACAAAGGCAGTTGTAACTAATTTACTTAAAGAGGAAATGGGTTTTAACGGACTAATTTTTACTGATGCCTTAAACATGAAAGGCGCTACAAAATATTATGATCCTGGCGAAATTGAAAGTTTAGCTCTGGAAGCTGGTAACGATGTGCTTTTATTTCCGGTAAGTGTTTCTAAAGGGATATCTAAAATAAAAAAACAAGTCAGAAAAGGAATTATCACAAAAACAAGAATAGAAGAAAGTTGTAGAAAAGTACTGGAAGCTAAATATAACGCAGGATTAAATAATTTTGATAAAAAGAATTTATATATCCAAACTAAAGATCTGAAGAAAGATTTAAACAAATTGGTGTATGAAGTAACCCGCAGAGATCTTATAGAGTCAGGAATAACAATGATAAGAAATGAAGAAGAAGTTGTGCCGATTATTAAACTGAGAAATAAAAAATTTGCATCTATAGCTTTTAACACTAATGAAATAACTGAATTCCAGAATACGCTTTCTAAATATGCAGAAGTAGATCATTTCATATTTAATGAGGATAGTTCAGATTCTGTTTTCGAAATACTAAAAAAATATGATGTAGTATTTTCGAGTGTACATAATACTTCGTACTGGCCTTCAAATAACTACAAAGTAAATCTCGCAAATCTGGAAAAATTGACTGTGTTATCAAATGATACTAAAGTAGTATTAAGTCTGTTTGCGAATCCGTATAGCATAAAGCAGTTTCAAAAGCTGAGCAGTTTCGATGCAATATTAATTGGTTATTCTGATGATAGTGAGGTTCAAAGTGCTGTAGCGCAGGCTATTTTTGGAGGCATTAAGTTAACCGGAAAGTTGCCGGTGGAAATTAATAACAATTATCCTTCAGGAACCGGAATAGAAAGTAAAAAAAAAATCAGAATATCTTATGGTATCCCTGAACAGGAAGGCTTATCATCAGAAATATTAAAAAAAATTGATACAATTGCATTAAGTGCAATAGAACAAAAAGCTACACCTGGTTCCAGAATCCTTGTTGCGAAAAACGGACGCGTTATTTTAGATAAAGCATTTGGTTATCACACATATATGAATCACAATCCTGTAAAGGAAAATGATATTTATGATATTGCTTCCATTACAAAAATAGCAGCTACAATTCCATCTTTAATGAAGTTGTATGAGGATAGCCTGTTTTTTATCGATAGTAAACTTTCAGATTATTTACCGAAATTAGATACAACCAATAAAGGCGATCTGAATATTAAAGATATATTAACTCACCAGGCCAGGTTAAACGGATGGATTCCCTTTTATTATTCTACTTTAGAAACATTGTTTCCCGATCAGGATTTGCTGAATAATAAATTTAATGAAGACTTTCCATATAAACTCGGAAATCACGCTTATATGGCCAAGAATTTTAAGTTTAAAGATAATTACTATAGTTATGTGCCAATAGATGGATTTTCGACCAAAGTAGCAGCTGATTTTTACATTTCTGACTCATATAAGGATACGATTTATAAAAAAATTCGTGAATCGAATTTATATGAAGAAAAAGTATATCGCTATAGTGATTTGGGCTACTACTATTTTTATAAAATAATTGAAAATTACACAGGAGCTAAATTTCAGGATTACGTCGATTCAGTTTTTTTCGATAAGCTGGGAGCCTACAGAACAAGCTATTTGCCTGTAGAAAAGTTCAGTAAATTTGAGATTGTACCAACTGAAAACGATCAGATTTTTCGTAAGCAATTACTGCAAGGTTATGTTCACGATCCGGGAGCAGCTATGCTAGGTGGCGTTTGTGGCCATGCAGGTGTATTTTCTACTGCCGGCGATATGGCTAAATTAATGCAAATGTATTTGAACGGTGGAGATTATGGTGGTATAAAATATTTTAAACCTGAAACGATTAAATTATTTACTACAAGTCCTTTTTTAGAATCTGATAACCGACGAGCGCTGGGTTTCGATAAACCACAAATGGATTACACAAAATCAGGTCCTACATGCCAGTGTGTTTCGGGCACAAGTTTTGGACATTCAGGTTTTACAGGAACCATTGCATGGGCAGATCCTGAAGAACAAATCGTTTATATTTTTCTATCTAACAGAATTCATCCCGATCAGGATAATAATAAGTTACTACAAATGGATATTCGCACTGATATACAGCAAGTTATTTACGATGCGATAATTCCATAGTTTTGAGTTTATATTGTTAGTGTACAAATAAAAAATTTATTCGCTTTCTGGTTAAACTGATACTAATCGATACTTCCTGCTTCCTGTACCTGTAAATCTATTATTTCATGCCTGTATTCAATGCACGACAAATAAGAATTAATTTCTTTCATCTCACAGAGAAAAAATGAAGTATCTTTTATAAAAGCTATTTTTTTTGTAAATTATAGAACTAAAATTGGAGGTACATATGATTGTTAGCTTTTTCAAATACTTCTCTTCACTGAGGTTATTATTTGTATTTATTTTTGTATTTTCTTTTACAAATTCTAATAATGCACAGGAACCTTTAATATTAGGTATTCATCCATATTTGCCACATACAGAATTACAAAAACGATTTACACCTTTGGTCGAATATCTTTCACGCGAAATAGGACAGAAAGTAATTGTACGGATAGGGATAAGTTATGAGGAGCATATAAATAGTATTGGTGTAGATAAGATTGATATAGCTTATATGGGACCGGCAAGTTATGTTAAGCTTGTTGAGGACTATGGTGAAAAATCACTTGTAGCAATTATTGAAACCAATGGTACACCATATTACCAGGGTAAAATATTTACAGGAATCAATAGTAGTATCGAAAGTATTTCTGAAATAGATATAGAGAAATGTGCCTTTGTTGACCCTAATTCAACAGCGGGATATCTGATCCCGATGTATTTATTACTTTTAGAAAATAATAAAGATATAACGCCTGAAAGTATTAAGTTTCTTGGAAGCCATAATAACGTGGCACTAGGCGTTTTAACAGGTGGTTTTGTTGCGGGTGCAATTAAAGAAGCCGTTTTTTATGATTTTCAAAAAAAAGGTTTGCGGAAATTAGCATCAACACCTAAAATTCCTGAACACTCTTTTGTGGCTAGCTCAAAACTTCCTGAAGAAACTATTAATAAAATAAAGAAAGCCTTATTAAAGTTAAATGAAATCGACGAAGGAAAACAAATTATGGCCAGTCTGCAAAAAAACATTACCGGCATGGCTACAGTTAACGACGTATATTTTAATGAACTTCGTGAGATAATTACTTACTTGGAAAAAAGAGAAATAATAAGATGAAACAACTATTATTTGAAAAAGGCAATTATAAATACTGGCTGTTTTTCATGGCCTTTATTATTTCGCTGATAATAATCTCTATTGCGGTTATAGAAAATATGCGAAAGAAACTAAAAGGAAACACACAGGAACATATGGCTGTGGATCTTAATTTTTTAAGTAATAACGTTAAGGATAGATTTCAGAAAGGTGATTATGAGAGCATAGATTCTTATGTATCTGGTTGGGCAGAACTTCATTCAAACAGAGTTGTTGAATTGAAACTTACCACAGCCAATGGTTATGTTTTAAGCCATTTTATAAGAGATAATAATTTAGTACCATGCTTTACTATAGAAGAGGAAATAGAATATTCGTATCATTCAAAAGCTAATTTAAAATTAATTGGCGATTTTTCCGGTGTTAATAAAGAAATTAGTGATAATTACACCTACCTGAGTTTTGTTATTTTTATTGCATCTCTGGCATTGGGTTTTATTACCTGGTTAGCAATACGAAAAAATGTTCTGGCATCAGATTTGCAAAAACGAACAGTAAAATTAAAAGAAAGTGAAATAAAGTCCCGTGCATTGTCTGAGGCGGCTTTCGAAGCTGTGTTTATTTCTAAGAAAGGAATATGCTTGGAACAAAACCTGATGGCTGAGAAAATGTTTGGTTATAATTCTGAAGAGGCAATAGGAAACCCTGGTACAGATTGGATTATTCCGGAGCATAGAGAACTGGTAATGCAAAATATGTTTTCAGGATATGAGAAACCATACGAAGTTACAGCATTACGAAAGGACCGAACAATATTTCCTGCTGAAATACATGCAAGTATGATGGTGTATAAAGGAGAAAATGTACGAATTACTTCTTTGCGCGATTTATCTGAACGTAAAAAATCCGAAAAACAAATCAAAAAACTTTCAACAGCAGTAGAGCAAAGTGCTAATACAATAGTTATTACTAATACCGAAGGTAATATTGAATATACTAACCCTAAGTTTACTGAACTAACGGGTTATACAGCTGAGGAAGCTTTAGGACAAAACCCACGAATTTTAAATTCAGGTTCCCAGCCAAAAGAATATTACATTGAATTATGGGAAACAATTAAAGCAGGGAAAACATGGAAAGGCGAATTTCATAACAAAACAAAAGATGGTAAATATTTTTGGGAGAATGTTACAATTACGCCTATTAAAGATAGTACAGAGAAAATAGTAAATTACCTTGCTATAAAAGAAGATATTTCAGCAAGAAAAGAAGCTGAGCAAGCTTTGATAACAACCGAAACAAAATTAAAATCTATTTTCGAAGCAGCAACTAATGTTTCATTTATAACAACAGATTTAGATGGAACCCAAGCAAAAATTTTAAGTTATAGCCCTGGATCTGAAAAAATATTTGGATATAAAGCAGAAGAAATTATTGGTAAGCCTGTTTCTATTCTTCGAAGAAGTGAAGATGTTGAGGCTTTTCCTGGAATACAAGTAAGTTTAAAAAAAGGGAAAAAAGGAGTTACCAGTGAAGCTGTATTGGTTCGTAAATCAGGTGAACACTTTCCCGCCATATTAACAATTTATCCTTTAGCTGATGATAAAAATAATGTTTTTGGTGCATTAGGAGTAGCTTATGATATTACTGAGTTAAAACAAACGCAGTTAGAACTTATTACTGCCAAAGAAGAAGTAGAAGAAAGTGAAGACCTGTTAAACGATATCCAGCAATTGACCAAGGTTGGCGGATGGGAATATAATGTGGTAAATCAAAATATGTTCTGGACAAATGAAACCTATAGAATTCATGAAATGAAACCAGGTGAATTAGACCTGAGCTCCAAAGAACTTATTGAGAGAGGTGTGGAGTGTTACTACCCTGTTGACAGGCCAAAAATTTTAGAAGCATTTAATAATTGTGTTGATAACGGAAAACCTTACGACCTTGAATTTCCATTTACATCGGTAAAAGCGAAAAAAATATGGATTCGTACCACCGCAAAAGCAGTAAAGGAAAAAGGCAAGGTAGTCCGTGTAATTGGAAATATTATAGACATAACTGATCGTAAGAAGTCCGATGAAGAAATCAGAGCTTATAATGAAGAACTTAAAACTACAACAGATGCGTTAAAAGATAATAATGAACAACTTCTTATGGCCAAAGAAAAAGCTGAAGAAAGCAATAAACTTAAAACTGAATTTCTTAATAATATGTCACATGAAATACGAACACCCATGAATGGAATAATGGGATTTTCGATCATGCTTAATAAGCCCGGACTGTCTGAAGAAAAAAGAAACCATTTTATAAATATTATTAACAACAGTAGTACACAACTATTACGAATTATTGATGATATATTGGAAATATCAAGGCTGGAAACCAGGCAAATTGAAGCTATCGAAAATGAAATTTGCATTAATGATTTGCTTACTGAATTATTTTCTATTTTTAATGCTAAAGCTAAAGAAAATGAAATATCACTTCGTTTAAAAAAGGGACTTGCCGATATTGAAAGTAATGTATTTATTGATGATTCAAAATTATATAAGATTTTAAGTAATCTTATAGAAAACAGCCTGAAGTTTACAAATAAAGGTTTTATTGAATTTGGTTATCAACTTAAGAAAAATAAATTAGAATTTTACGTAAAAGATACAGGAATAGGTATAAAGCGTGAAAAACAGGAAGCTGTATTTGAGCGTTTTTCGCAGGAAGAAAAAGAATTATCCCGTACTTTTGGCGGACTGGGATTAGGTTTATCAATAGCAAAAGAAAATACAGAACTACTGGGCGGGGAAATTACAGTGAAATCAAAAAAAGGTGAAGGCTCAATTTTCTATGTTACAATTCCTTACAAGCCTGTTAATACAAAATTTAAAGAAAATAAACCTTCAGTCAAAAAAAATAATTCAGCGTTAGAAGAATATTCAATACTAATAGCCGAAGATGATGAAGTAAACTTTTTGTATTTAGAGGAATTATTATCTGTACTGGATTTTAAATTTAAGATATATCATGCAAAAAACGGGAAAGAAGCTGTTGATATGTGTAAGTCCAATCCCGATATAAACCTTATTTTAATGGATATTAAAATGCCGGTAATGGATGGACTTGAGGCTACTAAAAAGATTAAAAAACTACGACCGGAACTACATATTATTGCCCAAACTGCTTATAGTACGTCTGAAGATAAAAATAAAGCCATATCGGCAGGTTGCAATAACGTAATTACAAAGCCAATAAGCGAAAACGATTTAAATGTTTTAATAAAAGAATACTTTGCTGTATAATGAAAGAGGAACCAACATATCAGGAATTAGAAAAAGAAATTGAGGTGCTTCGAATAAAACTAAAAGAAAGCGAAGAAAAACACATAGAAATTCTGAATACTTTTAAATACGGAATTTATATAAAAACATCCGGGTATAAAATTGTTTATGCAAATTCTGCATTACAGGAAAAAGTAGGATACAATCCTGTTGGTGAAACTTGTTACAAGGTATTATATAATAAAAATGAAGTATGTAGTTGGTGTGTTAATAAAAAATTCAGTGAAGAAAAAAGAAGTATTGATTATGAAATTAAAAACGGGAATGAAAAATTTCTTAAGGTTAATAATGTTTTGCTCGAAAATAAAAATATTCTAACCGTTTTTAATGATATCACCGATATCAAGAATAATGAACAGGCATTGAAGGAAAGTGATCAACGATATAAGGATGCTGAAAAAATAGCTCAATTAGGACACTGGGTGTTAGATTTTAAGAATAATGAATTGTTTTGGTCTGACCATATCTTTAGGATGTTTGGTTTAAAACCTAACGAGTTTACTCCAACATATGAATCATTTTTAGAAAATATCCATCCCGATGATCGGGATATGGTAAACGAAGCTTACTCTAATTCATTAAAGAACAAATTACCTTATGAAATAGAGCTTAGAATTTTATTAAAAAACGGGGAATTAAAATACGTAAAAGAAATATGTAGAACAGAATATGATAAAGCAGGAAAACCAATTCGCTCATTTGGAATAGTTATAGATATTACCAGACAAAAGAAAATTGAACATGAAGCTATAATTGCAAAAGAAAGTGTTGAAGAGAGTGAATTGAAATTAAAAGAAAGAGTTAAAGAATTAAATGGGATATACGCTTTAGGGATATTATCGGAAAAATATGAAAATCTTGATGATATTTATACTGAATTGGTAAATAATATTATTCCTAAAAGTCTGCAATTCCCTGACAGAGTATTTGTATTGCTAAAAATTGATAAACAAACATTTTGTAATATTGAAAACTACAAATTATCAAAAAATAAACAAAATTTATCAGCTGGAGTAAATGTTTTTAAAAAACCAATTGGTAAATTAATTGTAGCATATACAGAAAAAGTACCTTTTATAGACATATTTGAACAAAAACTTATTGATGCTTACGCCGAAAGAATATCAAAAATTATAGAACGTACCAGAACACAACAGGAACTTAAAATTGCAGTTGATAAATTCAGAAAACTCAGCAGTATTACTTTTGAAGGTATTTTGATACACGAACAAGGTATAGTTATTGATGTAAACCATTCTTTGGCTACAATATTAGGTTATAAATACAATGAGCTTATTGGAAAAAACATTATAAAAATGGCTGTTCCTGAGAATTATATATCAATAGTTCAGAATAATGTAGCAGAGGCAAAAACAATACCATATGAAATTGAGGTGAGAAAAAAAGATGGATCTATAATTCCGGTTGAGATAGAATCAAAAAATTTCAATTATGAAAATAAAAAAATAAGAGTAACTGCAGTAAGAGACATTACAGATCGTAAAAAAGCAGATCAGGCACTTAGAGAAAGTAAAGATCAATTGACCATTTCCAATAAAAATTTACTTGATGAAAGAAACATTTTTATGATAGGTAACGTGGTTGTTTTGAAATGGGAAAATAAAGAAGGATGGCCGGTAGAGTACGTATCGCAAAATGCAGCTAATGTGTTTGGTTACACAAATGAGGATTTTATTGATGGAAAAGTATGTTTTGCCGATTTAATTCATGAAGAAGATAAAGAAAGAGTTGGCAACGAAGTAAAAGATGCTATTGACAATAACTTAAATTATTTTAGTCACAAAGAATATAGAATTTTAAATAAATCGGGCGAAGAAGTTTGGCTTTATGATTTTACCACAATTCTTAGAAACAATAAAAATGAAATAACTCATTTTTACGGGTATGTAATGGATGTTACGGAGCGTGTTAAAACAGAACATGAGATAATAAAAGCCAAAGAAAAAGCAGAAGAAACCGGGAAATTATTACAAGAACTTAATGCTACCAAGGATAAGTTTTTATCAATTATTGCACACGACCTAAAAAGTCCGTTTACTTCAATGTTGGGTTTTTCCGATTTATTAATGAATAATTTTGATAAATATGATGTTCCAAAACAAAAGGACTTTGTTAATATTATACATAAGGGAGTAAAGAATACGCTTAAACTACTTGAAAATTTACTTCTATGGTCACGTACGCAAAGAGATAGTATTGAATTTAATCCGGAGAGTGAGAATCTATATTTATTATCCAATGAATCTATTGATGTTTTAAGTCAACTGGCGGCAGAAAAATCAATAACCTTAATAAATGATGTACCGAAGGATATTTTTATAAATGCAGATAAAAATATGCTGTCAACTATATTGCGCAATCTGATTTCAAATGCTATAAAATATACTCACAAAGGAGGCAGAGTTATAATTAAGACCTGTGCAAGTACATATAAAAATAATCAAAAATATTGTGAGGTTTGTGTGAAAGACAATGGCGTTGGTATTGAACAAAAAAATCTATCCAAAATATTTAGTATTAGTGAAAATATTTCTACAAAAGGAACAGAAAATGAACATGGAACGGGTTTGGGATTAATTCTTTGTAAAGAGTTTGTTGAAAAACATGGTGGTGAAATTTGGGTGGAAAGTGAACATGGAAAGGCAGGAGGGAGTGAGTTTAAATTTACAATTCCATATGTTTAAAAAACGGAATTAGATGGTTATTATGATTTTATAATAAAACCAATAAGAGGTAAATTGCGAATACTGAATTTCGCAAATATTTAAAGATATTTAGAATGAAGACAAAACCAACGTACGAGGAACTGGAAAAGGAATTAAGAATTTTAAAAGAAAAAGATAAATATCAAACTCTTTTAGATATAGCGGGAGTAATATTTGTTGCAATAGATACAAAAGGTATTGTAACTCTAGTTAATAAAAAAGCCTGTGAAATATTCGGATATGAGGAAAATGAGATGCTCGACAAAAACTGGTTTGAAAACTTTGTTCCGGAACGTATAAAAAATGAAATTCTTCCTGTATCAAAAAAAATACTTTCTGGAGAAATTGAAACAGCCGAATATTACGAGAACCCTATTTTAACTAAAAATGGTGAAGAAAGATTAATTTATTGGCACAACACGCATATAAAAGATATAAACGGAAATATTACAGGGCATTTGAGTTCAGGCGAAGACATTACAGAACGTAAAAAAGCCTTACAAGCCCTTAAAGAAAGCGAAGAAAAATTTCGAATGATTGCTGAAAATACAAGCGATATTATTTCTATCCATACCTTCGATTTGAAAATAAAATACCTCTACTTAAGTCCATCCAGCAAAATTGTAACTCGTTACAAACCAGAAGAGTTGTTAGGGAAATCGGCTTTCGATTTTATGCATCCCGAAGATAAACGGGAGTTATTTCCTATACTTAAAGAGTATGTTAATTACAAATTAAAAAATCTTCTTACTGCGGAAAAAAAGAAATTTAGTAAAACAATGGAAATACGCCTGAAAGCAAAATCCGGCGAATGGAGATATTTTAGCATTACAGCTGATATCGCTGGCAACCGACTTGTTTTTATATCGAGGGACATTACTGAAAAAAAATATACAGAAAAAGCTCTGAAAGTAAGTGAAGAAAAATACCGAATAGTAGCAAACCACACAAATGACTGGGAATACTGGACAGATATTAACGGTAATTTTATTTATGTTTCACCGTCTTGCGAACGAATAACAGGCTATAAACCGAAGAAATTTTATGATGATAAAACATTAATGGAAAAAGTTATACATCCGGATGACAGAGAACGTTTTCATAATCACAAACATGAAATAAATGGATATGGTGATAGAAAATCGATAGAATTTAGAATTATTACGCAAAAAAAAGAAACACAATGGATTGGACATGTATGTGTAGAAGTTTTTGGGAAAGACGGCAAGCTAATGGGGATAAGAGGAAGCAACAGGCTTATTACAAAGCAAAAAAATGCCGAAATAGCACTAAAAGAAAGTGAGTCGTATAATAAAGCTCTTTTTTACAGATCTAATACACCTTTGGTGGTTATGGATGTGAATACAAATGAGTTTATTGATTGCAACGTAGCAGCAATAAATATTTATGGATATAAAACCAAGGAAGAAGTACTTGGCAAAACTCCACTTGATGTATCAACGGAAATACAGTACAATGGAGAGCTGTCATCAATAGCAGCAAAAAATAAAATTAATGAAGCAATAAAAAACGATTTTGTTCTTTTTGAATGGCAACATCAAAGACCTAATGGTGATATTTGGGATGCTGAAGTTCACTTGATGAGTATAGAACACAACGGTAAAAATATATTACAGTTTAGTTTGTTAGATATTACCGAACGCAAAAAAGCTGAAGAAGCGCTATGCGAGAGCGAGGTTAAGTATAGAACTATTTTTGAGAACACAGGATTAGCCTCTGTAATTGTGGAAGAAGACACCATCATTTCTTTGGCTAATACTAAATTTCAGGAATTATCGGGATACACTGCCAAACAAATCGAAGGACAAAAAAGCTGGACTGATTTTGTTGTTTCTGAAGATCTGGAGATGATGCAGAAACAGCACGAAATGAGAAGAAAAAATAGTGAAACGGCTTTAAGAAATTATGAATTTAGGTTCGTAAATAAAAAGAACGAGATAAAAGATATATTTCTGACAATAGGCCTGATTAAGGGAACTATGAAAAGTGTAGCATCATTACTTGATATTACCGAACGTAAAAAAGCTGAACAGATCTTAAAAGCAGAATATAATCGATTTAAAACAACTATGGATGCCATAGATGCGATAGTTTACGTTGCCGATATGCAAACTTATGAGCTTTTATTTCTGAATAAACAAGCAAAAGATATTTTGGGAGATAAAATTGGAAAAAAATGCTTTTCTGTTTTGCAAAAAGGATTTACCGAACCCTGTAAGTTTTGTACAAACCACTTATTACTCAATAAAAAAGGAAAGCCAGAAGAACCTTACGTGTGGGAATTTCAAAATACAAAAACAAAACAATGGTACCAATTACGGGATCAGGCTATACAATGGCCCGACGGAAGAATTGTAAGGCTGGAAATTGCAATTGATATTACTGATCGTAAAAAAGTGGAACAAGCCCTTAAAGAAAGCGAGGATCGTTTCAGAACAATATTTGAAGATGCTCCGGATGCAATCTTTTTAGCTGATCCAAAATCAGGAGTTATTCTTGATGCAAATACTGCTGCTTCACAATTACTACTAAAACCCCGTGAGGAAATTATTGGTATGAATCAGGCAGAACTCCATCCATCTCAAAAAGAAGAATATTCAAAAGGTATTTTCAAAAAGCATAAACAGGAATCCAAAAAAGGAATATCCACATATCCTGCTGAGATTAACGTTCTTCGATCTGATGGGAGTGAAGTAGTTGTTGAAATAATAGCTCAAATGATCCGAATTAATAATAAGGAGGTTCTTCAGGGCACATTTAGGGACATAACCGAACGAAAAAAAATGGAAGAAGAAATACAGCTTCAAAGCAA
Source organism: Bacteroidales bacterium (assembly GCA_019038645.1). Lineage (GTDB taxonomy): Bacteria > Bacteroidota > Bacteroidia > Bacteroidales > UBA12077 > UBA12077. The sequence continues at coordinate 14,901 of JAHOYT010000088.1, forward strand.
AATTGCAAAAAACATAGCAGAAGGTGTATTTTTAGTAAAAATAAGTGATGGCACAATTGTCTATACAAACTCTACATTTGAACAAATGTTTGGATATAATTCAGATGAACTTATTGGTAGGCACGTTAGTGTTGTTAATGCACCGGTAGATAAAAGTTCTGAAGAAATTGCAAATGAAATTATACAGAGCCTTACTATAGAAGGAGTGTGGCATGGTGAAATTCAAAATATCAAAAAAGACGGAACTATATTCTGGTGCAGGGCAAGTGTTTCCACTTTTCAACATCCAAAATTTGGAGAAGTTTGGCTAGCTATACACGATGATATTACTAACCAAAAGAAAGCAGAACAAGCCTTAATAGAAAGTGAAAAACATTTGAGTGAATTAAACGCCACAAAAGATAAATTTTTCTCAATCATTGGGCACGATTTAAAAAACCCGATGGGAAATGTACTTGGATTTAGCTCCTTATTGCAGAAAAATTCAAAAAAATATAATGCGGAAAAGATTGCATCTTTTGCAAATATCATTAATAATTCTGCAGCCATATCATTAGAATTACTTGAAGCCCTGCTTGATTGGGCTAATATTCAAACAGGAAAAATTTTGGTGGTTAAAGAAAAACTTTGTTTATTAGAGTTGATTAATGATGTAATTTCCAAATTAGAAAAAACAGCGGCTCTTAAGAAAATAAAGATTGAACATAAGCTTTCAGGAAAAATAGAAATTTCCGCAGACCATAATATGTTTTCAACTATAATGAGAAATCTTTTAATAAATGCTATAAAATTTACTAAGCGAGGAGGAGAGGTATTTATAAAAGCCAAACAATACGCGAATTATACTGAAATACGTGTAAAAGATACAGGAATAGGAATTTCTGTTAATAAACAATCAAAATTATTTCGAATTGAAGAAAATGTCTCAACAAGAGGAACTGAAGAAGAAGCCGGAACAGGCCTGGGTTTAATATTATGTAAAGAATTTGTTGAAAAGCATGGTGGTAAAATTTGGGTCGAAAGTAAATTAGGAACAGGCAGTGAGTTTATATTTACAATTCCACTTGATTGAGTACCTCTTTAAACAAGTTATTTATTACGCAATAATAAAGTAATAAAGCATCCAAAAATATGTTAGCAGAATTTAATTAGAAGAATTCTAAATAAGAATTAAAGTAAATGAATACATAAATACCAAAAAGCCTTTATTAATAGTGTTTTGCATTAATATCTGAATTAAAATACTGATAATAAAATCGTTGTTTCTAAATTGAATGTTGTATTTTGTTGAACTTATTTTTAATTTTAGTCATCGAAAAATAAAATTATACTCAAATATTAACAAAAAATTGGAGGTTACATGGTCGATTCAAGTATGGTCCTTTGGGGACAAACAATTGCTTACACAATGTATTGTCTGGTAATATTACTGGTAATGGGGTGGTTTGCTTATAAAATCACAAAAACAGGAAAAGACAATAGAGTTAAGCCGGCATTATTTTACACATTTGTAGGTTTTTTAACTGTGCTTGGGGTTTCTTTGCACATTATTACTTACAACACTATTCCCTGGACTCCTGTAGATTTAAACAGGAGCGAATACGTACCGGATAAAACGTTTGATATTACGGTTGAAAACCACGAGTTTTTTCTGCCAGCAGAAAAACTGGTAATTGATTGTAATGATCTGGTTTTATTCGATGTTACTTCAAAAGATTTAACCTACGGATTTGGTGTATTCAGGCAAGATAACAGTATGGTTTTCCAAATGCAGGTTGTTCCCGGACATCGAAATGATATTTTATGGCAATTTGATAAACCAGGGATATACACTATTCGCTCTACCGAATATTCAGGACCACGGGGAATATTTATGATTTTGAAGGATGTTGTTGAAGTATTACCCTGCGAGGGATCATAATTAAATCTTTGTTAAACTTAAATTGAAAATATATGTCATTTAAAAATACATTTATGAACGGAGCCGAAAGCTTATTTAAGCCAGACTCCTTAACTCAAATTCAAAAAATTGTATTGCGCTTTGTTGTTGTAGGGCTTGTATTTTACGCCTTTGCAGTAATTGAGGGTATGATAATGCGAATTTATGCCGTAGATCCTATATCATTTATTAGTACAGATCAATATTTTGCGATTCTTACGGCTCATCCTTTAGTAGGGATATTTGGTTCTACCTATGCTCTTGTGTTTGGTGCATTTCTTTTCCTTACACCATACTTAATGAAAAAACCATTATACAGTGTGAAACTGGCTAATTGGGCATTGATACTACTTACATCAGGAGTACTTCTTTTCTGGATAGCAGGATTTATTTCTCATTATGCACCATTATATACTTTATACTGGCCTTTACCAGCAGATTTTAGTCAGTTTAGTGTGTGGGGAGGTACATTTTTTATTTTAGGTATTGCTATCTTAATGGTGGGAACGTTGTTTTTCATTATTAATATTTTTAAAACCATTATATATACTCCTGAAGGTTGGGAAAAACAACCTGCAGCAGCGCTTTTGGGTTCTGCAATCGGTTATACTGGTTTAAGAAATATGTTACGTAAAAAAGAAAATAAAAAAGAACATCTCGTTCCTCTTCCTGTTGCTGCAATAGCACGAGGTACAGTTGATATGGTGTTAAATACAGGTATTATCTTATTTACCGGAGTGCTTATTCTGGTATTCATGTTAGGTAATATACTTGGTTTTGATTTAGAGGAAACAGCTGTTGATGCATTATTATATAAAAACTGGTTTTGGTGGGGTCTGGATTTAATAGCCGATGGTTTGGTACTTATATTTGTCGCCGGAACATGGTATTTGCTTGCAGTGATGATTACAGGCAAAAAATTATTTATGCAAAATATTGCAAGAGCAGCTTTGTTACTTGAACTTGTTGTTTCATGGACAGTTTGGTCGCATCACTTATTATCAGATCAGGCACAACCTGCTGTATTAAAAGTTGTATCAGGAGAACTTGTTACAGCATTTGAGCTTATTACTCAAGGTTTAGCATTCTTTATTGTGCTAGCCACTTTATGGGCTGCCAGACCACTAAAAATGACAAACCCTTTAAAATTCTTATTGGGTGGCTTATTAGGATTTGCTTTAGCTGTACCGGCTGGTATTATGCAGGCAGATGTTGGTTTAAACCGAATCTTACATAATACCCAATGGATTATTGGTCCTCATGTTCACGTAGCAATACTTGTTGGTTTAACCATGACATTGTACGCAGCAGTTTATATTTTATTCCCGATCGTTACTAACGGAGCAAAATTATATAGTCAAAAGCTGGCCAATATACATTTCTGGTTTCATCTATTTGGTGGAATTGGAATGGGTGCATTTATGGGTATGGCAGGACTAAATGGTATGTTACGAAGAACACTTTATGTTGATGGTGAATTTAATACATATATGATATTAGCTGCATTATCAGGCTCTCTGCTTTTAATAGCATTTTTGGTTTTCTTTTACAATATAGTAATGAGTCTTGGATTAAAAGGTGTAATTGGAATTTTTATGCCATCTAAACTAAAAACCAAAGAGTTACTACCAGAGTAATTATAAATTATTATATATCAGGTTTGAAGGTCCGCTTAATTTAAAGCGGACTTTTTTTATGTTATGATTTATTTTTTATCTCAACTAAATACTTATCTTTGCGGTCTTCAAAATTAAATTAATAATACAGGATATCAGATGATTACAGTATCAGATTTGGCAATTCAGTTTGGCAAGAAGTTTTTATTTCAGGATGTAAATTTAAAATTCACACCTGGAAATTGTTATGGAATAATAGGGGCGAACGGAGCAGGAAAATCTACTTTTTTACGCTTAATTGCTGATGATCTGAGCTCAACAAGAGGTAAAATTACTTTAGGTCCCGGAGAAAGATTATCTGTATTAAAACAAGATCACTTTGAGTTTGATGATTATTCTGTTCTGAATACGGTTTTAAAAGGACATGATAAACTTTGGAATATTATTCAGAAAAAAGATGCTATTTATGCAAAACCTGATTTTTCAGATGAAGATGGATTAAAAGCAGCCGAACTTGAAAATATATTTGCCGAAATGGATGGATGGAATGCGGAAAGTGATGCAGCAATGTTACTCAGTGGTTTAGGTGTTAAGGAAGAATTGCATTATAAATTAATGAAAGAACTGGGCGGAAAGGAAAAAGTTAGAGTGTTACTGGCTCAGGCTTTGTTTGGTAAACCTGATAATTTATTACTTGATGAACCAACTAATGATCTGGATCTGGAAACCGTCATGTGGCTTGAAAATTATTTGTCAAATTTTGAGAATACCGTTTTAGTTGTTTCACATGATCGTCACTTTTTGGATTCAGTTTGTACTCATACTGTTGATATAGATTTTGGAAAAGTAAAACAATTTGCCGGTAATTATAGTTTTTGGTACGAGTCCAGTCAGTTGGCCTTGCGTCAGCAACAGGCCCAAAATAAAAAGGCAGAAGAAAAGAAAAAAGAACTACAAGTATTTATTCAACGTTTTAGTGCTAATGTGGCTAAATCCAAGCAAACAACCAGTCGCAAAAAAATGATTGAGAAACTAAATATTGAAGATATTGAGCCATCAACAAGAAAATATCCGGGAATTATTTTAAAACCCGATCGAATTCCGGGAAATAAAATCCTTGAAGTAAAAGGATTAAGCAAAAGTATTGAAGGCGATTTGCTTTTTAAAGATCTGGAATTTACTGTTCAAACCGATGAAAAAATCATTTTCCTTTCACGTGATCAGCGTGCAATGACCGCTTTTTTCGAAATATTAAATGGAAATATAAAATCAGATTCGGGTTCATTTGAATGGGGTCAGACAATTAGTACAGCATATTTACCTCTTGATAATTCGGAGTTTTTCCAAAACAAAATGAAACTTGTTGAATGGTTGGGCCAGTTTTCATCTGATACAAGCGAAATGTTTTTACGCGGATACCTCGGTAAAATGCTTTTTTCGGGTGAGGAAATATTTAAAAAAGTAAATGTACTTTCAGGTGGTGAAAAAATGCGCTGTATGATATCGCGAATGATGTTGAAAGATGCTAATTTACTCATACTCGATACTCCTACAAATCACCTTGACCTTGAATCAATTCAGGCTTTTAATAACACGCTGAAAAATTTCAAAGGAAACCTTCTTATGGCTTCGCATGATCATGAATTTATACATACGGTTGCTAATCGCATTATTGAATTAACTCCTAATGGTATTATTGACAAGCTAATGGAATATGATGATTATATTTCAAATGCAAAAATTCAGGACATAAGAGAATCACTGTATAAATAGCCTAATAAAAAATGCATATAAAAAACAGGAGTTTTATTATAATACAAAACTCATAATCAGCCCTGGCAAATTCCCTGTCATATGGATTATTATTGCAGGTAAAATACTTTTATGTTTTTCCTGAAAATATCCGGCAACAAACCCCAATGTTGTTGCAAAAATAACTATTCTGAAAATAATTGGCCCGCTTGTATTACTGGTTAATAAAATTAAGTGTCCTAATCCGAAAAGTACGCCACTTAATAATACAGGCATACTAATAAAAAGATTTTTACTAATACGTATTCCTCTTAATTTTAAAGGCTCGAAGAAGTTCTGAGTAAAGCCCCTGAATAAAAATTCTTCGCAAATACTGGCATATAAAAATACAAAAAGAAAAAATTGTAATGGGTTAAAATCGGCAATTCCTGTATGGCCATTTCCTGATGGATCAATTTGTAATCCAAAAATTTTCAAAATTATTGTAACCAGAATATGCGCAAATATGATTGCTGGTATTGCAATTAATATTCCGTAGATGTAATATTTGAACTTGACTTTTTGAAACGTAAATATTAAAATTCCTTTCTTATGAAAAAGATAGATTGCAACTAATGATAGTAATAGCATTGTGGAGTGTGTAAGAAACGAGCCAGGTATGAATTCACTATCAATATGAAAAATACGGGGAGCAATAACGCCGGTTCCGAAAATAATTAGGCTTATTGCTATTCCAAAAATTAAATTTATAGATTTTTTCATTTAAGTATTTATTTTTTTAATAAACGTGTTAGTATAACTCCAATAGATATTCCCATTGCAAGAATAAACCAGAAACCTGCATCTGTTGGTTTAGAATCCGTTTCCGAATAAAAAACAAGGTATAAGCTAAATGTGATAATAAAGGGTAAAATCACCCACATTTTTTTTCTATTTTTCATGATTGTTGTTCTTTTAGTTAGTAATAATTAAAAAATGGGTATATGATTAAATATCATTTGTAAAAAAGCTTTTCAAAACCTGGTATCGTGCTATTGAAAAAATACTTTTGTTTATCGAGTATTTTCTTTACTTCATTTTCAAATTCTGGTTTTTCTCTTGCTTGCAGAATTTTCATGATTGAAAATTCATGCATTCTGCCTGCATGTAATATACATGACATATAAGTGTTATTACTCCAGGTAGCCTGTATTACCTTGTTTAAAGGATTGTCCATTAAAGCAATTAGATGTTCATTACCATCAATAACTAAATTTAATTGTTGGCTTTTCCAATATTCAAGGGCCTTTTTGCCTATTTCCGGTACAACAATATTTGCTCCTTTTATAGAGACCGGACTATAAGCTTCAATATATATATCCACTCCTCGATCAATCGCATTTTCAATTGAACCAATTACGTTTTCTAAAGCTTTAGGAAAAGCATCGATAACAGCAATTTTTGTACATTTATCCATCATTGTCCTGAATCGTTCAAAAACCAATAATACAGAGTCTATTGAATAGCTATTCTGATCTTCAGTATCAATACTTAGTTTTTTTAAAAGTTGCTTTGTGGATTTTGTTTTCTCAATAATGTTTCGTTCAAATAGATTTAGAAATTCCTCTGCGTCAACAGCTTTGCAAATTTTATTTTTATTATCTTCAACAATAACTGCACCTTTAATTGACAATGCATCTATAGCTTTATAAACATTTGCTGTGGGTTTATTAATTTGTTTTCCAATTTTATATGCTGTAGCCGGGCGATTGGATAATAAATATAAATATACTTCAGCTTCAAGATTATTAAATCCAATTTCGTTTAACTTGTTAATTAATTCATTCATAATTCATAAAAATAAAATATTACAAGTATAATATAAAACTACTACGAATACAAGCAATTTAATTGTTTAAATAAAATCAGACTTTCCATAAACAATTCTGAAACTTATCTGTTCTTAAGTAAGAATAGTTCTTAACTAAGAAGTTTTACTTATGAATTTTAATGAAATAAGAGAAGTCTTAATGGAAAAAGGATTGAAAGTTACACCACAACGATTAGCTGTTTTAGGAGCGGTTATTGAATTAGGTAATCATCCTTCTGCCGAAAACGTGATAGAATTCATTAAAGTAAATCATCCGAATATAGCTGTTGGGACAGTATATAAAACTCTTGAAACTTATGTTGAACAAGGAATTATTAAGAAAGTAAAATCGGATAGAGACATTATGCGTTATGATGCTGTTTTAGATAAACACCATCATCTACATTGTATTGAATCCGACAGAATAGATGATTATTATGACGATGACTTAAACAAAATGATAGAGGAGTATTTTAGAAAAAAAGAAATTAATAATTTCAAAATCAAGAATATCAAATTACAAATTGTAGGAAATTTTATAAACTAATATTAACACTAAATACAAATTAAAATGGAAGAAAAACCAGAACAGCAAGAAGTAATTTCAATGCCACGTATTGGAGACCCTGCACCGCAATTTAAAGCAGTAACAACTCAGGGAGAAATTAATTTTCCGTCAGATTATAAAGGAAAATGGTCTATATTATTTAGTCACCCTGCAGATTTTACACCAGTTTGTACTTCAGAATTTATGACTTTTGCAAATATGGAAAAGCAATTTAATGAAGCAAATTGTGAGCTAATAGGTTTGTCAATTGATGGATTATATAGCCATATTGCTTGGTTGCGAACAATTAAGGAAAAAATAGAATATAAAGGAATGAAAGATATCGAAGTTAAGTTTCCTTTAATCGAAGATATCAAAATGGATGTTGCTAAGAAATATGGTATGATTCAACCTAACGAAGATAGCACCAAAGCAGTGAGAGCTGTATTTTTTGTTGATCCAAAAGGAATCATTCGTGCTATAATTTATTATCCATTAAGTTTGGGCCGTAATTTTGATGAGCTTTACAGAGCATTGATTGCTATGCAAACTTCAGATGAGTTTGGTGTTGCAACACCTGCAGACTGGCGTCCCGGCGATGATGTAATTGTTACTCCCGCAGGATCATGTGGAATGGCACAGGAACGTATGGAAAACGAAGATATCGATTGTAAAGACTGGTTCTTCTGTACAAAAAAGTTAGATAAAGACGAAGTCCTGAAAAAAGTCCTGAAAAAAGTCCTGAAAAAATAATTTTTTAAAGAAAATTGTTCTAAAAGGAGAGTGTTTATTTTAAACACTCTCTTTTTTATTAAAAACCGATCAGAATTATAATAATTTTATATAAATTTACTATCCTTATTTTTAATACACAGCTTTATATGAAGAATATATCACTCATAATTTCAACTATTACAATTGCAGCACTCATTTTGGTTTCATGTAATAACCAGCATAATAGCAGAAAAGAATCAATTGAAAAATACCATAAAACGCTGGATTCAAGCGGGTTTTCTGTTTATTTGGGTACTACTATATTGAAACAAAAGGTTTTTACAAATGTTATTACAGCCGATATTGAAACCGACGCAGTTACCAGCGAACCAGGAGTGGATGCTGCTGATGACCCGGCAATTTGGGTGAATATTGAGAATCCTGAAAAAAGCTTAATCCTTGGTACAAATAAAAAGGGTGGTGTTCATGTTTATGATTTGGATGGAAAAGAATTGCAATATGTTCGTGCCGGTTGTATTAATAATATCGACCTAAGAGATAATTTTATGTATGAAGATCAGGATGTTGTGATAGTAGCCGGAAGTAACTGCAAATTAAATTCTATATCGCTTTTTTATATTGATAAATCAACTAATGAACTATCGGACACGATTTTGAATATAAAATCATCAGTTGATTTTGTATATGGTCTTTGCATGTACAAAAGTTCTGTAACAGACAAATATTACGTGTTTGTGAATGGAGAAGGAGGAGAGGTTGAGCAATGGGAATTGAACTCACAAGGCGGAGAATTAAACGCTGATCTTGTACGTAATTTTAAAGTTAGTAGTAAACCCGAAGGAATGGTCGCTAACGATGAAGAAGGTATTTTATACCTTGGAGTTGAAGAAGAAGGAATTTTAAAAATAAATGCAGAACCCGAATTTGAGTTTGAAACAATTTGGCTAGAAGGCAGTAACCCTACTGATCGGTCACTTGTATCTTCCGATATTGAAGGATTGGGATTATACAAAACAAAAGAAAAAACTTATCTGATAGCTTCCAGCCAGGGAAATTTCTCTTTTGCAATTTTTGAAATTGGTGAAATAGATAATTACTTATTTAGTTTTGTTATTGACGATGGCGAAATTGACGGTGTTATTGAAACAGATGGTATTGAAGTTGTTAATTTCCCGTTTAATGAAAAGTTTCCGGAAGGTATGTTGGTAGTACAGGATGGCTATAATTTTAGTAACGATTCTTTAAGAAATCAGAATTTCAAATATATTTCCTGGGAAAAAATTGAAGTATTACTAAACAATCAATAATTCATACTTGTTTATTAAGTTGTAAATTAGAAAGATTTCTTAATTATTTTATTTAATAATTTGATTTAGTTCTATTTTTAATCTATTTTGAGAATAATTAGCAGAAGTACTTATGATAGAATTCAGTCAGGTATTAATAGTTCTTTTTGCATTTATTTGGGTCGTAATTGGCAGCAATCAGGTAGCTAAATTCTTTCAAAAAATAAAACTCCCATTAATCACAGGTTTCCTTTTTTCTGGTTTAATTATTGGGCCGTATGGGTTAGAATTAATTCAATTTGATTCAATAAATAAATTATACTTCGTTAATAATACTTCTCTTGCTTTTATTGCTTTTGCAGCAGGATCTGAACTTTATCTTAAAGAAATCAGAAATAGTATTCGTAGTATAGTTTGGAATACTATGGGACAATTAGTGGTTACTTTTATTTTAGGATCATTCGCAATATATTTTTTAGCGGATATTATCCCATTTATGAAAGGAATGTCGCATGAGTCAAAAATTGCGGTAGCTATTTTAACAGGAACAATATTTGTTGCACGATCACCTTCTTCAGCAATTGCAGTTATTAGTGAAATGCGGGCAAAAGGACATTTCACAAAAATTGCAATAAGTGTAACAGTTATTAAAGATGTACTGGTTATTCTTTTATTTACAATTTGTTTAACAATAGCAAGTACTTTGATTAATGAAGCTGATTTTGATTTAAACTTTATTGTTTACTTAAGCTTTGAGCTAATAATTACTTTCCTTCTTGGATTTCTTTTAGCAAAAATTATTGAAAGATTTCTTGCAGTCCCGATCTCAGCTTACGTAAAATCTATAATTATTTTATTGCTTGGATTTGGGATTTATGAATTTTCGCACTTTTTAGGAGAATACAGTACAACTTTTCTCCCTTTTGAGTTATTAATTGAACCATTATTAGTTTGTATTATAGCTAGTTTTTGGATAACTAATTATAGCAAATTCAGGCTTGACTTTCATAAGATTATTGAAGAAATTGGTCCTATGGTATATGCTGCTTTTTTTACACTCGCAGGAGCAACATTATCTATCGATATTTTAATAAATACATGGTCAATTGCACTAATAATATTTTTTACCCGGTTAATAGCAATGATCATAGGAGCTTTGACTGGTAGTACCTTAGCCAGAGATCCGAAAATATACCGACGCATTGGATGGATGCCATACGTTACACAAGCAGGTGTTGGATTGGCACTGGCATTTGAAGTAGCCGGAAGTTTTCCTGAATGGGGTTATGAATTTGCCACTATAATAATTGCTGTAATTGTTCTTAATCAGATAATTGGTCCACCATTATTTAAGTGGGCTATTAAATTGGTAGGAGAAAGCCACCTGCCATCAAGTGGATCAAGCAGAACTAACAAAACAGCTTTAATTTTTGGATTGGAACACCAATCCTTGAGTTTAGCGCGGGAATTACAGAGTGAGAACTATGCTGTTGAAATTGCTTCTGTTGAACGAAGAAAAAACATTCAACATATAACAGACGTTAAGATTCATTTTTTGGAAGGTTTAGGTGTAAAATGTCTTAATACAATAAATATTAAGAAATTTGAAACTATTATTCTAATGTTATCCGATGATGAAAATTATAGAGTCTGTAATTTATTATACGAAAATATTGGGACTAAATTGATTATTGTTCGGTTGTTTGATTCAATTTATGCAGACAAATTCCATGAATTAGGTGCTTTAGTTGTTGATCCGGCAACTGCTATAAGCAAATTAATAGAACAATTTGTTCGTTCACCTATTTCTGCATCATTTATTCTTGGTGAGGATGATAACAAAACTATGGTTGACATTAAAGTTCAGGATCGAAATCTACACGGAATTGCTTTACGTGATTTAAGATTACCTCCTGACGTGCTTATTTTATCTGTTAAAAGAAAAGGGCAAATGCTTATATCACATGGATATACAAGGCTTAGGAGGGGAGATATTGTAACAATTGTTGGATCTATGGAAAGTCTTGAGGATATAAGCCTGCAATTTGAAGAATAGTTACAGCATTTCAGGTTTTTTATTCTTTTCTGATCGAGCTACTACAACAGAAATTCTTTTTTCTTTGGTTTCCTGCCTTTTGGCCGACACAACCCACCCAACATAAATATTCTTGTAGGATTTTGCAAAATTATTAAAGTTTTCCCAGGCTGTTTTATTTGCTTTTAATGCTTTTTCAAGATAATTGGGTATTTCAATATTCGTATTTGAAGAATAAGCTTTTTCCCAATGCCCGTTTTTCTTTGCTATGTCAACCTGATCTAATCCTATTTTCGTCATTTTGCCTTCAGAAATCATTTTTTCCACTCTTTTCTTGTTTACAAGAGACCAAATACTGTTTCTCTTTCGTGGAGTGTACTTTTGCATGTAAGTTTCATCGTCGATTCGTTTTACAATACTATCAATCCACCCAAAACAAAGTGCTTCCTCAACGGCATCATTATACGCGACCGTAGGTTTTTTAGTGTGTTTTTTGTAATAGATAAGCCAAATTTCAGATGAAAAAGCATGGTTGTTTATTAACCATGCTCTCCATTCATCTCTATTTTTGCAAAAAATAGTTTCCATTGAAAATTGTTCGAATTTAACTAAGCCTTAAAGTTGTCATTCTGAACGCTTACTTGCTGTATGCATGGAGTGAAGAATCTATATTGAAAATATTAGATATTTCGCTCCGCTCAATATGACATTTAGATTATTTAATCTCTCGAGATTGCTCTTGATATTACCATTTTCTGTATCTCAGAAGTTCCTTCGTAAATCTGAGTTAGCTTTGCTTCCCGCATCAGTCTTTCAACGTGATATTCCTTAACATAACCATAACCGCCTAAAATTTGTACAGCTTCTGTTGTAATTTTCATTGCAACATCGGTAGCAAAAAGTTTTGCCATTGCGCTTATTGTTCCGTAAGGTTGATTGTTGTCTTTAAGCCAGGCCGCTTTATGTACAAGCAATCTTGCTGTCTCAATTTCAGTTGCCATATCAGCAAGTTTAAAAGCGATGGCCTGATGGTTTATAATTTCAGTACCAAAAGCTTTTCTTTCTTTTGAATATTTTAGTGCTAAATCATATGCCCCGGTAGCAATTCCTAATGCCTGAGCTGCTATACCAATTCGTCCTCCTTCAAGTAATTTCATGGCAAATTTAAATCCAAAACCATCTTCACCAATACGGTTTTCCTTAGGTACTTTAACATCAGTAAACATAACGGAGTGTGTATCCGAACTACGCATTCCCATTTTATCTTCGTGTGGGCCCAATGATATTCCATCCGAATTACGATCAACTATGAATGCATTTATTCCTTTATGACCTAATTCCGGATTTGTTTGCGCCATTACCAGATATATTTCTGCTGTATTTGCACTTGTAATCCAGTTCTTTACACCATTTAGTAAATAATAATCTCCCTTGTCTTCAGCAGTGGTTTTCTGAAACGATGCATCCGAGCCTGCTTCCGGCTCGCTCAATAGAAAAGCTCCGATTTTTTCACCACTTACAAGATCAGGTAAATACTTTTCTTTCTGTGCATCATTACCATATTTTTCAATACCATAACAAGTAAGAGAATTATGAACAGCCATAATTACTGCAACTGAAGAATCAACTTTTGATATTTCTTCTAAAGCAATTGCATAAGAAATATTATCCATACCAACTCCACCATATTCCGGCGCAACTAATATTCCAAAAAATCCAAGTTCAGCAACATTTTTAACATGCTGAGTAGGGTATTCTGCATTTGTATCACGTTCAATAACATCAGTTAAAAGTTCACGTTGAGCATAATCACGGGCAGTTTTTTTCACCATCAACTGCTCTTCAGTATAATTAAAATCCATTATTATAGTTTTTAGCTAAAGAGGTTGCCCAAAAAGACTAAATAGCTGTCATTCTGAGTTTATCGAAGAGTCTACTCGTCTGAAAAAGAGATATTTCGACTGGCTCAATATGACATTGCTTTTTGAAACATGACTTTTTGGACAACCTCAAAGGTTTGTAATTTATTTTATAGATGTTTTTAGTTTATTTTTTTATAAACAATTGCTACAACAGTTTTGTCATCGCCACCCATATTAATTGTCATTCCGTAAGGACGATCAGAAGGAATCTCAATTTGAGCATCACCAGCTTTACCAGTAAATTGTTCCCAAATTGTTACAGCCTGATGTACACCGGTTGCTCCTGTTGGATGTCCCCAACCAATTAAACCACCTGTTGTATTCATTGGGAATTTCCCTTGTCGTGATGTGTTACCATTTGAAACGTAGTCTGCACCTTCTCCGGGTTTAGCTAAACCTAATGCTTCAACTGTAAGTATTCCTGCAATTGTAAAACAATCATGTACTTCAAGAGTTGCTACGTCATTTATTGTAATTCCTGCATTTTCTAATGCCTCTTTGGCAGCCTGTTGTATGGTTCCAAGCTTAGTAGGATCTTCGGGTTGTTCAGTAAGGTTATCTACTTTTAAAGAAAAACCAACAACTTCAACTGCATCTGACTTAGAAACACCAATTCTGTCAAGTCCTTCTTCAGAAACTATGGCTATTGCTGATGCCCCATCAGAAACTTTTGAACAATCGAATACATTCAAATGATCAGTAAATCCTTTTGGATTTGGTTCTGATAGCCCAACTTTTATAAGATCTGCTGTGTTATTTGTGTGTTCTTGTGCAGTAGGACATAAACGTGCATTTTCAATTGCATTTTTAAACCATGTTGCTAATCCTTTTCTGGCCTTATCACGTCCATATTTTTCAAAATAAGCACCGGCACGGTTACTAAACTGACCAGGGAAAAAATATGCATGTCCGTCTTTTCTTTCCTGATACCAACCAGCTCCGGCAAGAATATCGGCTCCGTAAATAGCTTTAACTGAATTCTGAACTTCAACTCCCATACTTAAAACAACGTCAGCTGATTCTGATAATACAGATTTTATTCCTGAAATTAATGATAATCCACCTGATGCACATGCTCCTTCAACTCTTAATGATGGTTTATATCTTAGTCCTTCATCAATCATTGGCAAGAAAGCACCAAGGTGAGCTTGTTTTACAAAACGACTTGCCATAAAATTTCCAACAACACTTTCATCAACATTTTTTGCCCCATTTATCATCTTTAAGGTTGCTTCTCCGGCTTCTTTAATATAATGCTCAATTCCTGGTCTTGGCTTTTTAGGGTGAAACTCTTTTCTTCCTGTTCCTAATGAAACTGTATTGTATCCTGCCGTCATATATATTTTTCTTTTCATCGTAGTAGTTTTTTGATTTTTATAAATATATTAACTGAAATAATTATTGATCGGGCCATATGCGTGGAAAAAACCTGTTAGCATAACCGTGTTTACGTGATCTTCTTTATCAGTAACTTTATCAGATACTAATTTCAATCCAATATTTTTAGAGTTAATTACATAGTCTCTGGTGAGTTTTGATCCCAAGGTATCCATGCCTTTTAACTCATTAAAATAATCAGCCAGAACTTTGTCTTTACCTCTATTCCCGATAACTGATTTCCATGGTTGATGCGAAGTTGGAAGTGAACCTAACATTTTATCTGCTTTATCTTTGAAACCATCTATTTTAACATAATTTTTCTTTTCAGGATCGTAAACAGCTACAACTCTTCCTTTCTCGTATAATAAAATTCCGGCTTTTTGTGATCCATCAGAATTCTGACCACCTTTAACATTCAGCGAGTTTAGTTTATCTATAAGGTCGCTTTGTAAATCATTTTCATTTAATCTTGGTTTCATCACAAACATAATTTTCTGACAAACATCAAGTCCGACATAATCCATAAGTTGGAAAATCCCCATTGGTCTTATCATAAAATCCTGACTTACAGTATTAACAGCATAAATAGCTTCGGCAAACGACATTTCTTTCATTAAACTTTCTGCTTGTTTAATACCAAATAAAATATCACGCATAAAATGGCCGTTACCTATAAAACCTGCTTTATCGTTTGAAGGAACAATTATTTTTCTTAATTTCTTTGCATACTCGCGTGCAAATTCAATCACCTCTTTTTTTGTTTTTTCTGTTACAATTAACTCAACAAGTTTTTGTACAGCAGGAGGATTGTAAAAATGGAACCCTAATATCTTACCGTTTATTTCTGCGTCAGTATCCAGTTCATTAATCGGCACCGATGAAGTATTTGTGAAAAACCACGGATCGTTATTATTGTTTGCAAGAATTTGCTTAATCAGTTTAACTTTTAAATCAGAATTTTCGATTATGGCTTCAAAAATTAAACCTGAATCATAAGCAGATTCAACACTTGTACTTGTGTGTACAAGTTTTAATACATCATCGATATACTGATCAATAATTTCACCGTTTTCGATAAGGTTTTTATTGTCTTTATACATTAATCGTAGCTGAACCATCTTTTTTTCAGCTAATTTTCTAACCTGTATTTTCAAATATCCATAAAGTCCTGTTAGGGCTGCCGGAGAAACATCAATTGCATTTAATGCAAAATTTTTTGACCGGTTTTCAGGCTTTAGCTGTAGATCGGCCATTTCGATTGCTGTAAGCAATAAAATACCTGATCCCATTTTACCTGCTGCACCAAGTACAGTTACATTTTGTAGTTTTGCTTCGTAATTCATAAAAATTATTTTTTGAGATTATTATTTCCAATTTGGTTTTCTTTTTTCAAGAAATGCTGTCATACCCTCAGGTCCATCACTTTCAAAAAGTTTAGAGAATTCATTACTTTCAAGATCAAATGCTTTGTTAAGATCAGTTTGATAACCATTTCGAACTACTCTTTTTAATGTTTTAATTGCATTTGGTCCGTGTTGCGTAATTTTTTTTGCAATCTTAAAAGTTTCATCCATTAGTTCATTTGCTTCAGTTACTTTTTGAACAATTCCCATTCTCAATGCTTCTGTGGCATCAATCATTTGCCCTGTTAACTGAAGAAATAAAGTATTTCCTAATCCGGACAACCTTGATAACCTTTGTGTTCCGCCATAACCAGGAATTAATCCTAAGCTTACTTCCGGCAATCCAAATTTACCGTAATTGTTCGATATTCTAAAATCGCAGGCTAAAGCAAGCTCGCAACCTCCACCTAAGGCATAACCATTAACTGCGGCTATTACGGGAATATCAAGATTTTCAAGCCGGGAAAAAGTGTCTTGCCCAATTTTTGAAAATTGAATAGCTTCTTCTTTAGTCATATTTTGCATTTCTGCTATATCTGCGCCAGCAACAAATGCTTTTCCATCACCTGTAATTATGAGAACTTTTACTTCCGAATTTTTACTAACAGAATCCAGGTAATCATTTAATTCTTTAAATAGAATACTATTTAATGCATTCAATGATTCAGGTCTTGAAATTGTAAGAATTGCAACTTCACCTTCTAATTTTGTGTTAATAGTTGAATAGCTCATATATTATTTAATTTAATAAGTATTGTTTTGATTAACTGAAAGTTATAAGATGTACTAATTTTGTTTTATACTTTCATAATCAACATAAGTATAACGTGAATAATAAAGCTTACAAGATAAAAAAATGTTTTTGATAATTTGGAAATTATAATGACAAATTCCATATTTCCCAATTGAAATTATTATTTGGAAAATTGTTTTTATACCAGAAATAAGAATTAGCATTTTGCTGATAATAACTATATCCACAATAAAACGACAAACTTTTTGGATTTGGTTTATAAAAATTTGAATATAAAAACGATAACATGATGTTGAGTAACATGTTTTACAGAATTTAACAGAAAATATTTTAAGTAAGAGGTGTATTTTTCTTTAAACTATAAATCAGGATTAATAAGCCTTCAGGTAAAAGTAGTATTCCACTATAAAACTGATAATATACACTGCAAATCCATTTTTTTCAATGAGTAAACTTGAGTTCCGGAATAAAGTATCATGTAAAATTATTATAAAGCTTAAAAATAATTGCCGGCGCAATTAATTAGTAATAATCTTTAAATAATTATTATTTAAAATATGTAATATTTGATTCATCAAACTTTTTTCATAATTTGTCAAAACATTTAACATAAAACCTGAATAAATATGAAAAAAGGAAAACGTATAATTATTGCCACATTAGCTGGAATTTTATTTGGATTTGTTTGTTTAGCATTTGCAACCAGTAGTGGTGCTGAGGTTCCGTGTCCTGCAAAACTGCAAATTTTGTTTAGTCGTGCCTTAATAGGCTTTGCTATTGGAATAAGTAGTCTAAAGTTTCACTGGACGTTGCATGGTTTATTTTTGGGAATACTTTTCTCTTTACCTTTAGCATTTAGTGGATTAATGGCTCCTGAATCGCCTGAGTTTAGTGCATCAATGATGTTTATTAGTACAGTTGTTATGGGAATGATTTATGGATTTCTTATTGATTTAATAACTTCGTTACTTTTTAAGGCCAAAGTTGAATAAATCTAAACTAAAGCTGTCCAAAAAGTATCTCATAATTTTCAGAATGCAAATTAACCAAGAGATTTCCTTTCCTGCCTGCCGGCCAATGTCAATTAGATAAGCAGAAAATATTTCACAAATCGTTATTCGTTAATCGA
>JAHOYT010000038.1 GCA_019038645.1 Bacteroidales bacterium
AGTTGGAAAGGGAAAACCTGTAACCTTCGTTGTCATTCTGAACCTGTCTGCCCACAGGCATGCGTAATGAAGAATCTCTAATCAACATCATTATTTAAAACTCTCCATTTAGGATTAAATTCATTAATAAGTTTTTCCTTTTTTCTTCTAATCCAACCTTTTATTTCTTTTTCCCTTTTTATTGCATGTTCGATATACTGAAATCGCTCATAATAAACTAAATAAATGCAATTATACTTTCCTGCAAATGTTATTTTCTGACCTAATGCATCTTCTTTGTGTTCAAACAATCTTCTTTTTAAGTTATTTGAAACACCCGTATAAAGTACTTTTTTAGTTCTGTTTGTAATTATGTAAGTAAAATAATTTTGCATTGATTCCTGGATAAAGATTCTTCGCTTTGCTCAGAATGACAAATAAATTTACATTTATTTCAAATGAATACAATATTCTTCCTCGTTACTGAAATAACGAAGTCATTCTGAACGTAGTGAAGAATCTGGTCAATTTTGTGAGCATTATTAAGTAATAGACTCTTCACTCTGTTCAGAATGACATACAAATACGAATATAGTAAAACAAAAAAGAGTAGCTTAAAAACCCACCCTTTTTTTATCTCTTTTTAAGATTTTATTTAATACTTCGGACGGATTCTTAAATTTATTGGTAAACATCATTGCAGCGATAATATATGGTTTAAAGCCTGCTTCCAAATATGTTCTGATTCTGTATTCTTCGAAAACTTCTCCGTTAACTTCGCCTTCTTTGCACGAAATTCCACTAATATCGGCAGGTAAACAATGCATATACAAAGCATCCTGATTTTTCGTTAATTTCTTTTTCGTTTCGTTGTATTCCCAATCCTTAAAATTGGCATTATTCGCTAAACACGTTTGTTCAAGTGCTTTTAATCCTTCAGTATCAGAGTTTTTAAGCAATTCTGTTCTTTCCTGCATAATATGGAAAGGAGCCCAACTTTTTGGATAAACAATATCAGCATCTTTCATTGATTCTTCCATATTGTGACTAATTTTGAATGATCCACCACTTTCTTCAGAATTCTTTTTAGCAATATCAACAATCTCAGGAATTAAGTCGTAACCTTCGGGATAAGCTAATTCAATATCCATTCCGTAACGAGACATTAATCCAATAATACCTTGTGGTACTGATAATGGTTTTCCATAACTTGGCGAATAGGCCCAACTCATTACAATCTTTTTACCTTTTAAATTCTCCAACGAACCAAACTCTTTTTGCAAATGCATTAAATCTGCCATCGATTGAGTTGGATGATCCATATCACACTGTAGATTCACTATTCCGGGACGTTCGGGTAAAACACCTTTTTCAAATCCTTCATTTAAAGCTTCTCCAACTTCGCGCATGTATTTATTTCCTTCACCCAAATACATATCATCACGAATTCCAATATAATCAGAAAGGAAAGAAATCATGTTTGCGGTTTCACGAACTGTTTCACCATGAGCAATTTGTGATTTTTGCTCATCTAAATCCTGAACAGCACAACCTAATAAATTACTTGCCGACGCAAATGAAAAACGTGTGCGTGTTGAGTTATCGCGGAAATTTGAAATTGATAAACCAGAATCAAATACTGATGGAGAAATATTATTATCTCTCATCTCCTTTAGAATCTCAGCAACTTCTAATATTCCTTTTAAATCTTCCTTACTTTTTTCCCATGTAAGTAAAAAGTCCTTTTTGTAAAGATCCGTTTTTAACTGACCTAGTTTATTAATTTTATCTTGTAAACTCATATCTTAAAATTTTCTATTACTTCTATAAATAGTTTCTAATTTATGTGGTTCTTAGTGCTTTTGTGACTTTGTGGCTATAATTTCAGATATTTTCGCCATAAAGACTCTAAGACACAAAATTAACACTAAGATATTGTCTCAAACAGCTATATCTCGTATGCAAAAGCAGCATAAAATGCCGATGCTACTACTAAATCATCGATAGCAACTTTCTCGTTTGGAGCATGTGCCAAAACTTCATTACCAGGACCAAAACCAATAGTTGGAATTCCATAAACTCCATTGGTCATAATGCCATTGGTTGAAAATGTCCACTTATCAATTTTAGGTTCCTTATTAAATAAATTTTTAAATGTACTAACACCTGTTTGAACTATTTCATGATCCACGGGGATTTTCCATGTAGGATAATATTTTTCCATTCCATATTCCAATCCTGTATAAGCTGTCTCTAAATATTCAAGAACTTCAACTTTAGCATTCATTCCTTTGATTAATTCTTCGATTTCAGCAACAGCAGATTCTTTTGTTTCTCCCCATGTTAAACGACGATCTAAGTGAATTCGTGCGTAATCAGATACAGCACAAAGTGAAGGGCTACCAGAAGTAATCTCTGAAATTGTAATACTTCCCTTACCTAAAAACTCATCGAACTTCAATCTTTCGTGCAATTGTTCAATTTCTAACGCCGTTTTAGATGCCATATAAATAGCATTCTTTCCACGTTCAGGAGCTGAGCCATGTGAAGAAACACCATAAAAGTGAACATACATCTCCATACGTCCACGATGTCCCCGATAAATATTTAAATTGGTTGGCTCAGTACTAATTACAAAATCAGGTTTAATCTTATCTTCTTCAACAATATATTTCCAACATAAACCATCACAATCTTCCTCTATTACACTTCCCACAAAATATATAGTAAGATCTTTATCGAAACCTAATTCCTTCAATATTCTACCTGTAGTAACAAACGCAGCAGGTCCACCTTCCTGATCAACAGTTCCACGACCATGAACAAAACCATCTTTTATTTCGCCGCCAAGCGGATTAAAATCCCAGTTATCCATATTTCCCATATCGACAGTATCCATATGTCCATCGATAGCAAGAATTTTTTTCCCGTTTCCTATTCTACCGATCACATTCCCTAAGCCATCAATTTTCACTTCATCAAAACCGGCCTCTTCCATTTGTCTTTTAAGTTCCAGTTGAACTTCTTTTTCACCCAGACTAAGCGATTTGATTTGTACTAATTTTGATAAATTCTCTGCAGTATAATCACGATACTTCTCCGATAATTCATTAATTTTTTGAAAGATATTTTCCATACAATTTTCGTTCTAATAATTCTATTGACAAAGTTACGTTTTTTATCGTATACAATACATTTACAGAATAGTTTTATACTATCAACTTATTCATTAGGAATATTTTTACAACTAACATAATTATTGTAGCAAATTTTTCTACAATAAGAATCCATGCATTTTAAAAAATACAATTATTAAAGAATACAAAGCATTTCAACCTGATTTTGCAGATAAATAAATATCTTTACATTGCTAAAAATCTAAAATTAAAGTATGAAAATCTGGAGTTTTATTAGAGAAGAACTATCTGAAAATAATAATGTAATGCTTATTGTGGTTGTTGAGCGAAACGGAAGTAGTCCGGGAGTTGTTGGTTTTAAAATGGCTGTTTCGGAAACTGGTTCAATGTCGGGGTCCATTGGTGGCGGTGTTATGGAATACAACATGGTTGAATTAGCTAAAAAAGCAGCTAAAGACGGAAATCAAAAGGCGTTTATTAAAAGACAAAACCATAATCCTGATGCAGAAAAAGATAAATCAGGTTTAATATGTTCAGGGGAACAAACTCATGCATTTATTCTTTTAGATAAATCTAAAATGGATATCATAAATAATATCGTAATAAAATTGGACATACGTGAAAATGGGGCACTTTATTTAAATCAGGATGGAATTACTTTTGACGAAGCAAAAACCTTATCTTCAAGAATTAACTACAATTTTAAGGATGAAAATGACTGGGAATACACAGAACAGATCGGTTTAAAACCTACGCTCTATATTTTTGGAGCAGGTCATGTAAGCTTACCAATGAGTCAGATATTTAGAGTATTGGATTTTACTGTAGTAGTTTATGATAACCGCGATGAGCTTTCTACATTCGAAAATAACCAATTCGCACATCGTAAAGAGATTGTAGATTTTAAAGATATTTCAAGTTTAGTTCCTGAAGGAGAAAACAGTTACGCTGTAATAATGACAGTCGGCCATAAAAGCGACGAATTGGTACTTAAACAACTAGCTACTAAAAATCTAAAGTATCTGGGAATGATTGGAAGTAAAAACAAAGTAAAAACCATACATGACTCTCTAATTAACAAAGGAATTTCTGAAGCTGATCTTGCAAAAGTAGATTCACCAATAGGTTTATCCATAAACAGTAAATCAACTGCAGAAATTGCCATAAGTATTGCTGCAAAAATTATTCAAGTGAAGAACTCGAACAGCTAATCATCTTATTATTAGCTGTTTATTTATCTGCTAACACTTATTCTTACAATACAGTATCAGGAAATCCTGCTTATACATTCGATGAATTTCTAAAATAAATTCTCTTCGAAATTCAATAATAAAGAGCTAATCCTTAAAATTATATTTGCTTTTACATTGCAAATACTCTAATTGACTTTGATGAATATTTAGGTTATATTGCATATAATAGTATTTCTCTAAAATCTTATCTTATGAATAAAGAAATAGAGATAATAGAAAAGATTCTTAATATACTTCCCAAAAGCAAATTTTTGCAGAATGAATTTTTTGAATCCGATGCTGAAATTGTAAACTACAATAACAAAAAACTATTATTCTCTGTTGATGAATTTTCGCAGGAAGATTTTTTTAATGATAATAACCCTTATGAATTAGGTAAAAATGTAACAATTGCAACAATAAGTGATATACTAGCAAGTGGAGGAATGCCATTATTTTATGCACATAGCCTATCAATAGACAACGAAAAATGGGATAGTAAATTTATTGAAGAATTTACTAAAGGTATTGCAACTGTTCTTAAAGAAACCAAGACCGGATTTATTGGTGGAGATACCGGAATATCAAAATTATGGAAATACACAGGTATTGTTATAGGGGAAGCTGAAAACCCTATTACAAGAATTGGAGCAGCAGAATGTGATCTGATTTATATGACTGGTGAAGTTGGTACTGGAAATATTGAAGCTGCAAAAAAGCTTTATTTGAACAATAATGTTAATGGAAACAATTTAAACTTACCAAGACTAAAACTAAATTTAAGACATAAAGAGTCTGAGTTTATAAATAAATATGCTACATCTTGTATAGATTCAAGCGATGGCGTACTGAGTGCCATTAATACGATCTCAGATTTAAATAATGTAGGTTACAAAATTACTAATCTACCCTATTCAAAGGAAGTCATCCAATTTTGTGAATTAATTTCGAAACCCAAATGTTTGTTTTTTATGGGAGAATGCGGAGAATATGAACTTGTATTTACGATTAAAGAAGAATCTAAAGATACTTTTATCCGGAAAGCAAACAGCAACCAACTTTCTTTTACACAAATCGGAGTAATTCAAAGCAAACATCAAAAGTTATTACAAACCGAAGATGATCATATTGATTTAGCGAAATACAAAATAAGTGCAAGAGACTATAATAATATTAGTAAGTATTTAACTGAACTAATAAATTATGTCGAACATAACAGAAAATAACAGAAGGGTCGTAATTACAGGTATCGGACCTGTTTGTTCCAATGGAATTGGCAAAGATGAATTTTGGAATAATATATTATCCCAAAAGTTTATAGTTGAAAGAATTCCTGAAAAATATCAATCTTTTCATAATTACAAAACCAGCTTTTACATTCCTTTTCCTAAGATTAATTTAGATGATTTTAGTTTTTTTAAAAAATATTCCGGTATAATGGAAGCTACATCAGTCCTGGCTATAGTTAGCACAGAGCTGGCGTTAATTGATTCAGGACTTAAAGAAGACACAAACTCTAACATTGCATCTGAAATATTAGAAAACTCAGGTATTATTCTGGGAAATGGAATCGGCAGCTTAAATACAGGATTTAGTTTTTATGTATTTCATACATATAACAAGCTATTAAAAAATACACCTGGGGATTTCATAAAACCAAAATTTAATAGAATGGTAATCCCCGCCACAATGCCTGATTCTGCTACAGCCTGGATTTCCATTTTATATAAAATA
Source organism: Bacteroidales bacterium (assembly GCA_019038645.1). Taxonomy (GTDB): domain Bacteria; phylum Bacteroidota; class Bacteroidia; order Bacteroidales; family UBA12077; genus UBA12077. The sequence continues at coordinate 6,083 of JAHOYT010000038.1, forward strand.
AATTCATTCAATTATACTATTAATGCTAGCTGTGCATCCGGAACTTATGCTATTGGTGAAGCATTTCGCAAAATTAAAGATAGTTATTCAGATATAATGATAACAGGTGGTGTTGAATGCTTGAAAGACGAAAGCGGTGCTATATTAAGAGGCTTTGATTCGCTTGGAACTTTAACAAAATCAACAGATGGAAGGCCTATGCCTTTCTCATATGATAGAAGTGGATTTTTATTTGCCGAAGGTGGTGGATGTATTTTAATACTTGAAGAATTAGAAATGGCTAAAAGTCGCGGAGCCAAAATATATGCTGAAATTGTAGATTATCAATCCAATAGTGATGCTCATAATATTGTTCAGGTTCAGGAATCAGGAGAGCAAATCGCTAAATTATTGAAAAGTGTTATTGGTAGCCATAAGATTGATTATCTTAATACTCATGGAACAGGTACAGAGTTAAACGACAAAGTTGAGCAAAAAGTCATTAAAGAAATCTTTGGTAACAAGGAAAATCAACCTATTGTTAATTCAACAAAAAGTATTCTGGGACATACTATTGGAGCAAGTGGAGCACTCGAAATAGCAGTAACTGCGCTTTCAATTAAAAACTCGAAAATTCATGCTAATTTATCTGATAATAACTTTGATGATTTGAATCTTGCTACTAAAACAGTTGACATGGAAATAAATTATGCTTTGAAAACTTCTTACGGTTTTGGTGGTCACAATGCAGCTATTTTGTTGAAAAAATATAGAGAATAATATAAAAAGATGATAAATCAAGATCAAAATAAACAGAAGGTTATGATAACAGGAGCGGCTGGTTTTATTGGTGGTCATGTTACCGAATATTTCTGTGAAAATGATGTTGATGTTTCATGCTTTATCAGAAATAGCAGCGATTTATCATACATAAAGGGACTTCCAATTAAAACTATAAATGGAAGTATTACAGATATAGACAAACTTGAGAAATCTTTAAAAGGCATTGACACTGTAATTCATATTGCAGCACTTGCAAGGGATTGGGGGAATTATAAAAACTTTTACGAAGCAAATGTTATTGGAACTATAAATGTTTTGAGAGCTTGTACAATCAATAATATCCAGAATGTGATAATTACAGGTTCTATTTCAAGTTATGGTGAAGAAGATTCAAAAGAAATAAAAACTGAAGAACATCCATTCAATTCACACTATAAGTATTTTTTAGATTCTATTTTTCCATGTAAAATGAATTATTATCGCGATACTAAATCATTAGCAACTAAGGAAGCTATAAAGTTTGCCAAAGAAAATGATCTAAATCTTACAATAATTGAGCCTGTATGGGTTTATGGTGAGAATGAATTCAATACAGGGTTTTATGAATACATCAGTTTAGTAAAAGGTCAAACATCATTTGTTTTAGGAAGCAAGAAGAATAAGTTTCATGTAGTTTATGTTAGGGATTTAGCAAGAGCCTACTTTCTCGCATTTAAAAAGAAATTAACCGGAGTAAATAGAATTATAATCGGCAATAAGAAAATTAATTATGCTAATAAAATATACTCTACTTTTTGTGATGAGATTGGCGTTAAAAAACCAAAGAATATTGCCAAACAAATTATTTATCCGATTGGATTTTTATTAGAACTTTTTTATACAATTTTTTCAATAAAAAAAGCACCATTATTGACAAGAGGAAGAGTAAATATGTTTTATGATAACATAGAATACTCAACACTAAAGGCTGAAGAATTACTTGGTTTTACAAACAATTTTAGTATTGAAGAAGGAATAAAAAAAACAGTTAAGTGGTATAAAGAAAACAGTTTAATTTAAGATATTATGCTTACAGTTAAAAATTATACAGGCTTTACAAAAAAACTAATCAGCTTCAGGATTAAGTTGTACACTTTCATACACTTTACCGGACAACTCCTTCGGGGTCGAATTAAACTGAGATATTTTTTTAGAGTATTGAGGCGATTATTATTTTTTCTTTCGTATATGCGAGATAATAAGTATTCTAAAATTGGAAAACGTTTCAAAATCCACCTGTATCTTCCGGGGTTTCCATCTAAGGCATTTTTCCATGCATGTGGCAAAGTACTTGAGTTTGATAAAAAAATGCCTGGTATTTCAGTGTTAATATCGGTAACATCAGCTTGCAGATATAAATGTCCGCATTGTTATCAGAAGCATGATAAAGGAAAAGACATGGACATTAATGTTCTGATAGAAACTGTTAAAAAGCTTCAGGATAAAGGAGTTGCATTTATTAATATTGAAGGTGGAGAGCCCTTTTTGGTTTTTGACCGTTTGAAAAAAGTTTGCGATGCTATTGACGAAAGATCAGAAATATTGATAAATTCCACTGGTGATGGAATGACTTTTGAAAACTTGTCAGAATTAAAAAAGAATAAAAATATCATTGGTATAATGTTTTCATTGCATAATGATAAACCCGAAGATATGAACAGATTTACGGGGGTTGAAAATGCATGGGAAAATTTTGAAAAAGGAATTGAATTATGTCATAAGGTTGGATTAGCTGTTACTTTTAATACATGTTTATTAAAGGAGTCATTTTACAATGGAACTTTTGAAAATATCATGGAGGTTGCCAAAGATTTCAATGGTTCAATGTTACAACTTATTAAACCAAAACCTGCAGGCGGTTGGCTTGAATCGGGAATAGAAGATTTTTCAAAAAAAGATATTGTACATATCACTAACAAAGTTCATAAATATAATCTTGATAAAAGCCATAGGGATTACACGTTTATTTCGCCTATGATTATTGAAGAATCTGCTGAAGTATTTGGTTGCACGGCTGGTGGAACAGACCGTTTTTATATTAATGCAAAAGGTGACTTACAGGCTTGCGAATTCCTTAATATTTCATTCGGCAATGTTCAAGCTGATGATTTCGAAGTTATTTATGAAAAAATGCGAAAAGTATTTGAAAGTCCTTGCCAGACATGGTTGTGTGAAAAGCATTCCAGCCAAATACTTAAACTGAAAGAAACCAATAATCTTTCAAGTCTTCCATTAACACCTGAAATATCAAAGCAAGTATATGAAAACTGGGATAGAACAGACTTAACTGATTTTTATAAAAAATTAAAAGAATTATAATGGAAAAACAGACAACAATATCTTTAGGCAAAAACCCTACAATCAACTTTCTTAAGGCTTATGTAAAATCTATGCGGCTGTATTATTCATTTGTCACCGGAATAGCAGGCTGGATTGGTGTTTCTTATTACGAATGGGTAGCTACTACTGAAGGAACAAGAGGAACATCTGATTTAGTTAAAAACATTGAAGTACTTCCTTCCCCTGAGAAAAAACTAGTAATTCTTATTCTTCTTTTTTTAAGTTGGGGGATAAATCAGATTTTTAATGATTATCTGGGGCTAAAAGAAGATCGCATAAACGCACCAGATCGACCAATGGTTACAGGCAAACTACATCCTCAAAGAGCTGTATTATTATCCATAATATTATTAATTGGAACCATATTTATAACATATTTTTATCTTGAACCTATAGCTATTTATCCACTTGCCATTGGAGTTTCGCTAAATATTATATACGAATATGCCAAAGGGCGTGGTATTTTAGGTAATATAGTTTTTGGTGTAATGATAAGTATGTGTGGCTTGTTCGGTTTCTTCGCTGCTGGTCCTATGGAAGTGTATTTTACGAAAAGCCGTATAAGTGCATTAGCTCTTATTGCAATATTAAATGGGCTGATGACCTATTATACATATTTCAAAGACTATTTTGGCGATAAAGCCACTGGCAAAAAGACCATTGTGGTGAAATTTGGGCTTGAAAAAAATAAGAGTATTGCCATTTTTTCATCCTTCCTTCCTTCAATATTATTTATTGGATCATATTATGGTTTTCAATCATTCGAGATTGAGTTAAACAACACTTTTATAATTCTAGGAATACTAACCATCTTCCTTCAATTATGGACAGGTATGCTGTTTTACAGGAATCCGAAAGGTGAAATGACCTATTATTCTCTGGTTACAAACTTTAGGGCATGTACATGTGGTCAAGCAACTATTATAGCAATATTCAATCCGGAATTAGGCATAATACTGTTCTTATGTTCTTATGTATTTGTAGGTTTCCTTTTTAATATTCACACAAATATAAAAGCATAAATAATCAAAACTGATGGAGATATTTGAGAAAGCATATATAGGCAAATGTGAATTGCAAAATCGAATTTTTCGATCTGCAACTTTCGAAGGAATGTGTGATGAAAATGGTATTCCCGGTAAAAATTATTTGTCTTTATATGAAGAACTTTCCAAAAATAATATTGGAGGAATTATTACAGGTTTTGCATTTATTTCAGAAGAAGGAAAAGCAATTCAGCCAGGTCAGGCCGGCATTTTAAGTGAAAAATATATTGAACATTTTAAGAAAGTAACATCGGTAGTTCATACAAATGGAAGTAAAATATTTTTGCAAATAGCACATACAGGGCGACAGACAAGAGAAACAGACATAAAACAAAAAGTTGTTGGAGCTTCTGCAAAAAAATCAATGTATTTTAGAGAAAAGCTGTGGAACCTAAATACAGAAGAAGTATTTGAAATTATTGAGAAATTTGGCAACTCGGCTCTTTATGCAAAAAAAGCTGGTTTTGATGGTATTCAGATTCATGCAGCGCATGGTTATTTGATCCATCAGTTTATTTTGCCAACAATAAACAACCGAAAAGACCTGTTTGGAATTGATCCTGAAAAAGGATTAGGGCTTAAATTTCTTGATTTAATAATTGATAATGTAAGAAACAAATGTAGTGATGAATTTCCTGTTCTGATAAAAATTAGTGGCGACGATGACTATAAAAAGGAATTCTCTAAAAAGCAATTTTCAAATCTTATCGAATTTCTTGATTTAAAAAAAATAGATGGAATTGAAATTAGCTATGGAACAATGGATCTTGCATTAAATATTTTCAGAGGAGATATTCCGATTGATTTAATTTTAAAACATAATAAAATTTACAAAGTAGAAAGCAAATTTGCAAAAAAGATATTGAAAACTTTTATATTTCCTTTTGCTATAAAAAAACTAAAACCTTTCAGCCCGATGTATAATCTGAAATATGCTGAAATAGCTAAAGAGTTAACTAAGATTCCAATTATTTCTGTTGGAGGCTACAGAGAGAAAAAGGAAATAGAATATGTCATAAAAAATAAGAATATCGACTTTGTAAGTTTGTGCAGGCCATTCATTTGCGAGCCTGATTTTATGATAAAAATCGAAGAAAATAATAACTATAAATCAAAGTGTATAAATTGCAATTACTGTGCAATTATGTGTGACTCTAAATTCTTAACCAAATGTTATAAAAAAGAATAAATCATGGAATTATCAGATAAGTTAATATCCATAATAATGGAAAATACAGATCATAAATATAAGATTAACCCCGATACAAACCTTTTTACTGAACTAAACATTGACTCTTTTGGTAAGTTAATGATTGTTAATGCCATAGAAGATGAATTCTCAATTGAAGTTGATGAAGAAGATATTGAGAAGTTTGCAACTGTAAATGAAATAATCGATGTATTAAAGTCAAAATACATTTAAAAAAATATTAAATGAGCACTAAAGAATTTTATGAATTGCACCAGCTCAATATTGAGCTAAAGCGAAAAACAGGATTTAATCCATACTATGTCAATGTGCAGTCCGGGCTTAACGACTCGATTATTATTGATGGCAAAGAATTTATAAACTTAGCTGCAAACAACTATTTGGGCATTGCAAATGATATAAGAATCAAAGAGGCTACAATTAATGCAATAAACAAATACGGTCTTTCGCTTTGTGCAACTCCAATTGCATTGGGCGGTACAGATCTTTATAAAAGTCTATCTCAAAAATTATCTGATTTTGTTGGGCTGGAATCAAGTATAATTTATCCTTCATGTTACCAGGCAAATAACGGATTATTCCCAGCAATAGCTGATAAAAATGATGTAATTATCATTGACCAGTTTTCACATTCATCTTTAATAGAAGGTGCAAGAACAGTTGGATGTAAGATAAGGCCCTTTTTACATAATAATTTAGATAGCCTTGAAAAAAATCTAAAAAATAGCCTGAAGCACAAGCAAGTTTTTGTTGTTACAGAATCAGTATTCTCAACCGAAGGTAGCATTGCTCCTTTTGCCGAAATTGTTGAATTATGTAAAATATTTGATGCTATACCTGTAATTGATGATTCTCATGGAATAGGAGTTATCGGGAAAAATGGAAAAGGAATATTAGAGCATTCAGGTATTAAAGATTATCAGGGTATATACACAGCTTCTTTAGGCAAATCAATTGCTAATTCAGGTGGAATGATTAGCGGTAAAAAGACTTTAATTGATTACCTAAAATACTATTCCCCTCATCTTGTTTATTCCACATCCATTGCACCATCAATACTTGCAGGAATTGAAAAAGCAATTTGCATTATTGAAGAAGAGTTCGAGGTTTTAGGAAATAAAATGTGGAAATATCGTAATAAACTAAGAGATGCTTTGATAGAATTTGGTTATGGTGTAAGATCTTCATCTGCCCCAATTACTTCAATAGTAACTGGCCCTTCCGTGGATACATTGCTTTTTGCAAAAGAACTTTATAACAGAAATGTATTAGCAACACCATTTATTTATCCTTCAGTTCCTGAAAATCAGGGAGTGATCAGACTGATTGCCGGAGCAAACCTTGAAGAAAAAACTATAGACCGCGCTCTTCATATTTTTAAAGAAATTAAGGAAAGCCAGGGATAATGAAGTATTTATTAATCATGAATCCAGGCTCAAAAGGAGGAAAAAGTAAAAAATATTTTAATAAGATATTTGATGCTTTTAATAAAGCAAAAATTGATTATGATTATAAATATACAACTGAACTTGACAATGCATACACATACTCTGCTGAAGCCAATAAAGCAGCTTATAATGTCATAGTTGCAGTTGGAGGTGACGGTACTATAAACAGTGTTTTAAACGGTTTCTTTGGTTTAAAAGGGAAATTAATTTCTAATTCCAAAATGGGTGTAATTTATACAGGAACAAGCCCCGATTTTTGTAAAAGTTATAATATTCCAATAAACACTGATGAAGCTATAAAAACAATTATAGATAATTATTCAAGACAGATATATATTGGCAAATTGTTATGTTCATCTGAAAACGAGAAAAGCCTTAATGCTTCCGATTCCTCAGTGATTAAATCACCAAAACTCAAATATTTTGGCTGCTGTGCAAACATTGGCCTTGGAGCTACTTTGGCAAAAAAAGCAAATAATGGAATCCGAAAATATTTAGGAGATGCAATAGGCACTTTTCTTTCTCTTTTAAGCACATTAGTTGTTTATAAAGCCAATGATTTTATAGTAAAAAAAGATGATAATAAGCAAAAATTAAGCAATCTATATAATTTATCAGTTGGAAGAACAAAATTTATAGCTTCAGGAATTAAAGTTCATAACAATATCAAATATTCGGAAAAAGGATTCTATTGTTTAACTGCCAAACAAACAAATCTGTTCAATTTACTAAATTCAGTAAAGAAAATATATAGCGGAAATGAATTCAATAATTCAAAAGCTTTGTCATTAGATTATTGTAATAAGATTGAAATATATGGTAATAATAAAAATCCGGAAGTTGAATTAGATGGCGATCCTATTGGTTATTTACCTTGTAAAATAGAAACAAGCATTGATAAATTAGATTTAATTGTAAAGAAAGAACTGCTCAGGTAACAATTGTTAATAAATCTGTTAATAGAATATTCAAATATCTATTTTTTGTAATCAGGAATTATTTATCTTTGCACAGAATATGATTTTTGATATTTAAAAATGACATTAAAAATATTTAAAGACAAAATACAGTCAACAATTGAAAATATAAGGGTCCATTGACCCCGAAAAACAGGTTTCTAAAAATAGAAACCTGTTTTTTTTGTGCAATAGCGAACGATTATGATATTTTTAGTATTTAGCATTCTTTCTTCAGCAGCGATTTATGTAATCTTCAAATTCCTTGACAGATTTAACATCAATACTTTCAATGTTATCATTATTAATTACATTACCGCAGCTATTTTAGGATTACTACTTACTAATACTCAAGTCGATATATTCTCAATCTATAAAAACGCATGGTTCCCCTACTCCATTATTATCGGAGTTTTATTTATAATGACATTTGTGCTTATTGCCAAATCATCGCAAATTGTTGGAATTGCCATTACTTCGGTCTCAAATAAAATGTCGGTTATTATTCCAATTGCTGTGTCAATAATAATTGACCCTTTGGATGTTTTAACCAATTTCAAAGCCATTGGAATTATCTTAGCAATATTAGCCGTATTTCTATCTGTGTATCGAAAACGAAAAGTTGAGTTCGACCCGCGAAATATATATATACCTATTATCTTGTTTTTAAGTATGGGACTTGTTGACTCCATTGTAAAATATGCACAACATAATTTTGTTGCCGATGAGATATTGCCATTGTTTACGGTTATTCTATTTGCAATGTCAGCAATATCAGGATTAGTTATAAAGTTTGTACGAAGAAGATCATTTAAGGAATTACTTGATATGAGAATCTTACTGTGGGGAATTGGGCTGGGAATAAGCAATTACGGATCATTATATTTCTTAATTAAAGCACTGAATTATAAAAACAGTACAGGAAATACAATAGATGGTTCTATTGTTTTTGGAATTAACAACCTTGGAGTAATTGCATTATCTGTTATTATAGGATTAATCATTTTTAAAGAGAAATTTTTGAAAATTAACTGGATAGGAATTATTATATCATTGTTTGCAATCTATATTTTATCAAAAACGTAAATGGCTGAATTTGTCGACGAATATTTAACGATTAGTAAACCATCCGAAGGTTTATTTAAAGACCGTGGAAGTAAATTTCTTGCCTTTGCTTATCCTGTATCAACAGAAGGAGAAATAAAAGAAATACAGGAAAAATTACGTAATGATTATCACGATGCCCGTCATCATTGTTATGCATATATGCTCGGGCCTGAAAAAGAAATTTTTCGTGCAAACGACGACGGTGAACCTTCAAGCACAGCAGGAAAACCCATATTGGGACAAATAAGATCATTTGATTTAACTAACATTTTAATTGTTGTTATACGTTATTTTGGCGGTACAAAATTAGGTGTTGGAGGATTAATTAATGCATATAAAACAGCATCTGAAGAAGCACTTAAAAATGCAAGAATCATAAATAAAACATTGCATGATATATATGAGCTTAAGTTTGAATATCCTGAGATGAATAATATTATGAAAATCCTAAAAGAAGAAAAAATTGAACAGGTAGATCAGAACTTTGAACTGTCTTGTTCGGTTACATTAAGTTTACGAAAAGCAGATACTGACAAGGTGTTAAGTAAGTTTGACCGTATAAAGAATTTGAAAATTGAATTTTTAGAAACAAGATAATTTAAAATTAAGAACCACTAATAAACCTGTATTAATGGAAAACAAACATTTAATTTCAATCACGGATTATTCGAAAGAAGAGATCTTTAAGATCCTTGATCTTGCAGCTGAATTCGAAAAAAATCCAAATCAAAACCTTTTAAATAACAAGGTTATTGCTACTTTATTTTTCGAACCTTCAACCCGAACAAGGCTGAGTTTCGAAAGTGCAATTAGCCGTCTTGGTGGAAAATTTATTGGCTTTACTGAAGCCGGGTCATCAAGTGTTTCAAAAGGAGAATCTGTTAAAGATACTATCATGACAGTTGCTAATTACAGCGACATGATTATTATGCGACATCCAATTGAAGGTAGCGCCCGTTGGGCAAGTGAAGTGTCTGGTGTGCCAGTTGTTAATGCAGGCGATGGGGCTAATCAACATCCAACCCAAACATTACTGGATCTATATTCAATCAGAAAAACACAGGGAACTCTTGATAACCTGAACGTATATTTTGTTGGTGATCTGAAATATGGACGTACAGTGCATTCATTGCTCCAGGCAATGTCGATGTTTAATACAACCTTCAATTTTATTTCTCCTGAAGAACTAAAAATTCCGGATGAATACAAACTTTTCCTTGATAAAAAAGGACTTAAGTATTACGAACACAGAGACTTTTCAGACATTATTTCTCATGCCGATATTATTTATATGACACGTATCCAAAGAGAAAGGTTCTCTGATCCTATGGAATATGAGAAAACTAAAAACTCTTATGTCCTGAAAAATAACATGCTTGAAAATACAAAACCAAACATGAAGGTTTTACATCCGCTTCCAAGAGTAAATGAGATTCACACTAGTGTTGATGAAAACGAGAAAGCTTATTACTTTACTCAGGCATTAAATGGTGTTTATACTCGTCAGGCTATTATCACTCATATTTTAGGACTTAAAAAATAATAAAATGGAAATGCAAGATAAAAAACTTCAGGTAAGCGCAATAAAAAACGGTACCGTAATAGACCACATCCCGGCCAGCAGTCTTTTTAAAGTGATTAACATACTTGGATTAGGAAAGATTAAAACTCAAATGACTTTTGGTTCTAACTTTGAAAGTAAAAAATTGGGTTTAAAAGCCATTATTAAATTAGCTGATGTTTTCTTTGTGGATGATGATATTAATAAAATTGCTTTAGTGGCTCCCGAAGCAAAACTAAATATTATTAAAGATTACAAAGTAGTTGAAAAGAAAGTAGTTGAAGTTCCTGATAATATTAAAGGAATTGCAAAATGTGGTAATCCGAAATGTATTACAAATCACGAAAGTATTGTACCGAAATTTACAGTAGTAAATAAAAAGAAGGTTGCCATAAAATGTCATTATTGCGAAAAGATTACTGACTCAGAACATATGGAGATTTTTTAAGTATTTTTTCTTCTTCTTCCGGACCAGTCTGGTTTTAAAAACCAGACTGGTCTAAATACTAAATTTTGACTTCACAATTTTTTAATTATTGTTTACCTTCATATTTTAAATAATTCACTATGCAAACCATTGAATTTGGTAGATATTATCATATTTATAATCGTGGAATAAATTCAGGTAACCTGTTCGAAGAAAATACTAACTACGAACATTTCTTAAAATTATATGAAAAATATATTAATCCTATTGCAGATACATATGCCTGGTGTTTAATGAAAAATCACTTTCATTTTTTGGTAAGAATAAAAGATGCTGTGGAAATAGGTTTTTACAAGAAACTAAACTTGACAGGTCTAACGACTCTGTCAAGTTTCAAACAACCACTGACCTGTCAGAGTGCGCAGCACCTGACAGTGTCAAAACACCAACTCCTACCAAACATTTATCACATCTTTTCAATTCTTACACAAGATATTTCAATAAAAAATATAATCGAACCGGAGCTCTATATGAAAGACCTTTTCATAGAATGATTATCGAAAATGAATCCTATTTAAAATATTTGGTTTATTACATTCATCACAATCCTGTTAAACATGGTTTTGTTGATGATATGATTGAATATCCATGGAGTTCATTCTTGTCTGTTATTTCACACAAGCTTACTCATTTAAAAAAGCAGGAAGTAATAAATTGGTTTGATGATTTAGAAAATTTTAAATACTTTCATCAGAAGGAACACAATTTAGATAAAATTAAGAATTTGATATGATTTTTCCAGTACAAATTTTGGTACTATGAACGGATTATGTGCAAATAAAAAATTAATACTATTTTGCGATTTTTGTTTACAGTTTTAATTACACTTTTAACTACGAACTGTGAACTTTAAACTATCTTATCCGGTCCATGCTTCTGATTAAAGCTTCATCTTTTCCTATTGCTCTTATGGCAAGATAAGTCAATACTGCTGCTACAAAAGGGAAAATCGCTGTTATTTCATAGCTAACAACTCCATCCAGTTGTTTCGAAAAGTTGTAAATATAATAATAATTCAACCCTAAGTATCCAATCATTATAATGATATTAAACGAGTTAAGGCGCATTTGAATTATACGCTTTTTATAAAGAAAAATACTTGTAAATGATATTAAAACTGTAATTACCAATAAAATAATCGGAGGAACAGTTAATAAGTACAACACTTCTTCATTTTCAATAACGAGCCCGTTAAACTTAAAAATAAAAAGCTGACCATCTGCTCCCAAAAGTTCTGCAAAAGGATAGGCAAAAATTGATCCTAATAAGATTGTAGCTACTAATAAATATATCGATTGAATTCTCTGAATCATAACGTTTTAATCAATAAAAATTCTAAACTCTGGTTAATTTCCCACAAAATTATATCTTTTTAATTACTATACAACTGAAAACATAGATTTTATCAGGCTATATCATAATAAAATCCTGTCCAGTGGTTTTCTAAATCGTTTTTTTAATTCACGCTCCTGAATATATTCAGGAAATAATTTAATATCTCCTTTATAGCCTATTGCCATAACAGCCATTATATCTTTATCGTCTCCTATTTCGAAAAATTCCTTAGCATTTTTCACACTAAAACCACCCATTTGATGAGCAAATAGCCCCAGTGAAGTTGCCTGAGCCAACAAATTTCCAACAGCCATTCCTGTATCATATTGAGCAAAACGATTTGGTTTACCTGCTACTGAGGAGTTTTTTGAGGCAATAGTTAAAACAAGTACAGGGGCATATTTTGCCCATACCTGATTTGCTTCCATTAAACAATCATAAATTTTTTGATAGTTTTCATCCTTACCATTTACTCCAACAATAAATCTCCATGGCTGCTCATTAAAAGCCGAAGGAGCCCATCGTGCTGCTTCAAATAATGAAACTAATTTCTCATCTTCTATTGTTTTTGAAGAGAAAATTACTGTGCTATATCTTGCCCTTATTACTTCATGTATAATGTTCATACTAATCAAATTTTCATTTAAAAAATAACAGCAAGTTAGTAAAAAGTGTTCAAGAGTGAAAGTGCTATTTACCCTTAAATATCAAAATATGTTTTATAATATTCAGTTTATGAATAAAATCTTCATTTTAAGTTTGATAATCAGGAAATGATTTCTTAGAATTGTAAGCGGAATAAAATAGAAATAATTATTATATAACACTTTAAACATCAAGATTATGACAAAAATGACTAGTCAGGATTACATTAACAGAGAAGATAAATACGGAGCACATAATTATCATCCGCTTCCTGTTGTATTAGATAAAGCAGAAGGAGTTCATGTATGGGACACAGACGGAAAGCAATATTATGATTTTTTATCTGCTTATTCTGCAGTTAACCAGGGACATTGCCATCCAAAGATTGTAAACGCAATGTATGAACAGGCTAAAAAGCTTACCTTAACATCAAGAGCTTTTTACAATAGTGTTTTAGGTGAATATGAAGAATATATTACTAAATATTTTGGTTTTGATAAGGTATTACCAATGAACACGGGTGCTGAAGCTGACGAAACAGCTATTAAATTAGCTCGTAAATGGGGTTACAAAGTAAAAGGGATTCCTCAGGATCAGGCAAAAATAATTGTTTGTAATGAAAACTTTCATGGTAGAACCATAACAATTATTTCAATGTCAACTGATCCTGATGCATATAACGATTATGGACCATACACTCCTGGTTTTGTAAAAATTCCTTATAATGATCTTGAAACATTAGAAAAAGAATTGCAGGATCCAAATGTAGCAGCATTTCTTGTTGAGCCTATTCAAGGAGAAGCTGGTGTTTATGTACCGGAAGATGGTTACTTGAAGAAATCCTCAGAACTTTGTAAAAAATATAATGTTCTTTTTATTGCTGATGAAGTACAAACTGGTATTGCACGTACAGGAAAAATGTTAGCCTGCGATCACGAAGGGGTTAAACCAGATGTTTTAATTTTAGGAAAAGCTATTTCAGGTGGAGTATTCCCGGTATCTGCAGTTTTAGCAAATGACGATATTATGCTTACTATTAAACCTGGAGAGCATGGTTCTACATTCGGTGGCAATCCAATTGCCAGTAAAGTTGCAATGGCAGCGTTAGATGTTATTAAAGATGAAAATTTAGAAGAAAATGCTGATCGTTTAGGACAAATCTTTCGTAATGAATTCAATAGTATTAAATCTGATATGATTGAATTAGTTCGTGGTAAAGGTTTATTAAATGCTGTGGTAATTAAAAACAAAGAAGGAAAAACTGCATGGGACGTTTGTGTTGCTATGGCTGAAAATGGTGTTTTAGCAAAACCAACCCACGGTAATATTATTCGTTTTGCTCCACCTTTAGTAATTACTGAAGAGCAATTACGTGATGCAATGAATAAAATTAAAGAGGTTTTTAAGAAATTCGAATAATTTATCGATAAACCTGCCCGTCCGGCAGGCGGGCATTAAACTATTTATAATTAAAGCTGTCTCATTCAATAGATTTGAGCAGCTTTTTTTATATTCACAGCTTAAATTTTTGAAATATTAATTAAAACACACGATAATGAAAATTAAATTAACTTTAAAACTCACTGCAATAGCGATAATTAGTATGATCTTAACTACTTCGTGTCAACAAAAGGTTGATGAAAAAATTACTCTTAATGTTAGTCAAATTGATACTTCATTTAATCCTACAGATGATTTTTATCATTTTGCGAATAATGGTTGGATGAAAGAATATCCTTTACCAGATGATGAAAGTCGATATGGATCTATGGATCAGTTAGGAAAAGAAACTAGTGTAAAAGTTCAGTCATTATTAGAAGAACTTGCAAACGGTAAATTTGAACAAGGAACAATAGAACAAAAAATTGGTGATTTTTATGCAATGGGCATGGATACTGCCACCATTGAAGAACAAGGTATTGAGCCATTAAAACCTGAATTCGAAAAAATAGCTTCTATTGCTACAATGGAAGATGTTCAAGCTCAAATAGAACATTTTCATATTTATGGTATTAATTCATTATTTGTTTTGTTTGGGTCAATGGATCCTAATAATAGTAACATGAACATCGCTCATTTAAATCAGAGCGGATTAGGAATGTCAGACAGAGATTATTATTTAAACGAGGATGATCGAACAATTGAAATACGTGAAGCATATAAGAAACATTTGGTTAAAATGATTGTTTTAACTGGTATTTCTGAAGTAGAGGCAATTGAAATGTCTAATACAATTTTGAAAATTGAAACTCGATTAGCTCAGGCTTCATTCTCTCGTTTAGAGAATAGAAATCCACATGCAACATTAAATAAAAAATCTCAGGAAGAAGTTAGTCAATTATATCCAAACTTTGACTGGAAAAATTATATGACTGCAATAGGAATTGAATATGATGGAGAAATAAATATTCGTCAGCCAAAATTCTTTGATGAGGTAAATAAAATGATGGTTGAAATACCAGTTGAAGAATGGAAAGACTATTTTCATTGGAATTTAATTAATACTGCAGCTATATATTTAACTCAGGAAATTCAGGAGCAAAGCTTCGATTTTTATGGTCGTACAATGCAAGGCAGCCAGGAAATGCGTCCACGCTGGAGAAGAGTTCTCGGAACAACTAACGGTGCGTTAGGTGATGCAATCGGACAAAAATTTTCGGAAAAATACTTTCCAGCGGAGGCTAAGGACAGAATGGTAACTTTAGTAGAAAACCTAAAAGTTGCTTATGCACAACGTATCGGGAAATTAGAGTGGATGAGTGATGAAACAAAAACTAAAGCGAACGATAAATTAGCTTCAATGAGAGTTAAGATTGGTTATCCGGACGAATGGAGAGATTTTACAGAATTAGAAGTTGGCCGCGAAGCATTTGTTTTAAATGTATTAGCTTCAAATAAGTTTGGTAGAAATTATAATAACAGTAAAATTGGTCAGCCTGTAAATAAGGAAGAATGGTTTATGCCTGCTCATACTGTTAATGCATATTACCACCCTCTATTAAATGAAATTTGTTTCCCTGCAGGTATTTTACAACCTCCATTCTTTTATCTTGATGGAGACGATGCAATTAACTATGCAGCAATTGGTGCTGTAATTGGTCACGAAATGTCGCATGGATTTGACGATAAAGGTAGGTTATATGACAAAGAAGGTAACCTAACTACCTGGTGGACTGATGAAGATTCAGAACGTTTTAATGCAAGAACCAAAGTATTAGTTGATCAATTTAACAAAATTGTAATTCTTGATGATTTATACGCAAATGGTGAACTTTCACTTGGCGAAAATATTGCTGACTTAGGTGGATTAACTATCTCATACACAGCATTTAAAAATGCACAGGCGGTAAATCCACAGGAAGAAATGATTGATGGATATACTCCTGATCAAAGATTCTATTTAAGCTGGGCAAGAGTATGGGCTCAAAATGTTCGTGAAAAAGAAATGATTCGAAGAACAAAAGAAGATGTTCACTCATTAGGAATTAACAGGGTACATGGACCTTTAGCAAATATTCCTGAGTTTCATGCTGCATTTGGTGTTGAAGAAGGTGATGCACTTTATTTACCTGAAGAAGAAAGAGCTTCAATTTGGTAATATTAAATTGTATATATTCTAAAGCCGCACTTAATAAGTGCGGCTTTTTTTGTAACTTAATATTAATATATAATTTTGTGTTGTTAATTCCAACACAAGTGTTGCTTTTTGCAACACTTGTTAAAAGACAAAAACAACCTATTTTCCTGTTATTATGCAATTTACACATTAGGCATATTGTTTGGCATAAGGAATAATAAATCACATATTATGTTAAAAAATTATATAATTATAGCTATAAGAAATGCAATTCGGAATAAGGCATTTTCTTTAATTAATATATTAGGACTTTCTATTGGAATCGCATGTAGCCTTTATATTACATACTGGGTGAGAGATGAATTAAGTTTTGATAAATTTCATGATAAATCTGAACAAATTTATCGCGTTTATTGGAAATCTGATAATCCACAAACTCGTACACCGCATCCAATGGCTCAAGCCTTAGTTTCTGATTACCCGGAAATTGAAAATGCGGTTAGTTTATCTCCTCTTTGGGGACCAGGATTAACTATTCCAACAATTTCAGTAAAATATGAAGACAAACGATTTGATGAAACAGGCTTTTACTCAGCTGATTCTACATTTTTTAAAGTATTTTCATTTAAACTACTTAAGGGAAATCCTAACACGGCAATGAAAGAGCCGGGTGGTGTCATAATCTCTGAGAAAATGGCTCATAAATATTTTGGTTCCGCAGATCCATTAGATAAAATGATAACAATTACATTTGGAGAAGATCATAATCTTAAGATTGTAGGTGTAATAGAAAATATTCCTGCTAACTCTCATTTTAAATTTGATTTTCTAATTTCTTATGTATCATTAAAATATGGAAATACAGGTGAATATTATACCTGGGCTGATTTTGGTCATTTTAATTACATCTTACTTAAGAATATAAATGATGCTATAAAAATTGAAAAATCGTTAAACAAATGGTCCAAAAAATATATTGATTGGCCTGAAGAATATCGAATTGCAGTAGAATCTGGTATTATAGGATTTAGATTACAGGCAATTACAGACATACATTTACACTCAAATCTGAAATGGGAATTAGAACAAAATGGTAATTACAGTTATATTTGGATCTTCTCCACTCTTGCAGTATTAATTATTGTTATTGCATGTATTAATTTCATGAATTTATCTACAGCCAAATCAACAAAAAGAGCTAAAGAAATTGGAATTAGAAAAGTAAGTGGAGCAAATAAACTTCAGATTCTGGGTCAATTTATGGGAGAATCTTTTTTCACAGTTGTTATCTCACTTTTTATTGCAATTATACTTTTTGAAATATTCAGACCAGCTTTTAATAATCTAACTCTTAAGCAAATAACTATTAACTATTCTAATATTAGATTTATAATAGATATAGTTATATTACTTGTTATTATCACAATTTTAGCCGGAATTTATCCCGCATTTTTTATGGCAAGATTCAAACCTAATGATGTTTTGAAAGGAAACACAAAATCCGGAGTATCTGGAATTGCTTTTCGACAATTAATGGTTATAATGCAATTTAGTATTTCAACTGCACTTATAATTGGAACACTTATCGTTTCACAACAAATAAACTTTTTAAATAATGAAAAATTAGGAGTTGATTCTAATCAAATTATTGTTGTTCCTATAAAAGACAGAGGCATCTTACCACATATTGAATCACTTGAAGAAGAATTACTGAAGAATCAAAATATATTCGGAGTTTCAGCCATTTCTAATATTCCAGGTCGTCAGTTTAATCAAAATCCGATTCGCTGGTCACAAGTTGAAAACGATGAGTATGCTTCCGAATTACACATAGATTATAACTTCCTCAAACTATTAAATCTAAATATGGTTGAAGGTCGTGAGTTTTCAAAAGATTTCAGAACCGACTCCCTGGATGCATTTATATTAAACGAAACTGCAGCTAAACTGTTTAACTGGGAAAGTGCAGTTAATGAAATTGTTATTTGGGATGATGATGAAATAACACGCAAAGGGAAAGTAATTGGTGTTGTTGAAGACTTTCATTTTCAATCACTCCATAAAAATATTGAACCATTAATTATAAAAATTTCACCTACTGAATATAATTATTTACTTGTAAGAATTGATGCTGATAAATTTGATAAAATAAATCTATATATCCAGTCAAAACTTGAAGAAATGAACTATAATGCAGATTATAGCAGTTTTTTCCTAAACGATGATATATCAAATCTATACAGTGCTGAAAATCAAATGAAAAAAATGTTTTTCTATTTTACTCTTTTTGCAATTTTAATATCATGCTTAGGTTTGTTTGGTTTAGCATTATTTATGACAGAACAACGAACAAAGGAAATTGGAGTTAGACGCGTTCACGGAGCATCTATTTTGAATATAATGTTAATTCTTTCAAAACAATTTCTAAAATGGGTATTAGTAGCTGTTGTAATTGCCATTCCTGTCGCTTTTATTGTAATGCAAAACTGGTTGCAAAATTTTGCTTACAAAATCACTTTACAATGGTGGGTATTTATTATCGCTGGGATACTTTCCTTATTAATTGCCTTAATTACCGTAAGCTACCAAACGTATAAAACTGCCATAAAGAATCCTATTGATAGTCTTCGTTATGAGTAATAAGTAATGAATTTTAATAGATATATGCAGCATAACAATAGTTATGCTGCTTTTTTTTATTTGAATACATCAGATAAATACATAAAACGTGTTTACATAAATTTTGCAATTATTAACATAATTTAATTTTTGATATGTAATAATCTTAGTTTATTCGCTACTTACCTACTTAAATTAAACTTTATGAAATATTTATTATCACTACTTCTATTAGTTTCATTAACTGCAGGAGCTCAAGAAAATATTCAATTTCCGAGTATTAGTTTAGCAAATAGCATCGAATACAAAGACACATCTTTTACAGACAATCATCCCGGATGTGGATTTCTTATTGATATAGGTAATGAAATACTTGCTGTAACCTGTAAACATGCATTATGGGAAAATAAACCTTTAAATGTTACTACAGTTGAAATAAATGAACATATAACAAGTTGGAAGATGTTTGTCAGAAATGATCCATCCCAATATGTAGTTTTAGATAAATTAATAAATAATAATCCATCAGAGAAAATTGGTGAATGGAATACAGATAAGGACTTTTTGGTTTTTACTGTAAAAGAAAATCATTCTAACGTTAAAGCTTTAAAATTAGCATCGGAAAGAGCACACTCTAACGATACCATTTATAAAATTGGTTGGAGTTTTAAAGATAAAGAAGTACCACAGCAAACATACATCTCCAAAATACATAAATACTTAGGACCAAGTATATTAATTCAGGATTTAATCAGATCCTTTCAAGCAGGCACAAGTGGTTCTCCTGTAATAAATAAAAACCAAGAACTTTTAGGAATTGTTTCGACTTGGAAATACGATAATGAAACTCAAGCGTGGTACGGAGCTCCTTGTTCAACCGATTATCTTATTGAAGTTATATACCAGCATTGGTTGCAAAAGAACAATCAACAAATAAATTATGATTCTTTTAATTCTTTTGTTGATAATTATGAGAAAACTAATAATTGCAATTTAGTTATCTCAACAAATTTGCTAACTAATTTATTCTTTGACAACTGGTTAAGAAATAACAACAAAGAAATAGGAATAATTGCTGATTTTGAATTATTTAAAAATACCGTAGCAAATACATTAAATATTAAACTTGAAGACAATCCATATATTATAAACACTCTACGTTTTAACGAATGGAAAGTCAACTATTTAAAAGACATATCTTCAATTGAGTACCTAAAGCGAGAAGACATAAATTTTACATATGATTTTATGATGTTGAGTATGTTTGCAATAGAATTAATAGATTCAAATAAGTTGGATGAAGCAATTGAAATAATGACTTTTACTACAAATAAGTTTCCGGATAACGGTCAGGTTTATGCTTTTTTGGCTGATGTTTATTCTGCAAAAGGTGATTCTGAAAATGCACGAATCAATTATGAAAAATGCTTGAAATATTATCCCGGATATCCTTATGCAAAGGATAAATTGAGAAACTTATAATTATGATTTGCAGGAGCTACTTTTACAATTTAATTTTGAAAGTAGTTCCTTCATTAATTTTCGAGATAACAGAAATAGTTCCTTTGTGTAAATTTATAATTTGTTTAACGAGGCTTAATCCAATTCCAGTACCTTTTTCTTTTGTTGTATAGAAAGGAATAAAAATATCGTCCAGCTTTTCTGCTTCAATGCCTTTACCGTTATCAGTAATACTAATAATTACATCTTCATTTAGGCTTTTTAATGATATTTCAATTTCTGGAGTCTTTATCTCTTTAACAGCTTCAAATGCATTTTTTAGTAGATTTATTATTGCCTGTTCCAATAGCTTATCATCTATCTCATGTTTAATTCCATCATCTAAATTCAAAATACATTTTACTTCTAAGCTCTTAAAATCATTCTTAAAAATATTAACAGAATTCAGAATAACTTCAGAAATATTTGATTTAACAATATTCAATATACCAACCTGAGTTAGCTTTCTGTAATTCTTAACAAATTGCATCAGACTTTCACTACGTTTTTCAATAATCTCAACATCTTCAATAGCTTCTTTAATAGTTTCGCTTTGGTCTTCTACAGTGCTTATATTTTCATTAAGTGAGCGACGAATTGAATATGTTAAATTGGTTATTGGTGCAATTGAATTCATTATTTCATGCGTTAATACCCGGATCAATTTTTGCCATGAATCCAACTCTTTTTTATCAAGTTCAGCAGTAATATTTTGCAATGAAACCAAATTAATATATTCGTTATTAATTTTTATTTGCTCCTTCTGCACAAATATTTGTACAGGCTCATTATCAATTATCAATCTTAACTGAAAGGCTAATACAGGCTGATCTACAGTTAATTTATTTACTAATTCTATATTTACATCTCTTAGCTCATTAATAGATTTTATCCTTTCTATTTTAAGTAATTTCTCGAATGCTGAATTAATATATTGAATATCTCCATTATTGTTAAAAGCCACAAGTCCTATGTTTATTTGTTCAATTACAAATTGCAGAAACTGATATTGCTTTTCTCTTTCAATTCTACCATCAATTATTAAATCAGCTGTATTGTTTAAGATCTTTGCCAGCTCAGAAAAGTTACCCTTTAAATTAGATGAAAATCGATAAGCAGAATCATTAATATTTAAAAGCTGAAGAAATCTCACTATTTCACTATTCATTTTATATAAATAGTGAATTAATGCCACGGATTGAAGTCCTAATAATAAAATACACAAGAACTTTGTATATGCTTTTTGCTCATTCTGTAGCTCAATACCAAACCATATTGCAGTAATTACAATTAAGATAATTCTTATTACAATATTTAAATTAAAACGTTTATATCCCATGTTTACTCATTTTTGAATATAGTGATGTCCTTGAAATACCTAATACTTTTGATGCTTTGGAGATATTTCCTTTTGCATCATTTATTGCCTTTTCAATAGCTGATTTTTCCAACTGATCCAAATTTAAAGTAAACAAATCATCATTGCGCGAAACAGACATATTTCCGCCAAATAAATCATCAGACTTAATTATACCATCATCATTTAAAATTACAGCTTTTTCGATAGTATGCTTTAATTCTCTGATATTACCTGGCCACATATATTTTAACAAACTATCGTACGCTGCTGTGTTAATTCTTATGTTAGCTTTATTATACCGTAAGGAATATCTTTTTAAAAAGTAATCAGCAATTAGAACAATATCTTCATTTCGATCTTTTAATGCAGGGTTAGTAATTTCAATGGTATTAATTCTAAAATAAAGGTCATCGCGAAAAATCTGATTTTCAATCATTTCTCTAATATTCTTATTGGTTGCACAAATTAATCGCACATCAAATTGAATTGATTTAGAAGAACCTACTGGAGTAAATTCTCGATTTTGAATAACAGTTAGCAGCTTTGATTGCAAATTAACAGAAAGGTTCCCAATTTCATCCAAGAATAGTGTTCCTCCTGTTGCAGCTTCGATTCTTCCAATTTTATCTTCTTTTGCATCAGTAAACGCTCCTTTTACATGACCAAACAGCTCACTTTCAAAAATATTCTCGTTTAAGGTATTCAAATCCACACTTAAAAAAATTTTATCGCTTCTCTCCGATCTATTATGAATTTCACGAGCAATAAGTTCTTTTCCGGTTCCATTTTCACCGAGTATTAAAATATTAGCATCCGTTTTAGCAACTTTATTAACTGTATTTAACACCTGTTTTATTGATTCAGAATCTCCAATTATTGGATCTACTTTACTCTGAATCTCATCAACTACGGACTTATTACTTTTCTTTAATTGATTAATTTCCAGCTTAGATTTTCTAAGATCAATAGCATTTTGTAAGGTAGCTATTAGCTTCTGTGGTTCCCACGGTTTTGTTACAAAATTAGTGGCTCCTTCCTGCATGGCGTTGACAGCCATATCAACATCGCCATATGCGGTAATTAAAATAACTACGATAGATTCATCTATTTGCTTTATGCGTTTCAGCCAATGTAATCCATCTCTTCCAGACTGATCTCCTTCAGTAAAATTCATATCTAAAAGAACTACATCAATATCTTTTGATTTTAAATATGATGGTATTTGTTTAGGATCAGAAATCGTGCTTATATCTTCAAAATCAAATTTTAGCATTCGATTCAAGGATTTTAAAAGATCCTGATTATCGTCTACTGCCAGTATATTTCCTTCTTTTTTCATAAATTACATTAAATTTATAATTCAAATTTATAAAAAAGTGTTAACATACCGACAATGAACTGACGGATTCTTAACACTTTCAAACACCTAAATAGTAAATTGAAAATTTATATCCCTGATTATATGATACTTATCAAACATGGCATAATATTCGGAATTGAAAATTAAAATCATTAAAAATTATACTATGTTTTTTAATTATATCAAAACCGCTTATCGCAATATGATGCGAAATTTTAGCCAGACACTTATCAATGTTTTAGGTTTGGCTGTTGGAATGACCTGTGCCCTTCTTATATTTTTATGGGTACATAATCAACTAAGTTATGATCAATCTCAAGAAAAGAAAGATCGAATTTATAGACTAGAAGCTGAGTGGGTTATATTACCACCATATCTTGGGGATCTAATTGATAAATTACCTGAAGTTGAAGATTTAACACGATTATATTTTTGGTCTGTACCTACAGTAACATACAATGAAAATTCGTTTAGCATTAACAATTTTGCTTATGTCGATAGCACTACATTTAATATATTCAATTTTGATTTTTTAAATGGGAGTCCAGAAAATGCCTTAGTTAATCCGTTTTCGCTTGTGCTTACCAAAAGTGTTTCGGATAATCTTTTTAAAGATGAAAACCCCATAGGAAAAGTTGTTTACATAAATAACAAAAGGCCATATACTGTAACAGCTGTAGTTGATGATATTAAAAATCTACACATGGAAATAAATGCCTTTGCTGCTGTTCAGGATATTGCTAAATTAAGAGGTAACAATCGATTTTTGGAATCTCGAAATAATAATTTTCTAATATATTTATTGTTAAAAAAAGGTGTAAATAAAGAGGCATTTGAAGACAAGCTTAGATCATCTGATTTTAATAATACTGATGATGAATTTGAATCTCATTTTTTACTTCGTCCATTTAATGAAATTTACTTTGCCACAGGTTTTAACGACGAAAGATTTGTAAAACATGGAAATTATAACCTAGTTCTTGTTTTTAGTGCAATATCTGTTTTAATTCTACTAATTGCATGCATCAACTTTATTAATATTACAACTGCCAAAGCTCAGCAACGCGAAAAAGAAATTGGAATGAGGAAGATTGCTGGAGCTGGAAGAAAAAGATTGATTGTTCAATTTCTTGGTGAAACTCTTATATTAGTTCTTTTAGCACATATCATAAGTATTGTATTATTAGAATATTTATTACCGCAATTTTGCTTAATAACTGGTGAAACAATTCATTTTAATTATTTATCTCCTGCTTTTCTGATTATAGTAATTACTATTATTATTACAACAACATTCATTTCAGGGTTTTATCCTTCTTTATACTTATCATCAGTTAAACCTGTATTAATATTGAAAGGGAAATCGGGTGGTAGCACAAAAGGTAGTTTAAGAAAAATATTAATGACCATTCAATTCTCTATCTCAATATTCTTAATCATATCAACATTAGTTATAGTAAAACAGTTAAACTTCGTATTAAATAAGGATTTAGGTTGGAATCAAAAAAATATTATAACTTTTAAACTTAGAGGAGATAAGTTTAACGGCGAACAAGAGTTTGTTGAAAACTCAAAAGATGCTTTCATAAATGAAATGTTATCGAATAAGGATATTGAACATGTAACATTTCTTAATCAATTACCAGGAAGCATATCTAATACATGGACATGGAGTTTGAATGGAGAAGAATATCCACTGAAAATTATAAATTCAGATCCTGAATTTATAAAAGCATTAGATATTCCAATTATTGACGGTAGGAATTTCTCATGGGAAAATGAAAGCGATAAAGACCGAAAAGCTATAATAAACGAAGCAGCTGTTAAATATCTTAGACTGGAAAATCCTATTGGATCTATAGTAAACGATGGCTCCTTTGAAATAATTGGCGTAGTTAAAGATTTCAATTTTAACTCTTTACATAATACGGTTGAGCCAATGGGTATAATCTATAACTACTGGACATCTGTTGCTTGTATTAAGTTTAATTCAACTAATATTACTCAAACAGTTAAATACATTGAAAATGTATTTCATGAGTTTTGTCCAAATGTTCCATTCGATTATTCCTTTATGGACGATACTTTAACTAAACAATACAAACAAGAAATACGATTATCCAAATTGCTTATTTCATTTGCATTTGTAGCCATATTTATCGCCAGTTTAGGACTTTTTGGAATGTCAGCATTTATGGGAACTACTAGAAGAAAAGAAATTGGCATAAGAAAAGCTTTAGGATCTTCAACATCCGAAATTATGTATTTGTTTTCATCAAGCTTTGTTAAATGGATACTTATTTCCTTTTTAATTGCGAGTCCATTTGCATATTATGTATTAAAAGATTGGCTTACTCAATATCCATATCAAACCAATATAAGCTGGTGGGTATTTGTTGTTGCTTTATTTATTACATTATTTATTGCACTTGTAACAATCGGATATCAAGTTTTAAAATCTGCAAGAACAAACCCCGTTGATTGTTTAAGATATGAATAAGAAAAAGGAGCTTAGGCTCCTTTTTTTATAGATTGTTATATTTGAATTCGTAGGTTTGTGTTTTCCCGAAACTAAAATCCCAGTGTATTTTAATAAGATTTTCATTTTTATCTACTTCAAAACTTAAATCAGCATCAAAATTATTTTCTCCTTTAAAAAAACCTGATTTAAGCTTATTATCTGAATCATATTCAAAAGTTATTGTTCCGGTAAGCCAGGTATCAAATTGATCCCATTTT
>JAHOYT010000079.1 GCA_019038645.1 Bacteroidales bacterium
TAATTCTTGTTTTTTCATAAATAAGTCGATTTTGTGTCAACTTATTTCAGGACGGAACATTTTTAACAAAAAAAGCTACCATAATTTGGTAGCTTTTTTTTATATTTTAATTTGTTATAAATATCCATTATTTAACAAAAATTTTATAATAGTTTTTTCAGCTTTTAAAGGGTCTTTAATTTTAACTTCATGAGTTTTTTTATCAACAAAAGTATAAACTTCACAATCCTTGGCATAAAATGGATTATCAATAATTACACCAGCAGCATAATATTCTTTTAATTTATCATCGCCTTGAGGTTGTGAAAACCTTTCCATAAACCAATATTCAACTTCTTTGTTTACCGTAGATCCTAGATCTCTTTTATATTCTCTTTTAAACGAGCCAATAATAATATTTGCATCTTTTCTTATTGTATCTTGCAAAATAAGCTGTTCAAGAACAAGCTCTTCTTTTTTTAAGGTTTTATATTTTATTGGCATTAATCTATTTCTTTGAATTTCATTATCACCTAGGATTTTTGCATATTTAGAATCAGCTAAATTTTTAGCTTTTATACCTTGCTCCAATTCAGCTTTATAATTATATTTTGCAATTAGTTCATCTTGATTTTCGATAATACTTCCATCAAATTCAAATCCATATTTTTTAGTTAGAACTTTTAAAATTTGTGGAACACTTGTTATTGCAGAATTTAAATGATTAAATATGAAATCTTTATCGGGTCCAAAACTAAATTCATACCATTTTAGAGTTTTGTATAACGGATTGTCAAAGTTATGTTCATTCAATTTTATTTTAAGAATAATTTCGTTGTTAAGACCGAATACAGTGGCTCCATCATTACCCATTTTCCATAAAGAACCTTCAACTTTACCAATTTCAATTTTATCTTTTGTTAGAATACCTTTTTTAGCTTTAAACTTTTGAGCATTAGCACTAAATCCAATAAATAGAGCTATTAAAACAATAATAATTTTTTTCATAAGGGTTAATTTTAAGTTAATAAATTAGATAAATAAAAACTTGGCAAATATTAATTATTTTAATTAAAAAAGCAATCAATAAATTGTGTTTCTTGTATGAGGAAACCTATTTACGATAAAGTCTCATCAAAACTTTTTCCGGAGTTAATGGTGCATCAAAATCAATTTTGTAATCAGAATTAAACGCTCTTATGCCTTTCGCAAGTGCAAAGTAAGCTCCTATTCCATACATAAACGGAGGTTCGCCAATGGCTTTTGATCTCAGCAGGGCTAATTCAGGTCCTTCAGTTTTTAAGGCAGTAATATCAATGTTTTTAGGAACCGAGTAAATATCAGGAACTTTATAGGTCGATAAACTATTTGATAATAATTTTCCATCTTTAGCATAAGATAATTCTTCCATTGTCATCCATCCAATGCCTTGTACAACAGCACCTTCGGCTTGTCCCTGGTCGATAATTGTATTCATACTGTTTCCAAAATCGTGAACAATATTTACATCATCGAATTCGTAGGTTCCGCGAATACAGTCCAGAGTAACTGTAATAATTGCAGTTCCATACACATGGTACGCAAAGGGATGTCCTTTCTCTTTGGTTTTATCGAAATGTATTATTGGAGTAACATAATGACCATTCTCTGTTAAGCAAACACGGTCTAAAAACGCAGTTTCAATCAATTGTTCCCAAAGGATATCAGTTTTTTTGCTATTACGAATTACTGTTTCGTTTTCAATGCTAACTTCAGAAAGATCACACGAAAGCATTTTTGCTGCTGTTTCTCTAAGTCTTACTAATAAAGTCTGACAAGCAATTTTCAATGCATTTCCGTTTAGATCAGCTCCCGAACTTGCTGCTGTTGGCGATGTATTGGCAACACGGGTTGTATTGGTCGATTCGATTTTAATTTTTTCTGTGTTAATAGAAAAAACGGAAGCTGCAAGCTGAATCATTTTTGTATTTACGCTTTGTCCCATTTCAATAGCACCAGTGCTAATTCCAACGCTTCCGTCCTGGTAAATATGTACTAAGGCTCTCGCCTGATTCATTGGTGTTTTGGTGAACGATATGCCGAAACAAATTGGCATAATAGCCATTCCCTTTTTGTAATTGGTGTTTTTAGAATTGAACTCTTCAATTCCCTTTTCAATTTGATCAATATGATAGGTTTCGTCAGCTGTTTGGTAGCAATGCTCAATATTTGCATTTTCAGCAATCTGACCATACTGAAATTCATCATTTTCTTTAATAAAATTTATCTTTTGAATTTCACTTGCAGGAATGTTTAACTCACAAGCTGCTTTTGCTATGGCAGATTCAATAATAAACATGCCCTGTGGTGCACCAAACCCTCTGAATGCTGTGTTTGGTGGCAGATTAGTCTTACAACTATAAACTGTGACTTCGGTATTTGGAATAAAATAGGAATTCGTAGAATGGAACAAGGTACGCTCCATAATTGCAGGCGATAAATCATTGGCAGCTCCACCATTTTGATACATGGTGGTTTGGAATGCGAGTATTTTATAGTCTTTCGATAATCCAATTTTAAAGTCGGAACTGTAAGGATGACGTTTTCCTGTCATATGCATATCATCTAAACGATGCAATGAAATTTTAACCGGTTTCTGCAATAAATAAGCTGCTAACGCAGCCATACAACCGTATGCTGTTGCCTGATCCTCTTTTCCACCGAAAGCTCCACCTAATCTTGCAACATCAACTTCAATATGATGCATTGATAAACCCAATACCTGAGCAGCAATTTTCTGAACTAAGGTAGCTCCCTGGGTTGATGAATGTATTTTTATACTTCCGTTATCTATCGGATATGCGTATGAGCCCTGAGTTTCAATATATAAATGTTCCTGTCCGCCACTTTCAGCTTTTCCTTCAAAAAGATAATCACATTTTGACCATTCATTAGAAACATCACCCATTTTAAATGTTCTGGGAGGTATCAATAAATGCCCTTTTTCTTTTGCTTCTCTTGGATCAGTAATAACTTCCAGTTCGTCAATATCAATTTTAATAAGCTTAACTGCTTTTCGTGCTATACTTTCATTTTTTGCAACAATAAATGCGACTGGTTGCCCAATAAAATGAACTTCGTTTTCGGCAAATAGCGGTTCATCTTCAATTATACCACCAATCTGGTTTCTTCCTGGTATATTTTTGTGAGTAAAAATCCGTTCAACTCCATCTAATAATTCAGCCTCAGACAAATCAAGATTAGTAATTTTACCATGTGCTTTGGGCGATGCAAAAACAGCACCAAATAATGTTCCTGTTTGAACAGGAATATCATCAACATAAACAGATTTGCCGGTAACGTGATTTTTAGAATCTATATTTTTCATGATGATTGTCGGTTTAGCTTAATAACTCATTTAATGAAATACTCTTTGGAAATAGTTTAATGAAATGAGCAAAGAATAATTGCCTTAAAAGCAGTCGCTTATAATCTGCGGTTCCACGAACATCACTTATTGGTGAGATTTCTTCCTGAATAATTTTATTGGCTTTAATTACAGTCCCGTTTGTGATTTTCTTTCCAATTAAATATTCGGAAGTTTTGCTAAGATACTTTGGAATTGCACTTACACCACCGGCAGAAACAGAGCAATGTTCAATTATATCATCATTTAATTTAAGATAAATTGCAGAGTTTACACTGGCAATATCCAGATGAGTTCGTTTACTTACTTTTTCGAAATTAAAAAAGAAATTTTGTGTTGGTACAGGCAAAACAACAGAATTAATATATTCGCCTTTGTTTAGATTCAATTTCTTATAATCTAAAAAGAAATCTTTTAATGGAATTTTTCGGGTATTGTTTGATTCTTTTAAAATGATACTGGCATTTAATGCAAGAAAAAACACACTTAAATCACCAATAGGAGAGGCATTTACGAAATTTCCTGCAATAGTTCCCATGTTACGTATTTGCTCCGATGAAATCAATGTAAAATGTGATTTAATATCTGGAATATATTCTTGTATTACAGATGATTTCATTATTTCGCCAGCATTTGTGGCTGCACCAATAATAATCGAATCATTATTTTTTTCTATTCCTTTTAAATCGTTTTGGTGGTAGAATAAACTGATATCTGTTTCGGCAATTTCTTCCGGTTTTTGAACCATTAAATCCGTTCCTCCACCTATAATATACTTAATGTCAGAGGATTCCTGATTCACATCAATTTTATTTAAGCGATTCGCAATTCCAATAAAATACTCTGGTAAATATTTATTATCAACCAGCCATTTTACAGGATCATTAATATCTTTAACTTTTAGTAATTCTGAAATACTTTCAGCAGCTTTTTCTATAGATTTATATCCAGTACAACGGCAAATATTTCCGCTTATAGCAGCAATTGCTTTTTCTTTATCTGATTGTTCCTGCGTAAGGCCATGACCCGTAAGCGACATAACAAATCCCGGTGTACAAAACCCGCACTGTGTGCCGGCATGTTCCACTATGGCATCCTGAACCGGTGATAATACCTTCATGTTAATTCCTTCAATAGTAACAATATGTTTTCCATGTGCATTACCCAATGGAGTAAGACAAGAAACTATACTTTTATATCTTACTTTATTATTTTCAAAAGATCCTTCTAAAACTGTACATGCTCCACAATCACCTTCTCTGCATCCGATTTTTGTTCCAGGCAAATGCTCCTCATATCTTATAAAATCGAGCAAAGTGGTTCCTTTATGATTTTCAGTTTGGATTAATTTATTATTTAAGATAAATGTTATCATAGTTTAAAAAGTTAATAAATTCAGATTCAAGATTTTACAGCAACTTTTATTTCTTCAGAGTGATTGTGTGATAAACTCTTATTTTCTTTTTCAAGGTCTACTTTATCATAGACATGTACTACATCAAAATCATTGGCTTTAATCTGGCAATAAATTTCCTGTCCTTCATGCAGATACAAATCATTGATAATTCCCTGCGATATTTCTACAAATAATTCAAATCCGCAATCTACAACACAAAAAATAGCTTCACTATTATGAATAATTTGTTTTACTTTTCCGTTCAGCTGGTTTTGTATACTTGTTCCTTCATTTTTTTCAACACTTAAAGCAATATCAATTGGTCTAAGGCTAAGTTGGATTCTGGTTCCTTGTTCAAGAGTTTCATTTAATAATCTGGAATGATTTGATATCTTAATTTCAATATTTTGATTAAAGTATACATTATATGCACTCTCTGTTTTGCTATAATCATAAAATGTTACTTCAAATGTATTTTGAAATTTTTTAGGTCTTATTAGCTCTGGTTTTTCACCATTTTTAATGATATTAAAAATATCGTCTGAAACTGTAGATCGTCCGTTTTCAATAATTACAATGTTTCGTGTAAGTTTCAAAATATCTTCCAGGTGATGACTAATAATCACCATAGGAATTTGAAAATGATTATTTATTCCAAGCAAATATGAAATAATCTTTTTTCTCTTTGAGCAGTCAACGTTTGAGAATGGTTCATCGAGCAATAATAAACGAGGCTGGGAGAGAAGGGCTCTGCCAATGGCAACTCTTTGTCGCTCACCACCTGATAGTTGTCTGGGTTTTTTGTTGAGAATTGGAATAATATCCAAAAGACTTACCACATCATTGAAAGAAATATACTTAATCTTATTTTTTATGTAAGGTTTGCTAAACAGTAAGTTCTTTTTTACAGATAAATGTGGAAATAAATGATTTTCCTGAAATACATAACCAATGTTTCGGTTTTTACCAGGTATAATCTTGTTTTTATCAATATCAACCAAAGTTTCAGTATCAAGCTTTATTTTGCCTTTTTTTGGAGTGTCAACTCCTGATAATAAATTGAATAAGGTTGTTTTTCCGGCACCAGAATGGCCAAAAACTCCGGTTATGGAGCTGTCAGTCCGGAAATCATATTTAAAATGATTATCCCCTAATTTATGTTCAACCGATTCAAATCTTATAATCATTTTATAAAATATTTTTTCTTTTTGTTCAGATATTCAGATGCAATAATGGCAAGCAATGAAATAATCAAAGATATAATTACAAGTCGTGTAACCTGCATTTCTTTGCCAGGAATTTGCATATTAGAATATACATTTAAAGCAATGGTTTGCGTTTTACCAAATATATTCCCTGCAAAAGATATTGTAGCACCAAATTCGCCAAGACTACGTGCAAATGCTAAAACGGCACCGCTTAAAATTCCAGGAAATGCCAGTGGTAAATAAACCCTAAAAAAAGTTCCTGTTTTTGAAGCTCCCAGAGAGCCTGATGCTTTTTCGTAATTTGGATCAACCAATTCAAAAGCTGATTTTATACTTCGAACAGCCAGGGGTAATGAAACAACAACCGAAGCTATAATTAAAGCAGCAAAATTAAATGCCAGTTTTATTCCCATTGTTTCATAAAGCCAATGTCCGATAATTCCATTTTTCCCCAGAAGGACCAAAAGTAAGTAACCGGTAACAACTGGTGGTGCAACCAAAGGAATATTTACTAATCCTTCCACTAAGATTTTACCAGGGAAATTTTTTCCGGCAAGAATCCAGCCTAACCAAATAGCCAATGGTAATGTTACCAAAGTGCTTGTTAATGCTACTTTTAAAGTTAGTATTATGACTGATATTTCTTCAGAGCTGAACATGTTTGATTATATATTACTGGTTATAAATCCATACTTATTAAAAATTTCTTTTGCAGTATGGCTTTTAAAATATTTATATAATTCCATTGCATTTTGATTTCCTTCAAGCAATGCAATATAAAAAATAATTGGATCATATAAATCTTGTGGAATATCACACACAATTTTTATTTTGTCCGATTTTATGGCTTCGGAGTAATATACAATGCCCCAATCGCATTCGCCCATTTCAACAAAATGCAAAACAGAAGTTACATCCTTTGCAAGTACAATTTTGTTTTGAATAGAATTATACCATTCCAGCGAATCAAGAACTTGCTTTGCATATTTTCCAACAGGAACATATTTAGGATCACCTATCGCAATTTTATCTATTATTGTTGATTTGAAATCAAATTCTTTTGAAAATTCAAGTTTAATATGCTTGTTGCTCGGGCAAATAACAACAAGCTTGTTGTAAGCAATCTCTGATATGGAGTTCTCAACTAATATCTTATTATCATATAAATAATCGATCCATTGTTTGTTGGCCGATATGTATATATCTGCTTCGGCACCTGCCTTAATTTGTCTTGCTAATGCGCCGGAAGCTGCAAAGTTTCTTTCTGTTTCAATATTATTATAAGATTCAAAAGAATTACAAATTTCATTGGATGGGAGCACGGTTGCAGTAGCTGCAAATAACTGAACACTGAGAGGTTTAGTGTGGCCAATTTTATTATTTGATGTTTCTTTACATGAGAATAAAATTCCTAAAATTAAAAATAGAAACGAAAGTAAAACTGTTTGTATATAGTTTATAGATTTCAAGGTTCAATAAATGATTTATAATCAGTATAAAATTATAAAAATTTATTGAACATCGGGCTTTTAAATAGACTTTAGAGTGTTGTTCTGTGAAGAACTGAATTTTCTATGTAATTTTCTATTTGCTGAATGATTTGAGATAAAAAACAAAAAATATTTTGGTGGTATAGAATATTAAACAATAGCGAAGGAGATAATAAAAAAGGCTCCTCTAAGGAGCCTTTTTTAAACTTAAACTTTTAACTTTTTTTCAATTGATTCTATCTGGCTTTTAAATCGTTTATCGGTATCCATTAAGTTGTTTACAGTTTTGCAAGCATGTAAAACTGTTGCGTGATCTTTTCCTCCAATCAGAGCTCCAATTGAAGCTAAGGATGATTTTGTCATAGCTTTGGAGAAGTACATTGCAATCTGACGAGCCTGTACAATTTCACGCTTGCGTGTTTTAGATTGAATTATTTCAGGTGATAAACTGAAATAGTCGCACACAACTTTTTGAATATAATCAACAGAAATTTCCTTTTTGGAATTTTTAACTAATCTATCGATCATTTGTCTTGCTAATTCCAGTGTAATTTCTTTCTTATTTAACGTTGACTGCGCTAATAATGAAATTAAAGCACCTTCCAGTTCACGAATATTTGTTGTAATATGTGATGCAATATAATCAATTACTTCATCAGAAATATCAATACCATCATGATAAATCTTTTGTTTTAAGATAGCAATTCTTGTTTCGTAATCCGGCGCTTGTAAGTCAGCTGACAATCCCCATTTAAATCTGGATAGAAGACGCTGTTCCATTCCCTGCATTTCAACAGGTGCTTTATCAGAGGTTAATATTAATTGTTTACCTGACTGATGTAAATGATTAAAAATATGGAAAAATATATCCTGAGTTTTCTCTTTTCCTGCAAATTCATGAACATCATCAATTATTAACACATCAATCATCTGATAAAAATGCAGGAAGTCATTTTTATTATTATTTCTTACAGATTCAACAAACTGAGTCTGAAACTTATTAGCATTTACATATAAAACAGTTTTCTCCGGCAATTTTTCTTTTACTTTTATTCCGATTGCTTGCGCAAGATGAGTTTTGCCTAAACCAGAATCGCCATAAAGGAATAAGGGATTGAATGCTGTTCCGCCAGGATTATCGCCTACTGCATCTCCGGCAGATCTTGCTAACCTGTTGCATTCTCCTTCTACAAAATTGTTAAAATTATTATCAGGGTTTAGTCTTGGATCAACATGTAGTTTTTTTATTCCAGGTATAATAAATGGATTTTTAATTGATTTTTCTTCTGAATTAAATGGTATTGATACAGGTTTATTTGTTAGTTCTGCTTTATAGTTTGTTGGAAATTTTACTGTGAATGGTTTATTATTTGAATAAGCACTGTTCTCCATCACAACGCTGTATTCGAGCTTTGCATTCTCACCAAGTTCTTTATGCAGTGTTTTTCTTAGAATATCAATATATTGCTCTTCAAGATATTCATAAAAGAAAGGGCTGGGTACCTGAATTGTTAATACATCTTCTTCCAGTCTTATAGGAACAATTGGTTCAAACCAAGTTCTGAAACTAATTGAAGGAACATTATCTTTAATAATATTTAGACAATTACTCCAAATTTGATGATAGCTTTTATTATCCATTTAACACACAAATATTTAAAAATTTCCACTACTCCATTTTTCGCTTAAACAAATTTGTGAAAAAAAAAAGGAAAAAAAAAATTAAAAAAAGTTGTTTTTTTGAAAAAAATCCTATTGGATTTTATATCAGTAGTTTATTTTAAAAGCCTTTTTTATATTTTTATAAAACCCTGATAAATAGACAGTAACGATTTTGTAGTGTTAATGATTTGTTGCTTAATCATTTAATATAAATTAACTAAACGATACATTAAAATACAGAATATTTTTTACCAGGTTTAGTCAAAAAAATGGTAATTTAAATTTAGTCTAAGCAAATATAAGACAAACTTGTCTTTTTATTTTTTATCTTTTTTTCCAAATAATGAAAAGTGAACATACCGACCAGGGTTTTCATTTAGATCAATAACAAAACTATCAAGATCAGCTGCAAGATTATTAAGGTTTATATAAAGGGAATCATTATTAATCAGCATTCCAATTGTCCCTTCTCCACTATTAATTTTAGCAGATATTGCACTAAACTCAGCCAGAGTATTATTTGCATTGTCTATTGTTGATTTTATATTTGCCTGATCAAGAGAATCGCTAATATTCGAAAAGTTCTCAAGTATATTGGTAATTTGGTCGTTATTGTTTTTTAAATTAGATGAAATAGATTCTACATTATTAAGAATGTTTGCAAGTTTTTCTTTTTCTGCATCAACCAGATCATTGAAGTCTTCAGTTATATTATGAATATTATCAAGAGAACTTTTTAGATTTTCTCTTCTTTGGCTATCAAATATGGCTAACACTGAATCCATTGATTCCAGAAGGTTTTCAATTTTATCTTTTACTGGTAATAACTCGTCGCTTAAACTGGTTACAATATCTTTTTCAAGAATGCCAATAATTGTATCACCGTTTGAATAATATTTATCCGCTTCAGAGAATACCAGTTTAATTGCTTTCCCTGCAATTAAAGTAGCCGGATAAATAATAGCCTGAGTATTAACGGGCAATTTAATATTCTCCTCAACAGAAAATTTTATTACAATTTTATTTTTTGAAGCATTGTGTAACCGTATAGATTCTACCACACCAATATTATAACCACTTAAATACACCGGACTTGCTTCTTCCAAACCATCAATATTGTCATATATTGCATAATATGAGCTGTTTGCAGACAGGATGTTTTTACCTTTTAAAAAATTAAATCCCCAAACAAACAATGAAAGAATTACTAGAGCAACAATACCAATTTTGGTTTCTTTATTTAATTTCATATCACAATTAATTATTTATCAATTTAAGTGCTTCACTAAGAGGTATAATTTTACCTGATTTATCAACCGCAATAATAAACGCATCAGGGAAATTCTCCTCAATTATTTTTTTATATGCTACTATCTTCTCGAAATCAGATGATGATCCAACAGTATATTTAAAGTTATTATTAATTTTAAATTCTTCGATATTTTCAAATCCTTTAAAAAACTCTGACTTTTTTGAAATTGAATTTCCGGACGATGCTATTTGTACTTTAAACCTGATTGAATCTGTCTGAGAAATTATCCGGGATGAATCTATTTTTGCAACAAATTTACTTTTTTCTTCGATAGCCACTTTATAATTTTTAAAGGCCCTATAAATGGCAGAAGCAATGTATTCCTGACCATCTTTACTTGTCAGGTATCTTTCTTCTCTTGGATTCGTCAGAAAACCAGCTTCAATAAGAACACTTGGCATTGTTGTTTTCCAAAGCACCAGAAATCCGGCTTGTTTTACACCTCTGCTTTTTCTTAAAGCCCGTGTTTCAAATTCGTTTTCAATGAAAGAAGCATAATTCAGGCTTTGCTCCAAAAAAGTGTTTTGTAAAAATGAGAAAATTATATAAGATTCTGCAGATTGGGGGTCAAAGCCTTCATAATTTGTTGAATAATCTTCTTCGAATAAAATAGCTGAATTTTCAATTTTTGCAACCTCCAGATTTCCTTTGGTTTTATGTAATCCCATGGCATAAGTTTCAGTACCATATGCTCTTGTATCTTTGTTGCCATTTAAATGAACGGAAATAAATAAATCTGCATTATTTCTGTTAGCAATATCGGCTCTTTCATTTAAGGGTATAAAAACATCTGTAGTTCTTGTATAAATGACTTTAACTTCCGGTAGATATTCTTCAATATATGTTCCGAGTTTTAATGCTATTGCAAGTGCAATATCTTTTTCTTTGGCTTTTTTCCCGGAAGTACCCTGATCTCTACCACCATGTCCGGCATCTATAACAACCGTTTTGATTGAATACTGTTCATTTATCTGGCCGTAACCTGCAGAAAATAAGCAATAATTCAATATAAGCAGAATTAAAAATTGCTTATGGTATCTTTTTTGCATAAATATTTTCGTTATTAAATACATCTTCTGTAATAATGTATACAATATTTTCGTTAGTTTTGGAACTCAAAAAAATAAACTATAATTGCACAAAAATAGTATAATTAAATTGTATTTAAAATTTAGATATTTCGTTTTTCTCTTTGCTTTAATTTTAAATTTCCCCTCCAAAAACTTTGCCCAAAGTGAAAGGACAGGTGAGGAAAGAAATTTAGCAAATGATAGAAATATGGCAATTCTTGATACAATCCCTTCAAATGACACACTTTCAGGAGAAAAACATAACAAGAATGAAAATGTTCTCGACGTTAAAGTAATTTATTCAGCTAAGGATTCAATAGCATTATCAAATGATTCAAAAAAGGTTTTTTTGTATAAAGAGGCTAAAATAATTTATGGAGATATAATACTTGAAGCTGATTATATAGAATATGACCAGGAAAAAAATTATGTTTTTGCTCGTGGTGTGACGGATTCACTTGGTAATTTAAGCGGAAAACCTAAATTTAAGGAAGGCGGAGAGGAATTTGTTGCAAAAACAATAAAATATAATTTTAAAACTAAAAAGGGATATATTGAAGACGTATTTACAGAGGAGGAACAAGGTTTTTTACATAGTGAACAAACTAACAAACTTGAAGATAATAGTTTCCTTTTAAAAAATGGTAAGTATACAACCTGCGAGAATGAAGAGCATCCGCATTTTTATTTATCAATGACAAAGGCGAAGGTTGTTCCCAACGATAAAATAATTACAGGTCCTGCTTATCTGGTGATGCATGATATTCCGTTTAAGTTTTTAGGTGTACCATTTGGGTTTTTTCCGAATCAAAGCGAGTATTCCTCCGGATTAATGATTCCGAAATACGGTGAAGAAAACATCCGGGGTTTTTTTTTGCAGGATGGTGGTTATTATTTTGGGGTTAATGATCGAATGGACCTTACTGTTACAGGAGATATTTTTTCAAAGGGATCCTGGGGTGGAGATGTACAATTCAGGTATAAGAAAAGATACAAGTTTAATAGTAAATTTAATTTTAGCTATGCCGAATTTATTAAAAGTGAAGTGGGGTTGCCAGACTATGAAAAGAATAAAAACATGCAAATAAAATGGACCCATACTCAGGATCCAAAATCAAACCCTAATACGAAATTTTCTGCAAGTGTAAATTATAGTACTACAGGTTTCGATAAATATAATGCTAAAACAACAGAGCAACTAAATACAAATACAAAAAGTTCAAGTATTTCTTATGGAAAAAGCTGGCCGGGAAGCCCGTTTAGATTCAATGCACAATTAAGGCACTCACAAAATAGCAAAACAAATAATGTGAGTCTAACACTTCCTTCAATGACATTTAATATGGATCGACAATATCCGTTCAGAAAGAAAAATTCGTCCGGTGAAACTAAATGGTATGAAGATATTGAGATTCAGTATTCTTCAAAGCTTGAGAACAGAATAATAACACCTGACAGTCTGCTTTTTAACGGCACTCAAATTTCTGACTTTGAAAATGGCTTTCAGCATAACATTCCATTAAGTACTAATTTTAAACTGTTAAAGTATTTTAATTTATCTCCTAAAGTTGAATATACTGGAATATTATATCCTGATTATGTTAAGTATAGTTCAGAGGTGAAGGTTGATGATGAAGGAAAAAAGTATGTAGATATCGACACACTTGAACAACCAACAATAAAATATGCTCACCTGATTGAACCTTCAATTTCCCTTAGTGTTGGCCCGAATATTTACGGGATGTATCAGTTTAAAAATGAGGATGCAAAAATTGAAGCCGTAAGACATGTGCTTACACCTTCAGTTGGTATATCATACAGGCCTGATGTAGGTAGCATGGTAGATCAATATTATGGATCGTATTACACAGATACGCTTGAGTCTGTTGAAAGGGAATATTCTATTTTCAGCGATGGAATTTATAATTTTCCTGCAGCTCCTGGTCAAAGTGGTTCAATAAATTTTGGCTTAAATAATAATCTGGAATTGAAAGTAAGAACAGATGACGATACAAGTAGTACAACTAAAAAAATTAAAATACTTGAGAGTTTTAAGATATCGACCAGTTATAATATTTTTGCAGATTCTTTAAATTGGAGTCAGATTTCTGTAAGAGGTAGAACCACGGTCTTTAATAACAAACTCAAACTAAATTTTGGAGCAAATCTGGATCCCTATGCACTGAGTTCTTCAGGAACTGTAAAAAATGAATTTCACGGAGGTGTAGGGAGATTGGAAAGGATAGATTTTTCTGTTGATTTTGATCTAAAATCGAAGAAAGGAGAAGACAAGGGCAAATCAGGAAGTAGTAATTCAAATAAAGGGTTTTCTCAAATGGATGATTTTTATGATTATTCAAACGACGGACAATATAATATTCAGGATGAGATTGTATCATATGTTGATTTTGAAATCCCATGGAGTTTAAGAGCAGGTTATAAATTTGTTTATTCAAAACCAGCATTTGAAAAGAGAGTGACACAAACCTTAAGTTTATCAGGAAACATTAGTTTAACAAAACAGTGGAAGATTAGTTTCAGGGCTAATTATGATATTGCGGAAAAGGAACTTTCAAGTACTTCTATAAATATTAATCGTGATTTACATTGTTGGGAAATGACATTTAGCTGGATACCTGTTGGTCGTATGCAGAGTTATAATTTCCAGATTAACGTTAAAGGATCAACTTTGCGTGATTTATTAAAATATGATAAACGTAAATCATGGCATGATAACCTTTAATTAGCTAATGATTTAACCAGTTTTCTATTATTTTACTACCATATTTTGTCATAATTGATTCAGGATGAAACTGTACACTTCTGATATCAAGTGTTTTGTGTCTTAAAGACATAATCATTTCAGATTCCGCGTCAATTGAAGTTATCTCCAATTCAACGGGTAAATTAGCTTTATCAACTATCCATGAATGATATCTCCCTGAATAAAATATATCCGGTATATTATTAAAAAGATAATCATGGTTTATAAGCTGTGTTTTAAATTCCCTTCCGTGATTTACTTCAGGCATATTAAGCAGCTTAGCGCCAAAATATTCTGCAATAGCCTGATGTCCTAAACAAACGCCAAGCATAGGTTTAGTTTTCTTATACAGGTCAATTACTTCACTCATGATTTTCACATCGGATGGTAATCCTGGACCCGGCGAAAATACTATTTTATCAAATTCATTTATTTCTGAGATATCAAATTCATCATTTCGTTTTACTACCACTTCTGATGCAAATTGCTCAATAATATGAACAAGATTATATGTGAAAGAGTCATAGTTGTCTAAAATGAATATTTTCATCTGAAATATATTTTAATAGCAGGCAAATTAAACTAATTTTGTTAATCTAACTAAATTAATAAGACAGATCATGAAAAAAATAATCTTTACAGAAAAGGCCCCTAAAGCAATTGGACCATATAGTCAGGCTGTTGAAGTAAATGGCACATTATATATTTCAGGACAAGTTCCTGTAAACCCTGAAACCGGGAATATGCCTGAAGGAATTACAGCCCAAACAGAACAGGTTATGAAAAATATTGGTGCAATTTTAGAAGCTGCAGGATATAATTATAATCATGTTGTAAAATCGACTTGCTTATTAAATAATATGGATAATTTTCAGGCAATGAATGAAGTATATGGAAGCTATTATAAAGAGAATCCACCTGCAAGAGCGGCTTATGGTGTTGTTAAACTTCCGTTGGGTGCGTTAATCGAAATTGAAACAATTGCTATAAAATAAGGAAGTTTGTGTTTAAAATAAAAAAGCTTCCTGCCGATAATTATCAGCAGGAAGCTTTTTATTAATATATAAGAATTATTTATTCTGCAATAATTTCGAACTCAATGTCAACACTAACTTCTTTATGAAGCTTTATTGATGCTTTAAATTTACCAACCTCTTTAATCTGATCTTCTGGAATTGAAATATTTTTTCTTTCAATTTCATAACCTTTTTCTTTAAGTGCTTCTGCAATTTGAATTGTATTTACAGAACCAAAGATTTTACCGGTTGAACTTGTTTTTGCACCAATAGAAAGTGAAATTTTTTCCATTTTTTTAGCAACTTCCTGAGCTTCGTTTTTGATCTTTTCTTCTTTATGAGCTCTTTGTCTTAGATTTTCTTCGTGCATTTTTTTTGCAGAAGGAGTTGCTAAAATTGCTAATCCTTTAGGAATAAGATAGTTTCTTCCATAACCATTTTTAACGGTTACAATGTCGTTTTTGTGACCTATACTTTGTATATCTTGTTTTAGAATTATTTCCATTTTTTTTTCCTCCGTATTCTATTTTAACATATCGGTTACATATGGCAATAAAGCTAAATGACGAGCTCTTTTAACAGCCTTAGCAACTTTTCTCTGGTATTTTAAAGATGTTCCTGTTAGTCTTCTTGGTAAAATTTTACCTTGCTCGTTAACAAATTTCTTTAAGAATTCCGGATCTTTATAATCGATATACTTAATCTGATTCTTCTTGAAACGACAGTATTTTTTCTTTTTTATTTCTACTGTTGGGGGCGTTAAATATCTAATTTCTGATTGATTTTGTGCCATTGCTTATTCCTCCTTTTTTGCTTCTTTTTTACTTCTTTTCTTTATACTGTACGCAACAGAATATTTATCCATTTTGAAAGTTAAAAAACGAATGACTTTTTCATCTCGTCTGTATTCAGTTTCAAGTTTTTGGATTAATTCACCTTCAGATCTGAATTCAATTAAATAATAAAATCCAGTTGATTTCTTCTGAATAGGATAAGCAAGCTTTTTCAAGCCCCAGTTTTCTTCGTGCACTATTTCAGCACCACCTTTTTTCAAAATTCCTAAGAATTTATCGACCGCTTCCTTCATCTGACCTTCAGACAAAACGGGAGTTGTAATGAAAACGGTTTCGTAATTGTTTAACATAATTTTATTTAATTTTTATTATTAATTTAATGAGCCGCAAAAATATAATATTTTTTATTGTTTACAAAACAAATTGCAAGTAAATGAATACAATGTATTTAAATATTTGCAAATTGTAATTGTGGAAAAATAATTGAAAGCCTTTTTTAAGATTTTAAGTGTAATTAATCAAAAATTTTACCTTTGTAGTTCAAAGTACATTTAGAATCATTATATGGAAAATTTTATTGTTTCTGCAAGAAAATACAGACCCTCTACATTTAAGTCTGTTGTTGGACAAGCATCAATTACAACAACTTTAAAGAATGCTATTAAGAATAATCATTTAGCACAGGCATATTTGTTCTGTGGTCCGAGGGGAGTTGGTAAAACCACATGCGCCAGAATTTTTGCAAAAACAATAAACTGTAAAAACCTCGATGAAAATGTTGAACCATGTAATAAATGTGAATCATGTGAATCCTTTAGTCAGAACAGATCTTATAATATTCATGAGTTAGATGCAGCTTCCAATAATTCCGTAGAGGATATTCGAAACCTTATAGAACAAGTAAGAATACCACCACAAGTGGGGAAATATAGTATCTATATTATTGATGAGGTTCATATGTTATCATCTCAGGCATTTAATGCATTTCTTAAAACCCTTGAAGAGCCACCTGCACACGCTATTTTTATTTTGGCAACAACAGAAAAACATAAAATTATCCCTACCATTTTATCGCGCTGCCAGATATTTGATTTTAACAGGATTAAGGTCGATGATACAGTTGAATATCTTGAATATATTGGTAAAAATGAAAATATAACTTACGAAGTTGATGCATTTAATATAATTGCACAAAAGGCTGATGGTGCAATGCGTGACGCATTATCAATCTTTGATCAGGTTGTTAGTTTCTCAGGGAATAATATTACCTATCAGAATGTTATTGATAACCTGAATGTTCTCGATTATGATTATTACTTTAAAATTTCAGATGCATTTTTAAAAAACAGCATCTCAGAAACTCTGTTAATATTTAATGAAATTATTGATAAGGGCTTTGATGCTCATCATTTTATTAACGGATTAAGTGAGCATTTCAGAAACCTTTTAGTTTGCCGTGATGAGATAACAATTCAACTTTTGGAGGTAGGTGCTAATATTCGCGACAGGTATAAAGAGAGAACAGAAAACTACACCGAGGACTTTTTATTTAAAGCCCTGGAAGTATCAAATAAATGCGATGTTTCATACAGGTTAAGTAAAAACAAACGATTACATGTTGAGTTATCATTAATAGAGTTATGTAATATTACAAGCGAAAAAAAAAACTCTGATAAGTTAATAATTGAAAAAGAACCTGTAAAAAAGATTAAAGAAACAGAAGTTCCTGAACAAGATACATCTAAGCAGGTTAAAGAAAATAAGACAGAAGAAAAAACAATTATTCCAAAAATCACAAATAAGCCAAAATCTTTTTCAACTTTTTCAATAAAAGAGAAATTAGTTCAAAACTCTAAACCCGACATTGTTGAAGAACAAGACTCCAAAGAAGAAAATGATGAATTAAAAGAAAATCTAAATAATGATTTTACAGAAAAAGAGTTAATTGATAAGTGGCATCAATTTTCAGATAAAATGGGAGGTAAGCCCAGAATATTTAATACACTA
This sequence comes from Bacteroidales bacterium, assembly GCA_019038645.1. Classification (GTDB taxonomy): domain Bacteria; phylum Bacteroidota; class Bacteroidia; order Bacteroidales; family UBA12077; genus UBA12077. Next base: position 18,105 of record JAHOYT010000079.1, read on the forward strand.
ACATCAAAAGATCCAAAACTTGAAGAAAACAATATTGTAAGTTTCGTAATAGATAATAATCTTCAGGAAGAAAAGATAAATGAAATCCGTAATGAATTATTGGGTTTTTTAAAAGCAGAACTAAAGAATTCGTTAATTGATTTGAAACTGATTTTGACAGATAATGAAGAAGATAACAATAAATTATATACTGCAGAGGATAAATATAAACATATGCTATCCAAAAATGAGAATTTGAATAATTTGAAGCAGGAATTTAATTTAGATATAGAATGATTTATAGTTAATTTTGTAAGTAAGATTAATCTGATAATTAATTATACAAGAAATATTATTATTAACAAAGACTGTAGAAAAAATTCTAAATGAGCAAATTGAAGAATCATCATCCGTACAAACCTTAATTGACAAACTAAATTTATTAGGCGATAAAAACATGTATATGTTTGATCGTGACATTATGAGCCTGAGAGGTACAAAAGAATAATATGTTTGAGGACAAGATATGAGAAGCCCCTACGGGGCTTTTTTGCTATTATCTACATTTATATAGAAAATTAGTATTTGAGTGAGATTCATGCTTGCTTTTTCTTGTAAAATATTACATTTGTAGATTAATTCAATTTAAAATATAACAACATAGATAATGGGCCAATTTACAGATATATTAACTAAATTTTTCGGCAATAAATCACAAAGAGATCTTAAAGAAGTTACACCAATGCTCGAAAAGATAAAAGCAGCGTATGAAAATATTGTTCTTTTATCAAATGATGATTTACGTCTTAAAACAGGCGAAGTAAAAGGTGAAATTAAAAATTATATAAAAGAAGAGACCGATAAAATAAAAAGCCTTAAAGAAAAAGCTGAACGGGACGATGTAGATATTTATGAAAAAGAAAATATTTATGATGAAATTGATAAAATTGAAGAAATAGTTGATGAGAAGCTGGAAACCAAGTTGAATGATGTAATTCCTGTTGTTTTTTCAGTTGTAAAAGAAACTGCCCGTCGTTTTAAGGAAAATGAAATTGTTGAAGTTACAGCAAATGATTTCGACAAAGATTTAGCAGCAGTTTATGAAAATGTAGAAATATCAGGAAGCACTGCAAAATATCATAATACATGGATTGCAGGAGGAGCTGAAACAAAATGGGAGATGGTTCATTACGATGTTCAGTTAATAGGAGGAGTTATTTTACATCAGGGAAGAATAGCTGAGATGGCCACAGGGGAAGGTAAAACATTGGTTGCTACTTTGCCTGTATTTCTGAATGCTTTAACTGGTCGTGGTGTTCATATTGTTACGGTGAATGATTATCTTGCAAAACGTGACTCTGAGTGGATGGGACCTATTTTCCAATTTCATGGACTTTCAGTTGATTGTATCGATAAACATGAACCGAATTCAGATTCACGCCGAAAAGCTTATCTCTCGGATATTACATATGGTACTAATAACGAATTTGGCTTTGATTATCTGCGCGATAATATGGCAATTAACCCGGATGATTTAGTTCAGAGAAAACATAATTATTCAATAGTTGATGAGGTTGACTCAGTATTGATTGATGATGCACGAACACCATTAATTATCTCAGGACCAATTCCAAAGGGTGATATTCAGTTATTTGAAGAGCTTAAACCCAAAGTTGAAATATTGATTGAAGCTCAAAGAAAATTGATGAACGGGATACTGGCTGAAGCAAGAAAAGAGCTAAATGATAAAAATAGTGAAAAGTCAGGATTCCTGTTATTGCAATCTTTTAAAGGCTTACCGAAAAGTAAGGCTTTAATAAAATTATTATCCGAAGAAGGTAATAAATCTCTTATGCATAAAACAGAAAACTTCTATATGCAGGATAATAGTAAAAACATGCATAAGGTAACCGATGATCTTTTCTTTATAATTGATGAGCAGCATAACTCTATTGAAATGACTGATAAGGGTATTGACCTTATTACATCAAAATCTGATGATCAAACATTTTTTATATTACCCGATATTGGCTCTGAAGTTGCTGAACTGGAAAAATCAAATTTGAAAGAATCTGAAAAATTATCTAAAAAGGACAAAATGCTGCAGGATTATGCTATTAAGTCTGAGCGAATTCACACCATTAATCAGTTACTTAAAGCATATGCATTATTCGAAAATGATGTTGAATATGTTGTAATGGATAATAAAGTTAAAATTGTTGATGAACAAACGGGCCGTATAATGGAGGGTCGTAGGTATTCAGATGGTTTACATCAGGCAATTGAAGCTAAGGAACGTGTTAAAGTGGAAGCAGCAACTCAGACTTTTGCAACAATTACTTTACAGAACTACTTCAGAATGTACCATAAACTTGCTGGTATGACTGGTACTGCTGAAACAGAAGCAGGAGAATTATGGGATATTTATAAATTAGATGTTGTTGTAATTCCAACTAACAGACCTATTGTAAGAAATGACGATGAAGATTTTGTTTATAAAACAAAACGTGAAAAATATAATGCTGTTGCTGATGAAATAGGTGAACTTACAAATAATGGCCGACCTGTTTTAGTTGGTACTACATCTGTCGAGATTTCTGAATTACTAAGCAGAATGCTTAAGATAAAAGGAATTAAACATAATGTATTAAATGCAAAATTACATCAGCGTGAAGCGGATATTGTTGCTGAGGCTGGTAAATCAAAAAATGTTACAATTGCTACAAATATGGCTGGTCGTGGTACCGACATTAAACTTTCAACTGAAGTAAAAGAAGCCGGAGGTTTAGCTATTGTTGGTACTGAACGTCATGAGTCGCGTCGTGTAGACCGCCAGTTACGTGGTCGTTCGGGACGTCAGGGAGATCCGGGATCCTCACAGTTTTTTGTTTCTCTTGAAGATGAATTAATGCGTTTATTTGGGTCGGATAGAATTTCTGGAATAATGGACCGGCTTGGACTAAAGGAAGGAGAAGTAATTCAGCATTCTATGATCTCAAAATCTATTGAAAGGGCGCAGAAAAAAGTTGAAGAAAATAACTTTGGTATTCGTAAACGATTGTTGGAATATGATGATGTAATGAACTCACAACGTGAAGTGATTTACAAAAAACGTCGTAATGCATTATTTGGAGAACGTTTAAGTGTTGATATTGCTAATATGATGTCTGATGTTTGTGAAAGTATTGTAAACGAATTTCAGGATAATGCAGATTTTGAAGGATTTAAGTTTGAGTTATTACGTACATTCTCAGTAGAATCACCATTTTCAGAAGAAAAATTTCTGAAGGAAAATGCGAACGAATTAACCGACGAACTTTATAAATTGGTTTTAGAAACATATAAACGCAAAGAGGAAGTAATTGCAAAACAAGCATTTCCTGTTATTAAAGATGTTTATGAAAAGAGTGGACATACATATGAGAATATAGTTGTTCCTATTACGGATGGTGCTAAAACACTTCAGGTTATCACAAATCTTGAAAAATCATATAAATCAGAAGGACGGGATCTTGTAAAATCATACCAAAAATCTGCTATTCTGGCTCATATTGATGAATCGTGGAAAGAGCACTTGCGTGAGTTGGACGACCTGAAGCAATCTGTTCAGGCTGCATCTTACGAACAAAAGGATCCGTTATTGATTTACAAATTTGAATCCTTCGAGTTATTTAAAACAATGATTGATAAAGTTAATCGTGACGTTGTTGCAACTCTTGTAAAAGGTCATATACCAACACAGGATCCTGATAAGGTTCGTGAGGCACAACAACGTCGTAGAACAGATTATAGTAAACTTGAAACCAGTCGCCCGGATCAGGCAACCGGAAATAACGAAGAGAAAAAACAAAAATCTCAGCCAGTACGTGTTGATAAAAAAGTTGGACGAAATGATCCTTGTCCTTGCGGTAGTGGTAAAAAATTTAAGAATTGTCACGGTAGAGCGCAAGCCGAAGCTTAATCGTAGAACTAAAAATATATTGTGAAAGCTGCTTGTTTTAAGCAGCTTTTTTTAATATATAGAACAGCTATTTTTCTGGTAGTAACCTACAGACCTACAGGCTGTTGTTCGATTATCTTATTTCTTTTATCCTTTTATTTTACTGATCAATTCTTTAAGCTTTTGATGTGTTTTTTCGCTTACCTTAACCAATGGTAGTCTGAGGTTATTTTCTATGATGCCTATAATAGCAAGCGCCTCTTTTATTCCTGCAGGGTTACCTTCAACAAAAAGATTATCAATAAATTCAAGAAGCTGATAGTGAATTTTTTCAGCATCATTAAAATTATTATTTAATGCTAACTGAACCATTGTGGAAAATTCTTTAGGAAAAGCATTTGCCACAACTGAAATTACTCCTGAAACGCCTGCGGACATTAATGGAAGAGTCAGAGCATCTTCGCCTGATAACACAATAAAATCCTTAGGTTTATCTTTAATAATATACATTGCCTGAGTGAAATCTCCGGAAGCTTCTTTCACTGCTATAATATTTTTAAAATCGTGTGCTAATCTTAAAGTAGTTTCAGCATTAAGATTTGAGCAGGTTCTTCCCGGAACATTATACAAAATTATAGAAACAGGGCAGGCTTCTGCAATTGCCTTAAAATGTTGATACAAACCTTCCTGCGATGGTTTATTGTAATACGGTGCAACGGAAAGTATTGCATCAATCTGATTAAAGTCTGTTTTTTTGATTTTATCTACAACGGCCTGTGTATTATTTCCTCCAATTCCTAAAACGATCGGAATCCTCTTATTAACTTTTTCTTTAATAAATTTTACCAATTCATCTTTTTCAGATTCAGATTGAGTTACTGATTCTCCGGTTGTTCCTAAAACAACAAGATAATTAATTCCGTTTGAGATTAAATGTTCGATTTGCTTTTCTAAACCAGCAAAATCAATACTTAAATCAGCTTTAAACGGAGTAATGATCGCTACACCTGTTCCGATGAATTTATTTTGAGTATCCATTATAAACTAATTATTTAAGATATTTAAATAGTGTTTGATTTGTTCAATAAGGTATTCAACCGATTTGTTTTTATTCACATCAATAACTAAATCCTGATATGCATTTTCGGTTTGTTTGCCTATTTTGAAGGTTGCCTTTGATAGTGAACCAACGTAGTTAACTGTAAAATAATCATTTATGCTTAAATCAAACAAAATATCAAATTCATGATTAACAAAGTTGTCGATTATTTCGTTTTTTGGTTTATAATACCAGTTAAGATCAGTTTTTGAGTAGAAATTAATTCCTTTGAGCATTAAAAATTGATGAGGAATTTTTTTAGATGGTACATATCCTAAGGCAATTACTTTCATTTCTTTTTCTGAAAGAAAAGTTAAAAATTCCCTTATCGCATTAAAAGATTGTTCGTCAGGAGAACTGAAAAGAATTCCTGCAGATTTTGCTGTTTGGAAATTATGTGTTTTTACCTGTCGGTTAAGTTTCTTCAATCTTTTTTTAAGACTGAAATTACCCATTTTACATTTTATACTTTTAAACTTGCTCACCTTACAATATTAATAAATTTTGTTATTAATTTCTTTCGAATTATTCATTATTCTAAATATATGAATCTAATTTATGGAGTTAATTTTATATTTGATGGTATTTCTTGAAATAACTTCGCATAGCTTGCAGTTCCTTCCTTTTTTTCGGAGTATATAAAATTACCTTTAACTCCATCAATTTCTTCAAGTTTGCTAACGATAGAATTAATAAATTCTTGTATATTTTTGTTTAACGGAAATTGTTTTACAATTCTACATCGAAATAATATTGAATTTTCTACATCTTCACCTTTAAATCTACCATATAAAGCCTGTAAAATATTGGGATCTTCAAATTTTGCTGTGATATGAGAATTAGAAGATTCATTAAAGTCTATTAAGAATTTTTCAAGAGAATCAATATCAAAGTCTCCATTTTCAAGCAGAGCCTCATATCTGAATGATACAAACTTTTGATCTATTTCACCCTTATCACATTCAGTAGAATTTTCCAATGCAATCATAAAATCCTCTTCTGAAATAATTTTAAGCTTAGAATTTTTATTTGATAGCTCTAAAGCTTTTTCAATCTTTAGACCATAATTCCCATGTTTCCATCCAGAGGAAGGTATTGAGCCAATAATTAAGTAGTCTAATTGATTATTAATAGTTTTTTGTGTCAATCCGGTTCTTGATCTTACTTCTTTTTCAGCTTGACTTCTATTTAATTCTGATAATTTCCCTGTAAAACAAAATATATTATTTTTAAAATTAATGTCATTTGTATTCTTATTTGATGGGACAACTTTTTTCGTTTTATTAGTTCTTGAAGTTTTTTTAGAATTAAGTTTAGGATTAATATAGGAGCATTCCTGTTCACTGAGCTTTAAATATATGTTTGCGCATGCTTCTGCATCACAGCATGCATCATGATGATTCTTTAAATCTATATTTAAAGATTTACAAGCTTCTTTTAACTTCTGACCTGATAATTTATATGTACAATCATAATCAAAACTTGGTTTTTCTATATTGTAAAAACCCAATACTTGGTTTAAACAGCTAATATCAAAACTTGCATTATGAGCTACAAGTTTTTTATTTTCAATTAATGGATATATTTCTTTCCAAACTTCAGGAAAATAAAGGCTATTAACAGTCATTTCAGGTGTAATTTTATGTATTCTAATATTAAAGGGGGAATAATCATTATTTGGAGGCTGTACAAGTTGGGAGACTGTTTTTACTATTTTACCATTTTCAACAATAGCTAATCCTATTTGACAAATACTCCATCGTTTACCTTGGGCAGTTTCAACATCGATAGCTATAAAATTATTTTCCATGTGAGTTCTTTTGGTCAGAATCTATCTTCTGTAAAAATTCGTTCTCACTGAGAATTGGAATACCTAATTCTTTTGCCTTTTCTTTCTTCTTGGGACCCATTCCTTCACCAGCTAGAACAAAGGTTGTTTTTGAGGTTATTGATGCAGTATTTTTCCCACCTAAATCTTCAATCATTATTTTATATTCTTCTCTAAGGCTTTTGGGATTAAATGAACCAGAAACTACCACTATTTCACCACTTAGCAGGTTTTTTTTATTTTTATTTGTTTTTTTTATTTCAAAATTTAAGCCTGCATTTTTAAGTTTATTAATAAGACTTATATTTTGCTTTTGTTCTAAAAAATTAATTAGATTTATAAGAATAGATTCACTTATAAAAGGAATTTTTTTATAGTTAAAATAAGCTTCTGGAATACATTCTTCGATTAAATTTCTTAAAATAGATTCCGCATCTTCTTTGGTAATATCTCTTGGTTGTTTAAGGTTAATGGGTAAGAAATTGCCAATTAAGGGTTTCATTAAGAATAATGTATTATACAAAGTTAAAAATGGAATTATTGTATGCGTTATACTTTTTGCGTCGTATATTTCTTTTCTGAAAAGTAGAAATTTCTTATAATTTAAAAACTGATATTCGGTACCAAAAATGGAGAATATGTCTATGTTGGAAGATTGTGTATTAATTTCTTCTTTCAAAAGGTTAAAAGGTTGAAATTCTTTGTATTTTATAACTAGGTCATTAGGTGTTATTAAACGTTTTTTTAAATTATTTAAAGCATCTATACGACTCGCTTTAATAAGTATGTCAATGTTTTTTGATTGTTTTGCCAATTCTTTGGCAATAGTTTCACCAACATCTCTAATTCCTAATGCAAAAAGTACCTTTTCGAAAGGTATTTCTTTAGATTTTTCAATTGCTTCTAATACGTTATCTACAGTTTTTTGTTGAAGAGATGTCTTTGAAAGTGTATTGAGTTTTTCAATTTTATTTTTATTGGTATTAGTGTTTAAAGTTTTTTGAATGGAATCTGTTTTAATTTTATCAATACCAATTTTTATTAACTCTTCAACAGTAGCATTTGCAATTAGTAAAATGTAATTGAAATTTCTAATTAAGAGATTAATTTCATTTTTAGTTAAAAAAGGTATATTGAAACAATTAATTATAGTTTTAAGGCTTATGCCATCTTGACTATTTATTTCTTCTGAAAGATTAACAAGAAATTCATTATAGTATAAATCTGATTTATAATTAGTGATAGTATGTAATGCTTTGTCTTTGTTTTTAGGAATAACAAATCCAGGTACATTTTGAAGTTGCTCATAACTTGCATTTAAATAATTATTTAATGTCTTAAATTCTTTTATAATAGCTTTTGCATTATTTAACGAAATATTAGGATAACCAATTTCAAAAGCATAAATAAATTTATCTAAAGGTACTTTGCTAATTATGTAATCATCATCTTCAGGAATATTGATTCTTTCCAACCCAATTAATTCCTCTTTTTTTTCTTTAAGAAAATATAAATCAGAATAATCCTTTATAATCCCTTTTTCTAACAATAGCGAAATAGTTTCTTTACCTAAACTCTCAATATTCATAGCTTTGCGGCTAACAAAATGTTCAATTTTTCCTTTAATTTGCGGAAAGCAATTCTTTTCATTAGGGCAATAGTGTTTCGCTTCTCCTTCCAGACGAATAAGATCCGTTCCGCATTCAGGACAGGATTTTATATAATCCACAGCTTTACTTTCTCCAGTTCTTAAGTCTTTATCTACTCCAACAATTTTTGGAATTATTTCGCCACCTTTCTCCACAAAAACATAATCATTTACACGAATATCCAAAAGATTTATTTGATCTGAATTATGCAACGAAGCTCGCTTAACTGTGGTGCCTGCCAGTAAAACAGGCTCAAGATTTGCAACAGGTGTAATTGCACCAGTTCTGCCAACCTGATAATCAATACTTAATAATTTAGTTTTAACCTGATCGGCCTTAAATTTAAACGATGTAGCCCAGCGTGGTGATTTTGCTGTCATTCCAAGATTTTGCTGTTGCTTTAAATCATCGATTTTTATAACAATACCATCAATGTCATAAGGCAGATTGTGGCGTTCGGTATCCCAATGCTCAATAAATTGAATTACATCTTCAATGTTTTTACATTTTTGAATTATAGCAGGCACTTTAAAACCCCAATCCCGGGCAAGCTGCATGTTATTATAATGACTGTTTGATGGCAGGTTTTTGCCTATCATGTAATAAAGAAAACAATCGAGTGGCCGCGAAGCAACAATCGATGAGTTTTGTATTTTTAAGCTTCCGGCTGCAGTATTCCTTGGATTAGCGAATTCGGGTTCTCCGGCAGCCTTTCGGGTCTTATTCATCTCATTAAATCCATCGTGTGGAATAAATATTTCGCCCCGTATCTCAAAATCATCAGGATAATTCGTTCCTCTAAGTTTAAGAGGAATACTTTTAATAGTTTTAATATTGGCTGTAACATTGTCACCTAATGTTGCATCACCACGTGTTAATGCTCTTGTTAATATACCTTTTTCGTATCTTAAGCTAATGGAAGCTCCATCGTATTTTAGCTCACATATATATTCAAATTCTTCTGGGAAAAGTTTTTTGTTTCGGCTTTCAAAATCATATAATTCTTCTTTTGAATAAGTATTATCAAGTGAAAGCATTGGAAAGGAGTGAAGTCCTTTCTCAAATTCAATATTAGAATCACTACCTACTCTTTGGCTGGGTGAGCCAGGATCAAAATAATCAGGATTTTTAGTCTCTAAATCAATTAATTCTTTTAATAAATTATCAAATTTAAAATCGCTTATTTCGGGTTCTGCTAAAACGTAATATTGGTAATTATGATGATGAAGTAAATTTCTTAGTTGATCTATTCTGCTCTTTTCCTTATCTTTACTCATATTCCACTAAATTTGGGATAAACAAAAATACAAATGCTTTTGTTAACATCAAATATTTGTTATTAACAGATTCTTTATAAAATGAACAAGATGAAAGAAATTAAAACGGTGCTATCAATCGGATTAATATTATTTATATTAAGCGTATCGGCTCAGGAAACAGATTTAGTTAAATTAATAGGCGACAGACCTGATCAGACAGAATCCGCATTTATTGTACCCAAAGGATATTTTCAGTTTGAAGATGGATTTATTTATGAAAATGAAATCAGTGAGAAACAAAATATTTCATTCTCATCAATGTTTCTGAGGTACGGATTATTTAAAAACTTCGAATTAAGATTTGCTACTGAATATAGTAAAACAAAAAGTACAGGTTTGTCTGATATTAGTGGATTTTCACCTTTTTCTATAGGTTCTAAAATTCATGTAAATAAAGAGAAAGGCTGGATTCCACAAATTGCTTTTTTAGTGCATATTAATTTTGCAAAAACAGGATCGAAGGATTTTATGCAGGATTTTCATAGCACAAAAATGGCTATGACTTTTAATCACACTGTTAATGAGGCATGGTCATTAGGATATAGTCTGGGAGTTGAGTTTCCTTCAGAAGTAAATTATTCAGTTGGTACTTATACATTTGTAAGTGGATTTTCAGTATCGGAAAAAATTGGCGCTTTTATTGAAGCTTATGGCGACTTTTCAAAGAATATGTACGCAGATAATAAAATTAATGGAGGAGTTACTTTTTTAGTTTTACCAAACTTACAACTGGATTTTGCGGGTGGTTTTGGATTATCACAGTATTCAGCTGATAACTATTTTGGATTTGGTTTTGTTTATCTGTTTAAACTTAAATAGAATTATATTCTTGTAAGTATAACAGTAATTCGCTATTTTCGGATGATTATTTTTGCATTATGAATATCATAAAGTCATTTTTTTACACCATTTTAATAGTCGCATTTTTTATTTCCTGTACCGATGAGGATACTTTTAATACTGATGTTTCTGATTTCGAGGAATTAGATCTTGAAGAACAAACTTATTGGAATGGCTCTGATGGATCGGGATATTTTACTTATGGTAATAAGATTTTTTATAATAGCTATTATCCTGATTGGAATTCATGGAGCGGTTTTGTTTATTCAAATGTAATAAACTATCTGTACTACAATGAAATAGCTAAGTATGCAGCTTTCCCGAGTGGAGGTGCTGATGAATCTGAGAATTATGTGGTTGCTCATCAGTTCGAAAAAATTGTAATTGATTTTGAAGAAGGAGAGGAGCCCCGCCTGGTTCAGTTGACAAATTGCACGTATACTGCTCTGGCTATAAAATACGGATACGATTATTCAAAAAAGTTTGGCGGCAGAGATGGTAGTGACCCCGATTGGTTTAAACTCACCATAACCGGCATAGGGTTATCAAATGAAATTACAGGTACGGTAGATTTCTTTTTGGCTGATTTTCGCTTTGAAGACAATAATGAGGATTATATCGTGAATAAATGGAATTTTGTTGATTTAACAAATCTTGGTTATGTAAAAAGGCTGGAATTTGAATTGTCATCATCGGATGCCGGAACACCACTATATTTTTGTATGGATAACTTAAAAGGTAGAATTCACTACTGATCTATAAATATTTATTCAAAGTAGAAATTAATTTCTTTGTTTTTATTGGTTTTGAAAGATAATCGCAACACCCTGCTGCTAAGGTAATTTCGATATCTTCGGCCATTGCATAAGCAGTCTGCGCAATAATTGGCAATTCGGGTCTTATCTGTTTTATTTCTTTTGCGGCTTCAATACCATTTAATTCAGGCATTTTTATATCCATTAATACTAAATTTATTTTTTTATTGGCTTTACAAATATCAACGGCCTGCTGACCGTTTTTTGCTCTTAAAATATTAACGTTAGTTCGTCTCAAAGCCATTTGAAGAACCCTGTAATTACTTTCTTCATCCTCAGCAATTAAAATAGTATTGCTTTCCCAGTTCTTAATTGATTCATCCTCTTTCTTTATTACATCTTCGCGTTGTCCTTTAAATTCATCTACAGGAATGGAAAAATAAAAAGTTGATCCTACATTTTCTTTTGATTCAATCCAAATTTCCCCACCTAGCATTTCAACTAAATTTTTAGTTATTGTAAGGCCCAAGCCAGTGCCTCTGTACAGTTTGGTTTTGGAATCTTCTATTTTACTGAATCTTTCAAAAATATGTTTGTGTTTCTCTTTTGGAATTCCAATTCCGGTATCGCTAACATAAAATTCTAATGATGAACTATTTTCGTTTGTTTTAACCAGATAACCGCATTCAACAAATCCTTTATCTGTATATTTTAAGGCATTTCCGATTAAGTTAATTAAGATTTGTTGAAAACGCACAGGATCAGTGTTAATAGTGAAATTATCGCTTTTAATACCTTTTTTTAATTTGAGTTTTACAGGGCTATTTTCCTTTAAGTTGTTTGTTTCAATAAATGAATTACAAACATCTAAAATGATTTGGTTTATATTGGATTCTGTTTTGTTTATTTTAAGCTGACCTGCTTCAATTTTGGCAATGTCTATAATATCGTCAATAAGGTAAACAAGTGTATTTGAGCTTTTATTTATATGATTAATAATATCATGCTTTTGTTCTTCCGTTATATCCGGATCAATAAGTAAATCAGAAAAACCAATAATAGCATTCATCGGTGTTCTGATTTCATGGGACATATTTGCAAGAAATGCTGATTTTAACCTGTCGCTTTCTTCAGCTTTCTCTTTTGCCCTCTTCAATTCCTGTGTGCGCTCATTTACTTTGTCCTCAAGATGAGCCTGATATTGATGCAATTCATCTTCAATCTTTTGTTTCTCTGAAATATCAGTATGTGTACCTACAATTCTGATTGGTTTGCCTTCTCCGTTAAAAATTGCCTTTCCACGGTCATGGATCCAAATGTAATGTCCTCCTTTATGTTTAATCCTGAATTTATTTTCGTAAAAGTCAGTCTTTTTATTCAAATGATTATGAAAGGCGTTCATAAGCTGTTCTGAATCATCGGGATGAATTCTTTCTTCAAATGCTTTAATACTATCAGGAAATTCATGATCAGCAAAACCAAGCATACTTTTCCATCTTTCTGAATAATAAACTGTATTATTTATTAGGTCTCTGTCCCAAAGTCCGTCGTTAGAACCTTTCATTGCCAAATCAAATCTTTCTTTACTTATTTTTAAAGATTGCGCGGTTTTCACATGGTCATCCGTTTCTTTTTTAAGCACTTCATTTGACTTCTTTTTAAAAATGAATTTTTTTATTACAGCTATAACATACAAAATAAATATTACAGAAATTAAAACAGAAGAATAAATTAAAAGAGTTGTATTACTTTTTGTGATATTTTCAATTTGGATAGGATTATTTGCGAATATTTTTGTGGTGAAAAATAATACCGAAATATTTGTAAATGCAACTATTTTTATCTTGAATAATACTTTTTTCATTTATTTTTTTAATTAAAAAATTAAGTATTTAATCA
>JAHOYT010000061.1 GCA_019038645.1 Bacteroidales bacterium
ATTATCTTTAAATGCATAATCTTTATTGAAATATGATTAATCCGGACAACGTAATCCTTCGTAACTGGCAAATTAAAGATGTAAAATCCTTAGCTAAAAACGCAAATAATAAAAAAATTCACGATATGCTAAGGGACTCTTTCCCTTACCCTTATACCGAAATGGCCGCAAAACAATGGATAGGAATGGTCGAAAGTGAAAACCCGGTAACTAATTTTGCCATTGAATATAAGGGTTCAGCAATCGGCGGAATTGGCATAATTAAACAAACAGATATTTTCAGGAAAAGTGCGGAAATTGGTTATTGGCTTGGTGAAAAATACTGGAACAAAGGAATCACCACAATATCTCTAAAAGCAATGATTGAATACTCGTTTAAAACATTTGATATTAACAGGCTTTTCGCACATATATTTGAATCAAATGTTGCATCAATCAGGGTAATGTCAAAATGTGGATTCAAAGAAGAAGCAAGATTAAAAGATACTGTTATTAAAAATAATAAAATACAGGATTGCCTGATTTTTTCATTATTAAAAACTGATTACAAATTAATTTCTTAAACTTCGAAAAATGAAAAAACTAATTGTTATCATTTTCTTTTCAGTACTAATTCTGTTCTCGTTAAAATCACAAGAAAATACTTTGGTTTTTATGCATCCTACAGAATATAACTTAAAGTTGTTTACATATTTAACTGATAATAACATTGTAGAAATAAATAATCTTAGAATAATTGGGGTTTATCATGAAAAGGAAGTATACGATTATTCGAAATCAAAAGCATTTTTAGAAAAAAATGATTACCCATTTATTGAGTTAAAAGAAATAAAAGAAGAAATTTTATATGATAAGCTTTATGAGAAGAATAATTGTACTAACACTTTTAATGAATTATTTAAAAATAGTAATGGAATTTTCTTTTTCGGCGGACCAGATTTACCACCTTCAATTTATGGAGAACAAATGGGCTTATTAACCCGAATGACTGATCCTTACAGGCATTATCTTGAAGCTTCGTTTTTATTTCATCTTTTGGGTGGTTCTCAAAATCCGGAATTCACTCCTTTGTTAGAAGAAAACCCTTATTACATGGTTTATGCAATTTGTTTAGGAATGCAAACCATGAACATTGCATGTGGAGGAACAATGATTCAGGATATTCCATCCGAAATTTATAAGCTGAATTCCGCTGAGGAAGTATTACTTGAGGACAATAACCAGCAACACAGAAATTACAACAATAATTTATGCATTAGCTCAACATTGTTTTCAGGGAACTTTCATGAAATAAATATTTCTTATCCGAAATTAATCACAGGTGAATATAATGCCAATCTTAATCCTTTGGTTTACAGTAATCATCATCAGGCAATAGAAAAATTAGGAGCCAATCTGAAAATTATAGCAACTTCCGTGGACGGGAAAATCATTGAAGCAATAAAACATAACAAATATCGAAATGTTTTAGGGATACAATTTCACCCGGAAGGCACTTATTTACACGATCCGGAAATTAAATACAGAAAAACAGAAAAGGACAGTTTAATTTCCGGCAAACAAATTCTGTTAAATAATAACAGTTACCAGTTTCATCTTGAATTCTGGAAAACATTCTCAGGAAAATTAAACAACTTTAAACCGGAAAAATAGTTTTTCTTACTCATTCTTCACATAATTTTTATCCTGATTATCAGACACAAAAGAGCTAGTTGCTAATTCTTTATTATATTTTTTATACTCTTTGTTGTATATTTGCAATACTTATATTATTTTTACAACATGAAAGCGCGAAAGATATATAATAGGATTGCCATTTTACGAAAAGAAAAAGCATTAACACGTAAAGATCTGGCTGGGAAAATTGGAGTTAATTTTCAAACAGTCGGTTACCTGGAACGTGAAGAATACAATCCCAGTCTTGATCTGGCATTCAGAATTAGTGAAGTATTCAAACTACCTGTTGACTTAATTTTCTCAACAGAACCTCTGAAACCTTTAAGCGAATTAATTATTGAAAAATATAAATCAAAATTAGATTAGTCATGGAATTAAAAACATCAAAATCAAACAGAAGGATTGGAGTTATTCTTAATTTCATTTGCATTACTTCTATCGTTTTATTATTTGAATTAATAAAACTAAAACGGAATCCTACATTGCTCATATATGAATTAATTCCTTTGGTAATACTTGTTATAGGTTATATCATATATTTTGGGAAAACAGGTTTGTGGAAATTTACGCATAAATCATTAAATGATTTAGATGAGAGAGAATTACAACTTTCCAATAAATCATTGCGCTTTTCTTACATAATATTTACGATTTTTACTTTAGGTCTATTCTTAATTTACAGTGTAATAGAATTAAATATCAATATGGTATTAGTAGTGTCTTTACTTTACCTGGCACATATACTTCCATCCTACTTTATATCATGGACAGAGGAATCTGTTAGTAATGAAGACTAAAACAAAAAGAGGCTGTCTAAAAAGCCTCTTTTTTCTTGTCTACACTTCGACAAGCTCAGTGTGACAGTTTGATTATTTAACAGTGTTATACTGAGCCTGTCGAAATATGAACAATCTTAATATTTTCTGGACAGCTTCATTTTTTATTTTGTCGAAATCTCAATAATTTTTAAAATTACCTGAACAGTTTTTTCCATCGATTCTAATGGGATAAATTCAAGTTTACCATGAAAATTATGGCCTCCTGTAAAAATATTTGGACATGGTAATCCCATATATGAAAGTCTCGCTCCATCGGTTCCACCACGAATTGGTTTTATGTCGGGTGTTACTCCTACTTCAATCATAGCTTGTTTTGCTTGTTCCACAATATGAAAAACAGGCTCTACTTTTTCCCGCATATTATAATACTGATCTTCCAGCTTATATTTTGCTACTTCCTGCCCATATTTTTTATTCATCAATTTTATCACATCCTTAATAAATTTCTTTTTTTGTTTAAACTTTTCAATATCATGATCCCGAATTAGATAATGAATCTCTGCTGTTTCTACAGTTCCGATAAATCTGATAATATGAAAGAAACCTTCGTAATCCTGAGTTAATTCCGGTCTTTGCTCAACTGGTAGCATATCATTTAGTTCTGCTGCAACTAATATTGCATTAATCATTCTCCCTTTTGCATATCCGGGATGAATATTTCTTCCCTGAATCTGAATTGCAATTCCAGCAGCATTAAAGTTTTCATACTCCAATTCTCCAATTGGTCCACCATCTACTGTATATGCATAATCGGCTCCAAATTTCTTTACATCAAAATAATCCACTCCCTTACCGATTTCCTCATCAGGTGTAAAAGCTATTTTTATAGCCCCATGTTCAATATGCGGATTTTTAACCAGATATTCCATTGCTGTCATTATTTCTGCAATTCCAGCTTTATCATCGGCTCCTAAAAGCGTATCTCCGCTTGCTGTAATAATCGTTTGTCCCGTATAATTTTTTAATTCCGGAAAATCTTTCACTTCAATTTTAATTCCCGATTTTTTATTTAACAGTATATCTTCACCATTATAGTTTTCAAGAACCTGTGGTCTTACATTTTTACCGCTCATATCAGGTGCAGTATCCATGTGTGCTAAAAATCCAATCACAGGAGCTTTCTTTTCAGTATTTGATGGTAAAGTTGCAGTCACATATCCATATTTATCAACTTCAACGTCCTTTAAACCAATATCAATTAATTCTTTTTCCAATAATTTCGCTAAATCGAATTGTTTTTGAGTACTTGGGTACGTTTTTGAGTGCTCATCTGATTGAGTGTCAATCTGAACGTATCTTAGAAATCTATTTAATATTTCCTGTTTCATTTTAATTATTTAAACCTTTTTGTATATTCAATTGTAAAGATAAAGGAATAAGATTTGAATTGATAATATCTTGTTTTGAAAATAATTTATCTTTGATGAGGTTAAATTTACAATTTTATTATATCGGCTAAGAGTTTTAAATCCTCTCATCCGAGTCACAAAAAAAGCTGCTGTTATGTTAAGCAAAAAACTTCTTCAATATTTATCCGACTTAAAAAAGAACAACTACAAAGAATGGTTTCATGAGAATAAACCAACTTACCAACTTTTAAAAAATGAATTTCTGCAGTTTATTGCGTATGCAATAGCTGATATTGCTCAGTTTGATAATTCTGTTAAAAATATCGACCCAAAAAAATGTATTTTCAGAATAAACCGGGATGTCAGATTTTCAAAGGATAAATTGCCTTACAAAACTAATTTCGGAGGATTTATTGTTCCGGGAGGCAAAAATGCAGGCTTTGCAGGATATTATATTCATATTGAACCTGGGAACTGTTTTCTTGCCGGAGGAATTTATATGCCACCACCTGACAAATTAAAAGCCGTACGAACTGAAATTTATGAAAATACAAAAGAGTTTAAAAAGATTTTGAATGATAAAAATTTCAAAAAGCACTTTAAAGAAATTATCAGTGATGATAAATTAAAAACTGCACCAAAAGGCTTTCCAAAAGATTTTGAAGATATTGATTTATTAAGACATAAGCATTATACTGTAGTAAAATACATTAATGAAGATCTGGTAACATCGGATAAATTTGCAGATGAGATAAGCGAAGTATTTAACGCTTTATATCCATTTAATAGTTTTATTAATGAGGCTATAAATTACCAACTTGGTTTAAATGATTAAATTTATTGCGTATTTCGACAGGCTCAATATGACAATAAATTTAATAACGACTTGTCGCACTGTCCCGATATCTATCGATATGTAGAAGTGTGTTAACCAAACATTAGATTTAATATGCAAATTCACTTTATACTAGTCGAACCTGCGGTACCCGAAAATGTAGGAGCTGCTGCACGTGCAATTAAAACCATGGGCTTTTATTCGCTAAGATTAGTAAATACCAAAGCTCATTTAGACGAAAAAGCAAGCTGGCTTGCACATGCTTCTAATGAGATTCTGGAAAATGCAAAGGTTTATAATTCGCTTAAAGAAGCTACACGAGATATTGACTGGGTTATTGGAACATCAGCTAAAAAGCGACGCATAAATGAAGATTATTATGCATTGAATAAAATTAATGAATTGATTAAGAATAAAGCAGGAAGTATAAATAACCTGGCTATTGTGTTTGGTCGCGAAGAAAGTGGTTTAACTAACGATGAATTAAAGTTATGCGATATTATTACCAGCGTTCCGATGAAGATCACTTATCCTTCATTAAATCTGGCTCAATCCGTAATGATCTATGCCTATACGCTTTCCATGCTTGATTACGACGAGAAAAAGCCTGACATTAATGCTGATCAGGCTGAATTAAACATTTTAAAAAGTAACACTAAAAATATTCTTGACGATATTGGCATTAAAAAAGATTCTGCTATTTATAATAGAATCATGGAACGACTAATGATTCTGGGAGAAACAGATATTCATTTATTGCTTTCGATAGAACATAAAATTAACGAAAAACTTAAGAATTGAGTATCAGGTATAAAGTATCAAGACACATAATGGTTTTTCGTGATACTCATTACTCTGTACTATTATACTCCTTTACAATTTTATTTATTCTATTAACATTATTAGTTAACGAACTGGCAGAAAAAGTAGCTCCTGAAATGGCCTGTATATCGTTTCCATATTTTAGCTTATATGTATGTTTTGAATAAAACTGACTCAGCCATCGCTTTGAAGTTATTTCCGCTCCATATTCCGATCTGTAAACTAAAATCTTAATAAGTTCGATTTCTAACTCCTGATTAAATACAATCATATAATCAAAATTTTCATACCTGCCTTTTGCCGAGGTTAAAACAACCAGCCCCAATTCTTTCTTACCATTAAATACTTTGAAAAATAAATCGTTGCTATTGGAAATCTTTTTAATCCAGACTGTAGTAATCGATTCAGAATCAAAGTGCTTAGAAAGCTCTTTATTAAACTTTTTTGAAACTTCCGGAGGATCAGCCATTAAAATGATTGATGAAAGAAGTATAATAATTAAAACAGAAAATCGCTTCATAATACAGAATTTATATTAAAAAATAACCTTAAACCAGAAAAAGTGTTTGGTTAAAACCAAACACCTATTCCCATGTTAAGCATAGAATTAAATTTGTTTTCCTCTGAATCTTTATACATTCGATAATCAACCTTAAAAGCTGCACCACGGTCCATTTTGAATGCAAATCCGGATATTAATTCAGTTATATTATATGCATCGTTCTTAGTCATGCCGGAAATTACAGAATTATGCGTATTGTATTTTTCAAAACGAATAAATGGAGTTAATTCATTTTGTATTGAGCTACTATTATTAAAAATATCATAAGAAATTTCAGCATAATAACCCAACATTGATTCGCCCAGGTCGCTACCAGTAAATGCATTATACTCTTCTACATTCGTAAATTTGCTATATATAAACTGACCGCGCGTTTGGAAACCCGAAATAGAATATCGGTAATCTAATCCAACCATACTTATTCCAATAACCGAAGAATCGGCAGTTGCATTCGCTACATTATCGTTCTTATCTAAATCGTCAAATAATATGGATTGTGATTTACCGAAGTAACCCGATAATCCTAGCTTAAGCCCACTCAAGCCATAAAAATCAATTTTTACTGCAACATTTGGCGAACTAATATAGGATTCAGCGCCTTTCTGGCGTCCACTTCTTAGTCCGTTTGATCCCTTAAAAGTACCAGCTCCATCGTATCCGTTAAATCCATTAACCAGGTATAACTGATAACGTAATGATGCAACATTAATTCTTCCGTCAACGCCAAATCCAATTTCTCTCCAGGTGGTTGGAACAATTACATTGTCAACATTCGGGCGCTCAACACCATTAAATGATGGTGGTTCGTGATATTCATTAATTATTCCCATGGGGATTAAAATGAGGCCTCCTTTAACCGACATATTATCCACTAAACGATAATTTAGATAAGCCTGCTCAATAAAAACTTCCGAAACATGTTCAAACTCAATTTCTGTTATGAATTTTGTTTTTGAGTTAAATTCGTAACCTGCAAAAAGAATTAATCTATGAACATCCAACTTGCCATTCTGACGAAAATCCTTGTCAAAAGGCTGATTATAATCAATTTGGCCATAACCTCCAAAATGTAATTTTTTTTGACTTTCATCATTAAAGATACTTTCGCTAATTGATTCCGGGTTTTCTACATCCTTTTCAATATTTTCCTGTGCACTTAATAAGCTTATTAGTACAACATTGCTTATTAAAAATAACATTAATCGTTTCATATTTATATGTATTAAATTGTTAACTAATTTTACTTTGACAAAAGTAGGCTGGTAATTTTTTTTGTACAATACCTAG
Source organism: Bacteroidales bacterium (assembly GCA_019038645.1). Taxonomy (GTDB): domain Bacteria; phylum Bacteroidota; class Bacteroidia; order Bacteroidales; family UBA12077; genus UBA12077. Next base: position 7,372 of record JAHOYT010000061.1, read on the forward strand.
AATATGGTATTTTAAGATGCTTTTATCCTTTATTGCATTAATTAAATGTCAACCATCTGTAATTCCGACAGTACGGAATGATATCGTGAAAAAGAATGTAGTAATTATTAATCCTGCAGAAAAACTTCTTATAAGGATTCAGTTGAGTTGTAAGTACAATTTAGGATTTAAAATGTAAATGACAATTATTTACAAACTTAGAATAACTTTCCAAAAAAGATATCTATGTCAAAATATAATGATTCTAATCCGAACTCATTTTCCGTTAAATCTATCAAGTCATAATTTTTACCTTTATTACTGACTAATGATTGCCCTGAAGGATAAAATCCGAGAACATGAACAATTTCATACTCTTCGCTCGTTTGGGTAACAAGGAAAGCTGTTTCATATGATTTGCCATCTCCGGAAGATAAAATTGTTCTTATTAACTTATCATATTTATGATACCATATTTTAGATATTACACTGTCTCCTATTTCAAATGCTGAAATTACTCTTGTTCCTATTGCTCTAAAATCAAACGGGAAATCCTCTAAAATGATTCCGCTTAATTCAAACAATTTTTTGAAATTTGGAGAAATTAACTCGTTACCCCAGTAAGAATTCATTACTTCCAGGGAATCGTGTCTTCCGTAAGGAATATATTCAGGCTGAAAAGTAAATCCATAAAATAAATATTTATAATCTTCTAATGTCAAACTTGTATCATTGGCAATATATTTCGCCATCAAATCAGGGTAATAATAACCAGACTCTTTTTTTGAAATTTCCTTTTTAATATTTTTTAAGTCAATTTTCCCGTCATCTTTTGCATACAAACCTATAGATACAAAAAAAGTTATAATCAAAATCTTAATCATTCTCATAATTTTCTATTATTAATCAATTTCCTTATCTCTAAATGCGTTTACAAATAAAATATCTCCCATTTCAGTATAATCTTCGAAAAGCTTTTCTCCTTCGTGTTTAATTTGCTCACTTCGGAAACCTATCATTGTTAAACCTGCTTTAACTGATTTTTCATTAATAAGAGTTTTCAGATTCATGGATTCATCAATATCAATAAATTCAACATTTTTAAGCGAAATTGGTAAGCGTCCGGTTTTTACCAGTTCTAACAAATGATCAGTAGCTTCATCGTGCTGTCCTAGTCTTCTTACATTAAAAATCTTAATTTTTCCGCCTTTCCAGTCAGAATGACCTAAAATGATATAACTAAGAAGGACCATTAAGTTCAGGTTATCATAATCAACTCTTCGGATCCAGATATGTATTCCTTCATGATAGTTAACTCCACGATTTGATCCTCCAAGAATACATACATCGTAATTTCCTGAACGTACCAATGGATAATTTTCTACTATTTGCTCCAGATTTACAGGATCTTTTTTGTCATATTCAAAAAGAGCAAGGTTGTTATCCAAGCCCGAAATTCCAGGCAGCTGAATTATCTGAGCAATAGCAGAAGTATAAGATGGCGAAACAATTGTATCCACATAAACATTACCTTTTCGCGATTCAGCCCTTTCAATAAGTAAGTCCAGAGCCTCTTTCGCCTGATCATGTGCGGTACGTGAATAATATCCCTGAATATATTGTATGTATGTTCCAAATCCGTATTTGTGGGAAATCCATGTTAGAAGCCTGAACGCATTATCGCGATCGGAGTTTACTTCTGTAACACAAATTGCGGATGGATGCCAGCTTACTTTTTTCTTCATGGCTTGATTTTTCTGAAGATAAACCTGTAAATTTCTGTTTATCTGAAATAATGCACTACGAAAAATAGACTCAAGGCCCTGACGTTCTGAATGATAATAACTAATATAAATATAAAGGATAACCATTACCACAATTGCTAAAATGGCATATAGTGAATCCATTTTGAACATCAGATAAATTGAAAAAAGAAACCCGATTAGCGACAAAACCCAATGTGAGCGAAATGTTGGCCGATATGAAGGTGAAGACCCAAAATGATTTAAAAATGAAATCAAACAAAGTGATCCATATGTTAACATAAAAAACATTGAAATAATTCGTGCAACAGCATTAACATCACCCATTGCAACAAAAATAAATGCAATAATTACTGTAATTACCGAAGCATTAAATGGCTCGTTTGTTTCTCCTTTCCCTTTAGACATTGATTTATTAAATCTTCGAAAAGGAAAAGTCCTGTCGGTTCCTAAAGCCTGTAATGTTCTTGGAGCAACCATTACAGACCCCAATGCAGATGAAATTGTGGAAGCTGCTAAACCAATTGGAATAATAAATTTGCCATATAAAGCTATATCTGACATTACCAACTGATTATTTATTAAATCATCGGGAGATGCTGAATTTATCAGTTTAAAAACAATAAATACATAAACAATTAAGCCGATTAACGTTGCTGCAACAGTACCAACAGGTATCGATTTTCCGGGATTTTTTAAATCACCGGAGAGACCAACTCCGGCTGTCATGCCCGTAAAGGCCGGAAACACAATGGCAAAAACTATAAAGAAATCATCCATATTTCTTAAAGGACTGGCAGTAATTGTTGCTGTAGCATTTTCAGAATAAGGTGTTTTACCAATGAAAAAAAGGAAAATTGATAAGAACAATATGGCAACAACTACATACAGAGCTTTCACCCCCATGTTCGCTCCTTTTTTTAAAATGAGCAAGGCCAGTAATCCCATTGCTGGTAAACTGACTACTTGTCGGGGTAATTCGAAATCATATTTGTTATGAAACCAATTAAAAATCGGTTCAAAAGCTTCAGTAAAAGCAATTACATAAAAAGCCACACTAATAGCCTGTGAAAGGAATAAAGCAATTCCAATGGTTCCTCCAATATTTAATCCAAATGAACGGGAAATTATAAAATATTCACCTCCACCTTCAACACGTTGATTGGTTGCAATTTCAGATATAGCAAATGCAGTAGGAACTGTAACAAAGTGTCCGATTAAAACAATTAACAAAACACCACCTACTCCTAATGTGCCAACAGCAAACCCAAACCTTAAAAATAATATTGCTCCTAAAATTGTTGAAATTGCTGTAAAAAATACAGGCGCGGTGCCGAACCCGTTGGTTTTTTTCTGAGTCATCTTAAATTTATTTTAACGACTAAATTTAAGCATTTATCTATGAATTTTTATCTGCTACAAAAAAATTTAAACAAAAAAAGCTGCTCCGTACAGAGCAGCTTTAATAAGCTAGTTATGAATTATTAACCCAAATACTTCTTAAGAAGCTTATTTTTAGACGAATGTCTTAATCTTCGAATCGCCTTTTCTTTAATCTGTCGAACACGCTCACGAGTTAATCCTAATTCATATCCTATTTCTTCAAGTGATAAATCTTTACCACCAATACCATAATAATATTTTAAAACCATCCTTTCTTTCTCAGGCAAAATACTTAAAGTTCTTTCTACTTCTTTAGCAAGTGATTCCTCAAGCAAACTATTATCTGCATTTGGAGAATCAAAATTTTGCATAACATCAAGTAAACTTCCTTCTTCGCCATCAGAAAACGGTGCATCTACAGATAAGGGTTTACCAGATAGTTGTAATGTATCTTCAACTTTATCTTTCGGTAATTCAACAAACTCGGCTAATTCCTCAGCTGTTGGAGTACGATCGAACTTTTGCTCAAGTGCTGAATACGCTTTATGAATTTTATTTAATGATCCAACTTTATTTAAAGGCAATCGAACAACTCTCGATTGTTCCGCTATTGCCTGTAAAATAGATTGTCGAATCCACCAAACCGCATAAGAAATAAATTTAAAACCTTTGGTTTCATCAAATCTTTCTGCAGCTTTTATTAAACCCAGATTACCTTCATTAATTAAATCCGGAAGGCTTAATCCCTGAAACTGGTATTGTTTAGCAACAGAAATAACAAATCGCAGATTCGCTTTTGTTAATTTTTCAAGAGCGAGTCTGTCGCCTTTTTTTATTCTTTGAGCTAACTCTACTTCTTCTTCAGCAGTAACCATCTGCTCTTTTCCAACATCCTGCAAATATTTCTCCAGTGAAGAACTATCACGATTTGTGATAGATTTTGTAATTTTTAACTGTCTCATTTCAGCCTCTCCTTTTCAAACTATATTATTATACGCTTAAAGTTGTGGGATATTATGCCTCTTATCAAACAAGGAATTTATCAAACTCCTGTAATTATAAGCGTTTACGCTAACCCCAAAACAAACAACTATACGAAAAATTATGCAAAGAAACAATTTTTTTTATAGAATCAAAAACAATAATTGAATTTAGTTGCTTAATGTGTAACGAAAATACGCTCTAAAATGTTTTGTTTATTCGGGTTTATTTTAAATTATGTTGTAAATTAATTAGATACAGATATAATTTATGGAAAAAACGTACTCCTTTTTCGATAATTTCATCAGGGAAATCATAATCGGGATTATGCAATTGTGGATGATTTTCACCACTCCCCATGCCAAAAAGTACTCCTGGATATTTCTGTGTGAAATGGCCGAAATCTTCAGACCACCGAAAAGGCTCATTTAAATATTTATAATTTATATGATTCGATTTTGCAACATCCTCAATATTCTTAACAAGTTCTGCATTATTTACAGTTGCCGGAAATTCTTCTGAATACGATATCTCAAACTTTAAATTATTTTTTTCAGTATTTTCTTTAGCAATAGCTTCTGTGTATGAAGTTATTTTTTGCATATCATCATTCGTATATGAGCGTAAAGTTGCATGTACTACGGCATGGCCCGGAGCAGTTCCAAATGCCACTTCTCCCATACGGGCATACACTATTGTAATAAGTACAAAATCTGTAAACAAATTCTTTTTTTGTGATAATTTATTAAGTTGTTTTATGATATCCGCCATCGCAACGGCAGGACTAATTCCGTTTTCCGGTTCTGCAGCATGAGAAGTTTTACCGATTAATTTTATTGTTATTCCTTTTGATGCTGAAGCGAAGATTTCGTTTCGCAACAGAATTTCACCTTTCTGAAACCCTGGCAAATTATGTAAAGCAAATACATAATCTATTTTTAGATTTTTAAACTTTTTATCTTTTAATATCCTTAAAGCTCCTTGTCCGTTTTCTTCGGAAGGTTGAAACAATAAAACAACCTGCCCTTTTTCCGGGGGTTTTTTTGAAAACACGTCTGCCAGTCCGGCCATAATTGCCATGTGCCCGTCGTGTCCACACATATGTGACACACCTTTTTCTTTTGAAACATAATCGAAGTCATTCGTTTCATCAATAGGCAAAGCATCCATATCACAACGAAAAAGAACTGAAGGACCATTTTCTGACCCTTTAAAAACACAAGCAATTCCATGTCCGCCTATTCCACGTATTATTTCTGCAGTTTTATATTTCGATAAAAACCCGACGATTCGTTCAGATGTTATAAATTCCGAGCCTGATAGTTCCGGGTTCTGATGCAATTCATGCCTTAACTGAATTATTTTTTCACGATCAAATAATTGTTCTGTTTTATTCTGATTTTTTTTATAATAATACATTTTGCTGCATCTCATTATAATAAAACTTTAGACATGATATATTTACAAAGTTATTATAAAATTCCTGATTAAAAGTCATAACTTGCGCCACAATTTGTATAAAAATTTGCATGAAGAATAATAATTTAGCAGCATATATAGCCGTAATTCTGGCAATGATTTTCTGGAGTTACACTTTTATCTGGTATAAAGTTGTATATGAATTTTATAATCCAATAACAGTTGTATTCTTTAGATTAATAATCTCCTCGATATTTTTGTTTGCCTTAATGTATCCATTAAAAAGGTTGCAAAAAATTAAGAAAGGTGATATAAAGTACTTTTTGTTGGTGGCTATTTTCAATCCATTTCTTTACTTTTTAGGAGAGAGTTATGGAATTAAGTTTGTTTCATCAACCGTTGCCGCTGTAATTATTTCTACAATTCCGCTTTTTACATTATTTACATCATCGTATTTTTTGCACGAGAAGATTACAAAAATGAATATCCTGGGAATATTCCTTTCTATACTTGGAGTAGGATTCGTTATATTCAGCAAAGGAGGAAATATTGATGCTTCACCATTTGGAATTGCAATGTTGTCTTTTGCTGTTATTGCAGCCATTGGTTATACATTGATTTTAAAAAAACTTTCAGCAAAATACAATTCAATCAGCATTGTAACTTATCATAATTTTATTGGGATTTTTCTTTTTGCCCCATTATTTTTTATTATTGATTTTCCGGAACTTAAAACAAGTGGATTTTCTAATGATGCTTGGATTCCATTATTTGAACTTGCCATATTCGGATCATCTTTTGCTTTTATCTTTTTTACTTTTTCAATTCAACGAATCGGAATTGGCAAGGCTAACGCTTTTACTAATCTGATTCCTGTTATAACAGCAATAATTGCATATTTTGTTTTAGGCGAAATACTCAACATGGATAAAATTACCGGCATTTCGTTGGTGATCGGTGGATTATTCCTGTCTCAGATTAAAACTTCCGGTTTACGTGATAGAATACGTTCATATATCAGACCTAGTGAATAATGAGCATTTTAGATAAAATACCATTATCAGAACTTCATGTCAGAGCGCTTGATTTAAAACCTGAAACAAAATCTTTTTTTGCGAAACTTCGTAAGAAGAAACCTAAAAATCTGGATAAAGTTGTTCACGAATTGCACGACGAAGTTTTTCAGGAAATTAATTGTCTTGATTGTGCCAATTGCTGTAAATCAATTAGCCCAACATTGTATGACAAAGATGTTGAGCGCTTGGCAAGGCATTTCAAAATGAAACCATCGCAATTTGTTGAAGAATATTTATATATTGATAATGAAGGCGATTACGTATTTAAACAAACCCCTTGCCCATTTTTGCTTCCTGATAATTATTGCATGGCATATGAAAGCCGGCCAAGAGCATGTAGAGAATATCCACACACCGATCGTAAAAGGTTTTATCAGATTTTGGAGCTCACGCTAAAAAATACAGAAGTTTGTCCTGCAATATTCGATGTTGTAGAAAAATTAAAGGAAAAGAAAGAAGAACTCTAGTTGGCCAATACATTTAATCCATCATGCACTATTTTTACGTTAAGCACCTCACCCATTTCTTCGGGTTCTCCATCAAAATGAATTACATCAGTATCTTTTCTTTTTAAAATAATATTACTGCATTGGTAAGTTTCTATATAAGCACTTTTATCAATATTTTTCAGGAATAATCTTGCTCCAACACCTGGCGCAGTTATTAACGGGAACTGACGCAATATAGCAACTTCCAGTTTACCATCTTTAATATCAGCTTTTGGTGCGATATGTGCGTTATTACCATACTGTGATGCATTAGCAAAAGTGATCAAAAAAGCATCACGCATAATAGTTGTTCCATTCATCGAAATCTCATACCGCTTTGGTTTATATTTTCTGAACTCAGAAACAGTTGCCTTAATATAGTTGGCAAAACCACGACCATCTATTTTTGAAAATACATGACCAATATGAGCGTCAAATCCTACTCCTGTTGTACAAAAGAATTTGCGATCGTTGATTTTACCGTAATCTATTTTTGTTGATTTGGCTTTTTTAATTAAATCCAAAGCCTTTTGCGGTTTCATTGGTATATTTAAATGTCGTGCCAGTCCGTTTCCTGATCCCAAAGGGAGAATTCCCAATACAGCATCTGTTTCAACAATACCAGACGCTACTTCGTTAACTGTTCCGTCGCCACCAACAGCAACTATTTTTTTGAATCCTTTATTAATGTATCTTTTTACTAATTGAGTTGCTTCGCCTGCAGATTGTGTGATAATAATTTTCACATCATACTCATTATCATTAAACTTCTGCCTAATCAGATCAGGAATATTATCTTTGGATTTACCGCCGGATACCGGATTTATTACAAATAAGATTTTCTCTTTCATCTCCACAAATTTCTACAGCTTTAAACAATCTCAAAACCCCACAAAGTTAACCTGGAACATGAGTTTTTAAAAATTAAATCGGAGATATTTTTCAAATAAATTACAACAAATCATTTTATTTTAAATAATAAGATGTTGGCAATCACGTTTAAAACATTATGTTTACAATATTTGAAATGCATATTAATCATTATCTCAATATTTGTAATTTCACCGAATGAGAAAATCGGTTTACATTTTATTATTTTCATTTATAGGATTACACTCCATTGCTCAGATTGGAGGTACTCATACTTACGATTTTCTTAATCTGATTAATTCAGCAAGAGTTTCTTCGTTAGGAGGTGATGTTATTGCAATTAACGATAATGATTTTAATCTGACCTATCATAATCCAGCCTTGCTAAAACCTGAAATGAACCATGATCTGGTTCTTAATTATGTAAATTATTTTACCGATATTAATTATGGTTATGCAGCATATGCTACTAAAATTAAGGACTATGGTATTTTTTCAGGAGGAATTCAATACATCAATTACGGTAAATTTATAGCTGCCGATGAAACAGGAATTGTGACAGGAGAGTTCAAGGCGGCTGAATATGCAATAAATCTGGTTTATTCGAGAGTTATTGACAGCAGTTTTCGTGTTGGTGTAAATGTAAAACCCATTATTTCAACTCTTGAAAAATATACTTCGTTAGGAATTGCTGCTGATTTTGGTGTTGTTTATAACAAACCAGGAAACTTGTTTACAGCAGCGCTGGTTATAAAAAATATAGGTACACAACTAAAAGCTTATACCAGCGAAAAAGAATCGTTGCCATTTAATATTCAGTTAGGAGTATCCCAAAAACTGAAACATGCGCCTTTACTTTTTTCAGTTACGTTGGATCATCTTGAAAAATGGGATTTAACCTATGATAAAACTACAGAAGAAGAATCAAGTCTGGATCCATTATCAATTGAAGAAGGATCAGAATCAACTATTGATAAAATTGCTGACCAGTTTATGCGACATATTATTTTAGGAGTTGAATTTAATCCCATAAATAACTTATATGTGAGAGCCGGATATAACTATCGTCGACGACAGGAAATGCTCATTGAATCAAAAACTTCAACCATAGGTTTTTCATGGGGTTTTGGAGTTAAAATTTCAAAATTCAACATAAGCTACGGACGTGCAACGTATCATTTAGCAGGTGCTTCAGATCATTTTTCCATAAGCACAAATCTGGATAGTTTCAGAAAAAATCTTTAATATTTTCTATTACGGTTGATAAAAGAATTTGTCTAATGTCATTTTTGGATTTACCTTTGATGCTCAAATTTTGTTCAAAATGTTTAAATCACATAAAAAAATAATTATTGCTATCGATGGATATTCATCATCGGGTAAGAGTACACTTGCAAAAGAAATTGCCAAACTACTGGATTATAAATACATCGACAGTGGAGCGATGTATCGTGCGGTTACTTTATTTGCATTAAGAAACAAGCTGATTGATAATATTAACCATAAGGTAAATATTGAAAAACTTCAATCTTTTATTAACCAGATTCATATTAATTTCAAATATAACTCAGAAACAAACAATCAGGAAACTTATCTGAACAATGAAAATGTAGAAGCTGAAATTCGTAAAATGAATGTTTCCAACAATGTTAGTTTTATTAGTAAAATTGGATTTGTTCGTAAGAAAATGGTTAGCTTCCAGCAGGAAATGGGGAAAGAAAAAGGCATAGTAATGGATGGTCGCGATATAGGAACGGTTGTTTTTCCGGAAGCTGAATTAAAAGTATTTATGAATGCCAATGCTGAAGTAAGAGCAAAAAGAAGATTCCAGGAATTGAAAGAAAACAATGTAGATGTTAGCTATAATGAAATTCTGGAAAACGTAAAAAAACGTGATCATATTGATGAAACACGTGATGAGAGCCCGTTAAAAAAAGCCAACGATTCTATTGAGCTTGACAACAGTAATATGAACAGGCAAGAACAATTAGAATGGATTATTGGTTTAGTTAAGAAGCGAATTAATTAATTTTTGCTATAAAAATGAAAATTGAGATCGATAGTAATTCCGGGTTTTGTTTTGGTGTAGTAAACGCAATTCAGCTTGCTGAAATGGAGCTCGACCGGAATGATATTTTATATTGCCTTGGCGATATTGTGCATAATAACGCAGAAGTAGAACGATTAAAGGCAAAAGGTCTGGCTACTATCGATCACGGGCAATTTGAAAAATTACGAAACTGCAAGGTTTTATTAAGAGCGCATGGTGAACCACCGGAGACATACGAAACAGCGCTTAAAAATAATATTCAGTTAATTGATGCTTCCTGCCCTGTGGTATTAAAACTTCAGAATAACATCAAATTAGGATTCGATGCCATATTAAAAAAAGGAGGACAGGTAGTAATTTTCGGTAAAGAAGGTCATGCAGAAGTAAACGCGCTAGTTGGACAAACAAATGGAAAGGCAATAGTCATTAGTGGAATTAGAGATTTAGATAAAATCGATTTTTCAAAGCCGGTAAATCTCTTTGCTCAAACCACAAAAAATATTGAAGGGTTTTACGATATTCAGAAAGAAATTAAGAACCGCATGATTGCCAAACAGGGTACAGAAAAAATTAAATTTATATCTAACGATACCGTTTGCAGACAAGTTTCACACAGACAGCCACAGCTAAGAGAATTTGTAAAAAAACACGATGTTGTAATTTTTGCCAGTGGGCAAAAAAGCTCCAATGGGAAAATGCTTTATCAGGTTTGCAAAGAAGAAAATCCAAATACTCATTTTGTTTCCGATTCCAATGAACTCGATGCAGAATGGTTCAAAACATCGAATTCAATTGGTGTTTGCGGAGCCACTTCAACGCCCCGTTGGCTGATGGAAAAAATTGCCAAATGCATTGAAATCCTTTCAATTTAAACTAGATTTGTTCTTTTGGTAAATTTCAAAACTTAATGAGTAATCAGCAAAATTTTGTAGATGTAATACTTCCCTTACCACTAAAGCTATTATTTACTTATAGCGTTCCTGTTACTTTATTAAATAATGTTGAGATTGGCAAGAGAGTAATTGTCCAATTCGGATCCCGAAAAATATACACTGCCATTGTTTTTTCAATTCATAAAAATGCCCCAAAAGAATACAAAACCAAAGATATTGTTTCTGTTTTAGATGAAAAACCAATTGTAAACGACCAACAATTCAAACTATGGCAATGGATTGCCGATTACTACATGTGTTCGGTAGGTGAAGTTTTTAAAGCCGCATTACCATCAGGACTAAAGTTAGAAAGCGAAACCAAAGTAATATATAATCCGGATTCAATTGATCAACAAAAATTTAACCCTACAGAAACACTTGTTCTTGATTTTTTAGCCGATAAAAACATTGCCAGTATTAATGAAATTTCTAATGCATTAAATAGAAAAAGTGCTTTGCCGGTGATAAAATCTTTGTTGGACAAGAAAGCTATTATTCTTGAAGAAAAGCTACGGGAGAATTATAAACCCAAAACCGAATCATATATAAAACTGGATGATTCCATTACATCAGAATCACAATTAAATGAGATTTTCGATTCGCTGAAACGTGCCCATAAACAACTTCATGTTTTGATGAGCTACCTGAAACTTTCCGGTAGCTTTATGAATAAAAAAACGGTTGATGTAAAAAAGCGACAGTTGGTTGAAGATTCTAAAACAAGTTCTTCAATTATAAAATCACTTATCGATAAAAATATTCTTGCTGAATATGATAAAACTGTAAGTCGGTTGAATGAATCTGCAGATGAACAAACTGAAATTAAAAACTTAACTGAGGCTCAACAAGAAGCTCATAATGAAATTCAGAAACAGTTTGAAGAAAAAAATGTTGTTTTATTACACGGCGTTACATCAAGCGGGAAGACAGAAATTTACATTCATCTAATAAAAGAACAACTGGAAAAAGGAAAACAGGTTTTATATTTGTTGCCGGAAATAGCTTTAACCGCCCAAATTATAAACCGGTTAAAATCGGTTTTTGGAAACCGTGTTGGGATTTATCATTCCAAATTCAGCGATTCGGAACGGGTCGAAGTTTATAAGAATATTCTTGAGCCAGGCAAAACTTTAAAGTATGATATAATTCTTGGTGTTCGATCATCACTATTTTTACCTTTTTCAAATTTAGGATTGATAATTGTTGACGAAGAACACGAAAACACCTACAAACAATATGATCCGGCACCGCGCTACAATGCCCGTGACTGTTCCGTTGTTTTAGCTAACATGCACAATGCAAAAGTATTGTTAGGTACTGCAACACCTTCAATTGAAAGTTATTTTAATGCCAAAGCCGGAAAATATGGTTTGGTTCAATTAACAACACGATTTCAAAACATACAATTACCTGAAATTCAGCTTGCAGATATACTGAGGGCCAGAAAAAGAAAAGAGATGAAATCTATTTTCAGTCCTGTTCTTCTGGATAGTATTACAGAATCGCTTGCAATGAATCAACAGGTTATTCTGTTTCAGAATCGTCGTGGTTTTGCTCCTTACCTGGAATGCGATATGTGTGGATGGATTCCTTATTGCACTAATTGTGATGTAAGTCTTACTTATCACCGACATAAAAACGAATTGATTTGCCATTATTGTGGTTATACAATTCGTGCTCCCCAAACCTGCAAAGCATGTGGAAGTGGTGCGGTTCAAACCAGAGGTTTTGGAACTGAAAAAATTGAAGAGGAGATAAAAATCTTTTTCCCTGAAGTAAAAGTAGCACGAATGGATTTAGACTCAACCCGTTCAAAAAATGCATACACAAATATTATTTCTAATTTTGAAGAAGGTAAAATTGATATTTTAATCGGTACGCAAATGGTTTCGAAAGGTCTTGATTTCGACAATGTTAGCCTGGTTGGAATACTAAATGCCGATAATATGTTAAACTATCCGGATTTCAGAGCATTTGAACGCAGCTATCAGTTAATGGCTCAGGTAAGTGGTCGTGCCGGAAGAAAAAACAAACAAGGGAAAGTTGTAATTCAGACCAGCAATCCTGAACATCCTATTTTACAATTTGTACTGGATAATAAATTTGAAGAAATGTACAAATCGCAGCTTTTAGAACGGAAAAACTTTAGATATCCTCCCTTTTACAGATTAATAAATATAAGTGTTCGTCACAAAAAATCAGAAATAGTTGATAAGGCATCTCATCAGTTGGGAGTTAGTTTGCGAAAAGTTTTTGGTAAAAGAATTCTGGGCCCGGAGCCCCCAATCATTGCCAGAGTACAAAACTATTATATAAAAAATATCATTCTGAAAGTAGAGCGCGAACGATCATTTCAAAAAGCAAAACAATTATTGGATGAGCAAATAACAAAATTGATAACTCAGGACAATTTTAAAACAATTCATATTTCTATAGATGTAGATCCGGTTTAAAGGATGATAGATGTAGTTTGAAAGATTCAAAAATTGAAATTTCAGTTGGTAAATTGCCTGATTTTTACTTTCTTTAATGTCATATACTCAAAGCACTAATAGTTTATGAATAAATTACGCGTTCTGTTAGTAGATGATGAATCTGATGCACTTGACCTTTTGGAAAGTTTATTGTTAGAAACCCAAAAAGTCGATATAATTGAAAAAATATCAAATCCGTTAAATGTAGAATGTTCAATAGCCAAAAATAAACCAGACGCGATTTTTCTTGATATTAAAATGCCTGATTATAACGGCTTAAAATTATTAGAGAATATCAGGAAATATAAAGAGAATCTTCCGGTAATATACGTAACAGCACATAATAATTATGGCGTTGAAGCGGTAAAACTTAAAGCTTTTGACTACTTAGTTAAACCTGTTAACAGAAAAGAATTGAAAGAAACTATTGACAATTTATATACTCAAACAAAAATCAAACTCAGAACAGATAATTGCAAAATAAAACTCCCGATAAATGACGGTTATATTTACGTCAGACAACAGGATATATTTTACTTAAAAGCAGATGGTAATTATACTGAAATAAATTTGATTTCAGGCGAAAAGTATATTTCATCCTATAATATGGGCAGACTTTCAAAACGTTTAAACGGAACTGGATTTGAAAGGATTAACAGAAATTTAATTGCAAATACTGAATACCTTCAGAAAATAAACCGTAAAAATAAAACCTGTTTGTTGAAAACAGGAAGTTCCGAAATAGAGTTGCCTGTTTCAGCAACTTTCTTACAAAACATGAACAAACTTCAGCATTGAAAAATAAGCTACAAAATATATTCTCAGTTTTTAGAAAAACCCAACATCAGGTTATTTATGCGTATATTTTAGCAATTATTCCGGCATTTATTATAATTTTATTAGATCCTGTTGATTTTAATAAATTCAAAGCTGAACTCAACATAAGCAGAAACCGAAATCAAAAAATGCAGTTTCAATGGTTCGATGATCTGGAAGGTGATGGTAAAAAAGAATTATTTGTAATTGAAGACGATCAGGAAAATAAGAACTTACAATTACTGGCATATAACGATAATAAATTACTTCTTGATCAAACATGTTTTAATAATCCAAATACCAAAACCAGACACGCATATTTTCCTATAAGTACTGACCTTACCTCTGATGGAGTAAAAGAAATATTTTTCTTTACACAGAAGAATGATTCACTTTTTCTAAATATTTTTAACTACGCCAAAAATAATATTCTCCTCAGAAACAGATTTATTACAACAATTGGTGTATCTGATAAACATACGGATTATCTTATTAACTGGATAACTGCTGATGACGTGACCGGCGATAATATTAACGAAGTGTTTTTTAGCATCTCTGCTGGATTTGCCTTATATCCAAGAAGGCTTTTTAGATACGATTTTATTAAGGACTCTTTAATTTCATCAATAAATACAGGAGCGGGGGTTTTACAAGCACATCCATTTAAACAAGATGACAAATTAGTATTTATAACAGGAAGCGGAGCTGTAAACAATATAGGATCAGATTATCCTTATCCATACAAAGATTCATGTTGTTGGGTATTTGGATTTGATCAGGATTTGAAATTTATTTTTGAACCATTAGCTTTTTCAGGATCACCTGGTACTATAAGATCTATTTATGAATACGACAATTATTATTACTTCGCTTTGAGCGGGAATAGAGCTAATGGCGAAAACAATAAAATTGTAGCATTAGATTATACTGGCAAAATCATTAATATAAAAGAATTTAATGATCCAATAGGAAATCTTCTTCCTGTTTATTTACAAAAAGATCTTATATATTTTGAGAAATATGATAATAAAATTTATGCGATTGATAAAAACACTTTTAGGGAAGTAAAAAAACATAAACTTAGAGGACTTGAAAATAAAAGGTTTCTGAAACAAGAAGATATTGACCAGGATGATGAAACTGAATACTTTTTCTTCGATTATCACAAAAACCTTGTTGTTTTATACAGAAGTAATTTTAAACATGAAGTGTATTTGCCAATTCATTTTAAAGATACCCCAACAAGTTTTATATCTACAAAAATAAATAAAAACATTGTTGAGATTATACTTAATGCATATGAAAAAATATATACATATAACTACTACAGAAATCCTTATTATTTTTTAAAATTTCCTTTTTGGGTTTTAGTTTATTCTTTATCTGTATTTTTTGTAAGAACAATTCAATATTTTCAGAAAAAGCAAATTGAAAAGCGACACGAAAACGAACAACGAATTGTTCAGCTTCAATTACAAAACCTGAGAAATCAACTCGATCCACATTTTACTTTTAATGCTATGAATTCCATTGGATTTCATATTTACGAAGAAAATAAAGAAAAGGCCTACGATTATTTTGTTCGTTTTTCCAGGTTAATAAGATCTTCCTTATTATCATCCGACAGAGTATTCCGGTCGTTAGAAGAGGAAATCCAATTTACCGAAGATTACCTTGAGTTTCAGAAAGAAAGGTTTGAAACTGTTTTCGATTTTTCTTTTAACATTGATCCGGATGTTGACACAAAAATGATTCAAGTCCCTAAAATGCTTATCCAGGGATATGCCGAAAATGCAGTTAAACATGCTTTCGGGGGATTAAACCGAAAAGGAGAACTGATTATTAGCATTCAAAAGAAATTGAGTGCTATTTCTATTCAAATAAAAGATAATGGCATTGGTCGTAAAGCTTCTGCAAAACAAAAACCTGCCCATCCGGCAGGCGGGACTAAAGACAGCGGCCGTGGAATGGCCGTTATGGAAGAACAAATACATCTCCTAAATAAGTATCAAAACAAAAAAATAGAGCTAAATATTGTTGATTTGTACAACGACGACAATACCTCTGCCGGAACCACAATTGAAGTCTTAATTTCTATTTAACCTTACCAGGTTTCATTCTATATTCAATAATAAAACCCTATCGGAATTATTTCCATGCCATTTTTTATAAGGCTTATTGATAAAACAAGGGGCTTATTGATAAAATAATAAGTTTAATAAAGAATGTCCTAATTACTAAGTAGTTAATGGTGTGTTGATTATATTTAATTGTTAATTTGATATTTTGATTAAAACAAAATTATTATGAAAAAAAGTATTTTATTAATTGGTCTATTTATTATTTCATTTAATTACGCCTTAGGACAATCCGAAAGTGTTAGATGTAATACATCTTATACAATAAATAATAAAACAGTTGGCTTTGAGAGCACGGAAGGATCTATGAGAGTTGGTAATGATATTGCTGGTCCTAAGTATAGAAGTGTTATGGTTTTTATTAAACCTAGCCTACCTGCAAATTCCATTGTAAATAGTGTAAAAATTATTTTATATAGATCTTATTTCCAGTATTCACCAACCCATATTACTGATGTTTGTAAAGTTACATATCATAGCTCCAATGAACTTGTCGATTATTGGAATGAAATGAATACAAGTACTATTTATGAATCCGATCTTTGGCTGCAATTACCATTAATAAATCCGGCACCTATTACCTCACCTGGACCATATTCTATTGATTTAGGTACTGAAGGAGTTGCTGACTTTAATGAAGTCGAATCTCATTTTAGAGTAGGATTAAAAGAAAGAGACGATAATTCGATTTACGGTATTTTTCATGGCTCTACATCCTCTAATCCAGACGACTACCGTCCTGAATTAGTAATTGAATATACTGTTCAAGATATTGAAGTATCTACACCATCTACTTCAACAAACTGGTACTTGGGTTCAAGTAATAATATCATATGGAATGATAATATTTCAGAAAATGTAAAAATTGAGCTTTACCAAGGATCCAGTAATATTCAGACAATTTCTTCTTCAACCTTAAGTGATGGTTTGCACAATTGGACTGTTTCTTCCAATTTATCTGCAGGTAGTAATTATCGGATTAAAGTCACAAGCACAACCAATAGTAGCTTATATGATTATAGTGATTATTTTTCATTATCCGATGTACCTGAAATAAATATTATATCCCCAGCATCATCAAATGATTGGACAAAAGGGAGAAGCTATGATATTAATTGGAATGATAATATTTCAGAAAATGTAAAAATCGAACTTTACAAGGGTTCCAGCAATATTCAAACAATCAATTCATCAACCTCAAGCGATGGTAGTTATAGTTGGACCATATCTTCCAGTTTATCTGCAGGAAGTGATTATCGGATTAAGATCACCAGCACCACTAATAGCAGCTTGGATGACTATAGTGATTATTTTACAATATCTAATGCTCCTGCAGTTAACATTATATTGCCTACTGCAACAGATGTTTGGGAGACTGGTAAATCTTATTATATTGAATGGACTGACAATTTTTCTGATAACGCAAGAATAGAAATACATAAGGGAAGTACACCTTGGCAAGTTATAGAACAATCAGTATTAAGCAATAGTTCAGGTAGCGAAATGTGGCCTTGGACAGTTCCTTCAAATTTTGCAACGGCTGATAATTTCAGAATAAAGATTGTAAATACATCCGATAATACAGTTTATGATTACAGTGACTATTTCAGTATTGTTGATCCAATTCCTGATCCATTTATAACTGTTGCTTCTCCTACATCATCTAGTAACTGGATTATAGGAAACACCTATGATATTATATGGACTGATAATATTTCAGAAAATATAAAAATAGATTTGTATGTTGGAAATAGTCTTTCACAAACTATTTCAAACTCAACTGGTAGTGATGGATCTTATGGTTGGTTTATACCGAGTAATTTGACACCAGGCACAAATTATCGAATAAAAATGTCCAGTTCTACAAATAGCAGTTTGTCAGACTATAGTGATTATTTTACCATCTCTGAAGCTGATTACATCACGGTTATTAGTCCGACTAGTAGCAGTAATTGGACTGTTGGGTCAAGTCAAACCATCACCTGGGATGATAATATATCAGATAATATTAGTATTAAGTTATATAATGAATCTAGTTTAGAGGAAACACTTACTACATCAATTACTAGTGATGGTACATATAGTTGGACAATATCCTCCAGTTTAACTCCAAGTAGTAGCTATCAGATCTTAATTACCAGTACAACCAATAGCAGCTTATCAGATTATAGCGATTATTTCACTTTATCTGCACCTACTGATTATATTTCAATAACCAGTCCGACCAGCAGTACTGATTGGCAAACAGGTAGCAGTCAAAGTATTACGTGGAATGATAATATTACTGAAAATGTGAAAATTGAGCTGTATAATAACTCAAATCTAGTAAGCCTAATTATTTCTTCAACAACAAGTGATGGTAGTTTCTCTTGGGCAGTGCCCACTACCTTAACGGCAGGCTCAGGGTATAGCATTAAGATAACCAGTACAACAAACACTAGTATTTTTAATTACAGTGATAATTTTACAATATCGGACAATTCTTCGATATTTGTAACTTCACCAATAGGGAATTCACTCTGGCGATATTTTACGCAGCAAGTTATAACATGGAATAGCAATAATATTGGTAATGTTTCCATTGAGTTATATGAGAATGATGTTTTTAAAGAACCTATTTCTTTTTCAACGGCGAATGATGGTTCCTATGAATGGTTAATCAATACGTACTCAGAAGGGAAAGATTTTAGAATAAAAGTCACTAGTTTATCAGACCCCAGTGATTTTGATTTCAGTGACTATTTTATAATTTACAAGACAAATTCCTTAACTGTCGATTATCCCACAAGTGGAACAGATTGGACCGGAGGTGATTCAGAGACGATTTTGTGGACTGACAACATTTCAGATTTCGTAAATATTGATTTGACACAAAGTGGTTCATTTGTGCAGAATCTGGGTGCGAATATTCCTAATACTGGTAGTTTTGCTATAATAGTACCCACAGATCTTCCTACATCTGATTATTATGAGATATTGATTTCGAGTACTGCAAATGGAATCTTGCGTAATTCTAGCATCAGATTTACTATTTCAAATCCACCAGTTCTACAGTATGTAACACATCTAATTGATGATGATCAATTAACTAGTAATGGAGATGATGATGGTATACCGGAGCCAGGAGAGGTAATCGAAATGTCTTTAGTAATTCACAATAGTGGCCCCTCAACAGCCAGTAACGTATCTGCAACAATAAGTACAGATGATTCCTATATAAATATTACGGATAATCAGGAGGATTTTGGTAATATCTATGGATTTGAAACAACACAATCTAACTCAGACTTTGATTTTACGATATCCTCAGATTGTCCTGAAAAAGAAGTAACATTTACGCTTAACATTACATCTGATGAAGGTTCATGGACAGATCAATTTATTGTGCATGTTTATGAACAATCTAACTCTTGTGACAATATTATATCTATAGGTGGTTGTGGTTCGGGATATACTAAGACTTATACTGGTGGTGGAAGTGGTACATGGTTTACGACAACATATAATCCTTGTGGATATTCTACTCCAGGTTTGGAACAAGTATATAGTTTTGTAGCTCCTTCAACCGGTACTTATAGTATTGAAGTTACAAGTGCTAGTGGCTATGTGGATTATTTATGGAAAACTTCAAGTTGTAGTGAAACAGGATGGACCTGTATTAATGATATTTATTCAGCTGGAACTTATGGCTCAATGTCATGGACTGCAGGAACAACCTATTACATTCTTTTGGATGATGAAGATGCAACAACCGACACACACCAATTTTATATTAATTGCCCTACAACAACTTCTCCTAATTTAGAATATTATAGCCATACAATTGATGACGATAATACTACTAGCTCTGGAGACAACGATGAACTTGTGGAACCAGGTGAATCAATAGAAATGCCATTAACTCTTGCTAATACAGGAAATGCTACTGCAAATAATGTAACAGCAATATTATCTACTACAGATTCGGATATTACGATAAGTGATGACAGTGAATCTTATACTGCAATTACTGCAGCGGGAACTGCAATATGCACAGCAGATTATGATTTCTCCGTTTCATCAACTTGTCCTGAAAAAGATGTAACATTTACGCTTAACATTACATCTGATGAAGGTTCATGGACAGATCAGTTTACTGTGCATATTTATGCTCCAAGCCAAACCGACCCTTGTTCAAATATTATTTCAATAGATGACTGCGGATCTAGTTATACAAAAACGTATACAGGCGGTGGTTCCGGAGTATGGAATATTACTTCCTGTGGATATTCTACTCCAGGTTTGGAACAAATATATAGTTTTGTAGCCCCGTCTACCGGCACTTATAGTATTGAAGTCACCAGTGCTAGTGGCTATGTAGATTATTTCTGGAAAACATCTTCTTGTGGTGAAACTGGTTGGACTTGTATTGATGACATTACTTCAGCAGGAACTTATGGATCAATGAGCTGGACTGCTGGTACTACTTATTATATTTTATTAGATGATGAAAATGCTACTTCTGGCACACACCAGTTTTATATATATTCTGGCTGTAACGATCCACTCGAACCAAATGATTCCTACAATTTAGCTTATGCTATAGGAGCCGATACTTCTTACGATAATAATGAAGTTTGCTTAACTACTGAAGACGAAGACTGGTTTAAATTCACTTATAACTTTGGTGAATATTATTTTAAAGTTACAGGATACGATAGTGCTGAAGAAGGTGCTTATGGTATTAATTTTATCCGCAACGATAATGTTGTAACAATTGAAACATATGAAACAAATGGCTCTACTGACACTAGATTATATTTATATGACACTGACCATAATACCATTATAGACTCTAATGACGATAGTGGTAGTAGTACTTTTTCTTATTTAAATTTTATATTCGAACCAACATCTATTGCAAAATTAGATAATAAATTATCTATAGAATTATTTCCTAATCCTGTAGAGGATAAGTGTTATATTGAAATTACTGGATTATCTGGGAATAGTTTAATAGTTGAATTATTAAATATAAATGGACAAAAGATATATTCTAAGAATTTTGATGATAAATTTGATGATTTCAAAATAGAAATTGACTTGTCAGGTTATTCTCAAGGAATTTATTTTGTTAAAATTCATTACGATAATATAACTAAAACAGGAAAATTTATTTTACAATAAGCATTTGACAGATATAAATATTTGTAAAAACCTCATATTATATTACAATTTATAATTTACATTTTGTAAATTATAAACCATCCTAATAGACAAACCTAACAGGTTTTTAAAACCTGTTAGGTTTGAATTAATTTATAAGATATGAAAAAACTTATGCCAATAATTTTATTTTTTATTTTAGGTTGCAACCCCCAAATTAATATGGAGCAGGAAAAAGAGGAACTCCTGCAAACCGATATTAATTTTTCGAACAGATCTCTTGAAGTTGGAAATCATAATGCATTTTTAGAATTTGCTTCGCCTGATGTAGTTTTATTAAAGCCCAATTCTTATCCAATCGTAGGAAAGCCAGCCTTAAAAAAACTTTATTCTGAATTATCTGATTCCGGTTACCGTTTAACATGGAAGCCAAACTTTGGAAGAGTTGCAAAATCAGGAGATTTAGGATATACTTTTGGAATTTATTTACTTGAGATTACCAATGGTGAACAAAAAGGACAAATAAGCCAGGGAACGTATTGTTCCATTTGGGAAAAGAATGCTAAGGGTGAATGGCGCTTTGTTTTGGACACAGGGAATCCGGGATTGGAATCAAACACCAATGATCAATGATCAATGTTCAAAGACCAGTGTTCAAATATCAATTATTAATCATTTGAAATTTTAAAAATCATATTTGGTATTTGTTATTTGAAGTTTGCTATTTGAAATTTGGTGTTTGATAATTGAGAAGACTTGTCTTTGAATTATTATCTTTGTATTTTAATTACAAAAAAAGTGATTGTGAAAATGATTGACATTAAATCCATATTCGATTCTTTTAATAAGTTCAACATTCTGATCATTGGCGACGTAATGATAGACTCATATATGTGGGGAAAAGTAGACCGGATATCTCCTGAAGCTCCAGTTCCGGTTGTTATGAGCACAAAACAAGAGAATCGCCTTGGTGGAGCTGCTAATGTTGCATTGAATGTACAGGCTCTGGGTGCAAACCCAATTTTATGTTCAGTAATAGGTAGCGATTCCAAATCGAAAACATTCAATAGTTTATTAAAAAAACGGAGCTTATCAGGTGAAGGAATAGTAGAGAACGAAAGTCGCAAAACTACAGTTAAAACCAGAATAATTGCTGATAATCAGCATGTACTAAGGGTTGATGAAGAAATTGACACTG
>JAHOYT010000066.1 GCA_019038645.1 Bacteroidales bacterium
ATTTAAAATATTAAATTGTTTAATAAATAATGCTGTTAAATTTACTAATGAAGGTGAAGTTAACTTTGGATTTAAGGTTGCCGGAAAGTTTTTGGAATTTTATGTTAAAGACACAGGAATTGGAATTGACCCCAAAGACCAAAACGTAATTTTCGATCGTTTTAGTAAAATTCGAAGCGATAAAACAAATTTATATGGTGGAACAGGGTTGGGTCTGGCCATATCCAAAGCATTCGTGGAAAGTCTTGGAGGGAAAATACGATTTAATTCTACGCCAAATATGGGTACAGCATTTTATTTTACGATCCCGTTGAAAGTCACAGCTAAAGATAAAGAAAACAAAGATCATGACAATTATTTATCTAACATAAAACCCGGCAGGCAAGTTTTAGTTGTTGAAGACGAAATAATGAATTATATATATCTTGAAGAAATATTGAGTGACATAGATGCAATAATTTTTCATGCTAAGACCGGAAAAGAAGCTTTGAAAATTTTCCAGAAAAAAACTAAACTTAATTTGGTTTTGATGGATATTAAACTTCCTGACACAAATGGATATATATTAACCAAACAATTTAAATCTATTCGCCCCAATTTGCCTATAATTGCTCAAACAGCTTATGCTATGGAAGGTGACAGACAAAAAGCGTTGGAAGCAGGTTGTGATGACTATATTTCAAAGCCAATTGACAGTGATAAATTATTTGGCATCCTTAATAAGTTTATAAATAAATCTTAAATATTTTATACGTTATTTTATTATAACCGTAAATTTTAATAATAAAAATTTGATTAATTTGCATCTAATTTTAAGGGAGTTTCATTTTGAAGCTCCTTTTATATTTATTGTGAATTATGGGGTTTAAGGAAGAAATAAAACGCAGAAGAACATTTGGAATTGTTAGTCATCCCGATGCAGGAAAACCTTAATTACTAAAAATAAGAAATCTTTTCTAAATCAGTATTATTTATAGAATTTCATTTAAACCTTATTAGAAATGTACGGTCTTTATATCTGTTCTCTTTATATGTGTTTCCTTTATATTTATAATATATAGGAATTGAAAATAGATAATTTATGAATAAATTTTTCTTAAGATTTCTTATAATAATTTTTTTTCTTGCTATTAGTAATAGTCATTTGATTGGACAGAATAGCGATAAATCATTTGTTGCAGAAAAGATTAGCGAAATTATTACTGTCGATGGAGAATTAACAGAAAATGTTTGGCAAAAAGCCCCACAAATACACAGTTTTTCTCAACATGCTCCTAACAATGGCGAACCTGCATCTTCAAAAACACAAGCTTGGTTTTATTACAATGATAAAGGAGTTTATGTGGGAATAAAGTGTTATGAAGAAAATCCTGATGACATTTTTAAAGAATTAAAAAGTAGAGATGATGGTTTTGGTTCAAACTCTGATGGAATTGGAGTAATGCTAAGTCCGTATAATGATGGATTAAACTACAATTACTTTTTGGTTTCGGCATCAAATGTACAAACAGATATAATTTACTCAGGCGAAGAAAACGATGAATCGTGGAGTGCTGTTTGGTATAGCGAAGTAACTCAATCGAAAGAAGGCTTGAATTATGAAGTATTTATACCTTATTCAGCATTACGTTTTTCTAAAAAAGATGTGCAAACCTGGGGAATTAACATTTGGAGATGCATTTCTAAAAATCAGGAATGGAGCTCTTGGAACTATGTGAACAATGAATATAACTTTTGGTGGAAACACACTGGAGAAGTTAGTAATCTAAAAGATTTAAATCCCCCAATACGACTTTCTGTTACTCCGTATGTGTCAGGTTATATGGAAAAAGAAACCAATTTAAAAGAAGTATATAATTATAATTTAGGAATGGATCTGAAATATGGGATAAGTCAAAGTATAACTTTAGATATGACACTTATTCCTGATTTTAGGCAGGTACAGTCTGATGATATAGAACTTAATCTTTCGGCTTACGAACAATATTATAATGAAAAAAGACAATTCTTTACTGAAGGTATGGATCTATTTAATAAAGGAGATATATTTTATTCGAGAAGAATTGGAAGTAGACCCCAAAAGTATTCAGCGGTTGAAGAGTCTTTGCTTGATGAAGAGAAAGTATTAAGTAATCCGAATGAAACTCAATTAATTAATTCTACTAAAATATCGGGACGTACAAAAAATGGGTTTGGCTTTGGATTATTAAATTCAATGACCAAAGAATCATTTGCTGAAATTGAAGATACAATACTTAACCAAACAAGAGATATTCAAACGCAACCATTTACAAACTACAATGTTCTTGTAATTGATCAATCTTTATTTGATAATTCGTATGTAAGTTTAATAAATACAAATTATTATAATTCGGAATATTTATCAAATGTTATAGGATCAGAATTCAACTTTGCAAATTCTAAAAACACATATGCTGTAAACGGAAAAGGAGCATATAGTTATATAGATGATGCGAGCAAATCTGAAGGATTTAAAGCATTAATAAATGGTGGTAAAACCGGGGGGAAGCTTAGAACGACTTACAACTTGTCAATTATAAGCGATAATTACAATCAAAACTACATGGGTTATTTGGCTTATAACAATAAATTTAATAGCGAGTTAAATATCACCTATAAAACTCTTAAACCATTTTCATATTTTTTAGAAACTTCCAATGAGTTCCGTATTAACTATAATCGTTTATATAAGCCAAATAAATACTCCGAATTTTTTATGAGTTACGTTATAAGAGCTAGATTTAAAAATCGATATTATTTTGTAATGCATGCTTTATGGGCTCCTATTGATAAGCACGACTATTATGAAACCAGAACGGATGGAGAATACGTTAAAATTGGCAAATATTATCATAACTGTTTTACATTTGAGACCAATCCAACCAAAATCTTATCGGCAAGTTTTCACTATGGATTTAATGAATCATATAATTATTTTATAAATACGAAATTATATCGATTTAGAATTGAGCCAAGTTTGAAATTAAGTGATAAACTAAGGATTAATTATAATGCGTATTATCAAACTGATTTAAATACACCGGGTTATGTTAGTTCCGATGATACTGATATTTATTTTGGAAAAAGAGATCGTGAAACAGTAACTAATTCAATTGATTTCTCATATATTTTCACCAACACCATGTCAGTGAAATTAAGATTAAGACATTATTGGTCGCAAGTAAAATATGATGAATATTATGCTCTTGAACAAGATGGACAATTGGCTCTGTCAAGTTATTCTGAAAATCATAATCTAAACTATAATGCATTTAATATTGATATGAGTTATAGTTGGAATTTTGCTCCGGGTAGTGAATTATTGGTTAACTGGAAATATTCAACAAATTCGACTGAAGAAGAGATTTTAGGTGATTATTGGAGAAATCTCAGTTCAATTGCCGATTATTATAATGCAAATAGTTTGTCGATAAAATTCTTATATTATCTCGATTTTTGCACATTTAAATCAAGGTTTAATTAATAGATTAATTCATAGTAAAATTTCATAGCATTTTTATACTTTTGCAAGCTCGGATAAAGTACAATTCGAAACTGATAAATATTATAAAATGGGGTTTAAGGAAGAGATTCAACGTAGAAGAACATTTGGAATTGTTAGTCATCCCGACGCAGGAAAAACGACATTAACTGAGAAGTTATTATTGTTTGGTGGCGCTATTCATGTTGCCGGTGCTGTTAAAAGTAATAAAATTAAAAAAACAGCAACATCTGACTTTATGGAAATTGAGCGTCAGCGAGGTATATCTGTTGCAACTTCTGTAATGGGTTTTGAATATAGCGGTAAGAAAATAAATATATTAGATACGCCAGGTCACCAGGATTTCGCTGAAGATACTTTCCGTACTTTAACAGCGGTTGATAGTGTAATTATTGTAATTGATTCCGCAAAAGGAGTAGAGCCGCAAACCCGTAAATTAATGGAAGTTTGCCGCATGCGCAAAACTCCTGTTATGGTGTTTATAAATAAGCTCGATCGAAGTGGTAAAGATCCTTTTGAATTACTCGATGAAATTGAAAACGAACTTAAAATTAATGTGCGTCCGTTAAGTTGGCCAATAAGTAATGGGCCAACATTCAAAGGAGTATATAATATATATGATGAAAAATTAAATATATTTAGCGGAGAAGTTAAACAAACAATTGAAGAATCTATTGAGTTTAATGATATTAATAATCCCGCTTTAGAAGAATATATTGGAGAGCAGTATTCAAATACTCTTCGTGAAGATCTGGAACTTATTACTGAAGTTTATCCGAAATTTGAGAATAACATTTATTTGTCAGCTGATTTGGCACCAGTGTTTTTCGGAAGTGCGTTAAATAATTTTGGAGTAAAAGAATTGCTTGAATGTTTTATTGATATAGCACCTTACCCAAGACCTGTAGAATCAGAAGAAAGAAGTATTGATCCGTTCGAAAGCAAATTCTCAGGATTTATTTTTAAAATCCATGCTAATATGGATCCAAATCATCGTGACCGGTTGGCATTTGTGAAGATTTGTTCAGGAAGTTTTAGGCGAAATACGAACTATTTACACGTAGGAACCGGAAGAAAATTGAAATTTCCGTCACCAACAGCTTTTATGGCCGAAAAAAAATCAATTATTGATGAAGCTTTTCCGGGAGATATTGTGGGAATCCACGATACGGGGAATTTTAAGATTGGAGACACCCTGACTGAAGGTGAAATTATTAATTTTAAAGGCTTGCCAAGCTTTTCACCTGAAATGTTTCGATATGTGGAAAATGCCGATCCGATGAAATATAAACAATTGGCAAAAGGTCTTGATCAGCTAATGGATGAAGGGGTAGCACAATTATTTACAAATAAATTTAACGGGCGTAAAATTATTGGAACAGTTGGTCAGTTACAATTTGATGTAATTCAGTTTCGCTTAGAGCACGAGTATGGTGCTAAATGCAAATATGAATCTATACAAATGCATAAAGCATGCTGGATTCAATCCGATGATAAAGAGCAAATTGAAGATTTTAGAAAAAGAAAATTCAGTAATATAGCTATTGACAAACATGGTCGTGAAGTTTTTATGGCGGATTCACCATACGCTTTACAGATGGCCCAAAGTAAATTCGATAAAATAAATTTTTATTTTACTTCAGAATTTTAATTTCAGATTAAACCTTTTTAAGACAATTTGGTCTTTTAATCGTGAGAATTTTAATACGAGAAAAAGTAAAGAATTTTGGTAGATTGATGCTGATATTAATTCTATCAGTTTTAAGTTTTAATTCCAGTGCCTTAAATAATGAAAAGAAGGTACTTGAAATTGTAAAAGTTAAGGAGTCACCAAAGATTGATGGTTTGCTCAATGAGTCTGTATGGCAAAATGCTGCAGTTGCAAAGGATTTCTTTCAGTATGCACCATATAATGGAAAGAAGCCTTCATTACCTACAGAAATTAAAATAATTTATGATAACCACGCAATATATATTGCCGCGATACTTTCAGATAATCAACCTGATAGTATATTAAAAGATTTGTCAACAAGAGATTCATTTGATGAAGCCAATGCAGATTTATTTGCAGTTAGTATAAACACGTTTAATGATGGAATAAATGCTGTTAACTTTATGGTTTCAGCTGCAGGAGTTCAATCGGATGCTAAAGTTGCAGGAAATGAAGATGATGCAAACTGGGATGCCGTTTGGGAAAGTGCAGTGAAAATAACAGAAAATGGATGGATAGCAGAAATAAAAATACCATATTCCGCATTAAGATTTTCTAAAGAAAAAAATCAAACCTGGGGAATACATTTATTTAGAAATATTCGAAGATACAGAGAATGGAGTACCTGGAATTTTGTTGATATTAATGTTAGGGGATTTACAAACCAAATGGGAGAATTATCCGGTATTAATGATATTGAACCTCCTTTGCGTTTATCAGTTACACCTTATGTTTCTACATACCTGGAAAATGATGCAGAAGGCAATATATGGAATAGTGATTTTAACGCCGGGATGGATTTAAAATGGGGAATTAATCAAAGCTTCACACTGGATATGATTCTTATTCCTGATTTTGGACAAGTACAATCAGATGATGAAGTTTTAAATTTATCTCCTTTTGAGGTCCGTTATGATGAACAAAGACAATACTTTACTGAAGGAACTGAACTTTTTAACAAAGGAAATATTTTTTATTCCAGAAGAATTGGGGGAAGTCCAAAAGGTTCTGATGAAGTGTATGATAATTTAGGAGCCGATGAAGAAGTAACTAGAAATCCTGCTGAAACAAAATTAATAAATGCAACAAAAATATCCGGAAGGACAAGTAGTGGATTGGGAGTTGGATTTATTAATGCAATGACAAGTGCCGTTGATGCAGAAATTGAAGATACAATAACAAAACAGATCAGAACTTACCAAACACAAGGCTTTACAAATTACAATATGCTGGTTCTTGATCAGACACTAAAAAATAATTCTTACATAAGTTTCGTAAATACTAATGTTCTGCATGCTGAAGAAAATTATACAGCAAACGTATCTGGTGGTGAATTAAGATTAATGAATAAAGAAAATTCATATCAGATTTTTGGGAGAGGAGCAGTGAGTCAGATTTATTCAGATTCAACAGATATTGGTCATTCATATTTTATTCAGCTTGCAAAAACAAAAGGAAATTTCTTATGTGAATTAACACATAGTATAGAATCGGATACTTATGACCCAAATGATATGGGATATATCCGGCAAAATAATGAATCAACCTGGGATCTTGAGATAGGTTATAACAAGAACCAGCCATTCTGGAAGGTACTGAATTGGCATAATGAAATTTCTTTTAGGCAAACCAACCTGTATAATCCCAGGAAATATTCTGATTTTGAAGTTAATTTCAGATCAAATACGACATTTGCAAAAAATTATTTACACTTAGGCTTTTTTACTGAGGCTAAACCATTTATGCGGTATGATTACTACGAATCCAGAGTTGACGGATGGAGATATAATCGTCATAAAATAATGTATTCAACAATATGGCTTTCTACTGATTACAGAAAAAAGGTTGCCATTAATTTGCGGGTAGGCAGTTGGATAGCTTTTGGATATGACCAATACGGATATAATTATAGTCTGGAACCAAGAATCAGGTTTAACGATAAATGGCTTTTAATATATGATTTAAACGTACGTTCAGCATTCAATACATATGGTTATATTGAAGATTATACAGACGCAGCAGGTAATACTGTAATTAATTTTGGTGAACGGGATCAACAAACCATGATTAATACAATTAACACTAATTATATTTTCAATAATAAATCTTCTTTAAGTTTGCGCATAAGACATTATTGGAGTCGTGTTGAATATACCGATTTTCACAGGTTACAGGAAGATGGTGAATTAAGTAATTCGATTGGTTATGATACTTACGGCAACGACCAGAATTACAACTATAATGCATTTACAATCGACATGAAATATTTATGGAGATTTGCGCCAGGTAGCGAAATGGCTATCGTATGGAAAAATGCGATTTATACAAGCGAAACAGATATACTTAATAACTTTATGGATAATATAACTAATACTTTTGAGTCTTCACAGATTAATAGCATTTCTCTAAAAGTTCTATATTATCTGGATTATCAGTACTTAATAAAAAACAAGTAATTAGTTATAGTATTAATTAGGATTACCCCAGGTTTCTATATTTGTTGTAATAAATTCAACAATCTGATCATTTTGTTCTTTCCCATTGCCTGTAATCTCAATTGGTTCTCCAATAGTTATATAAATATCACGATCTCTTCTAATCGGACCCAGATCTTTTACTAATTTCCCATTACCCCAGAAATCAGTCTTTATAGCCATTGGTATAACTTTAACACCAGCCGATTTGGCTAATTTAACTCCAAGTGAATTGAATTCTTCTGGTTTAAAAACATCTCTTCTTCCTCCCTGAGGGAATATTACAACAGAAGTTCCGTTTTGTAAAAAAGCTTTACCCTGTTGCATTACATATATTAAATCTTCCCTTGTTTTTAATCTGTTAACAGCGATGGGTTTTCTTGCTCTCATTACCGGCCCGAAAAGAAAATGTTTTGTAAGACTTTCTTTAACAACAAAAGTTACTTCCATAAAAGGTGCAATGAGTCCTGGGAATATCATCGATTCCATTGCACTCATATGATTACTAACAATAATTACAGGTTCATTGCAATTTCTCAAATTATCAAAACCCTCAATCTGAAATTTACCACCACAGTCTTCGATTAGTTTGAACACATCCAAAGATGATAACGACCATGCTTTTCTGTCATACTTTTCCCGCAAAGCTAATTTTCTACTTCTAAATATGAGCTGTATATATTTTAATACAAAATATATACGAGTATTAAGAAATAACTTATCGATAAAAAGTCTGGAGTTATTATTTGTAGTATAATTATTTTCTTTGAAAAAATTTAGATTCAGATTGTTCATTAAATAAAAATTTAGTTGCAAAGCGCAATATAAATAAAATATGAGCAGAATAAGAAAAGATGGCAAAGGAAAATAATCAAATGCCATCTTCGGTTTTGGTATACTGTGTTTATCTTTCTACTTCAATTAAAATATCATCTTTCATGACATTGTCTTCTGCCTGAAAATTTATTTTATTTATTTTTCCGTGAATATTTGAAATTATTTCATTTTGCATTTTCATAGCCTCAAGTATAAGTAGAGTTTCTCCTTCTTTTACTACCTGATTTTCTTCAACTAAAAACTCAACTATTTTACCTGGCATTGGTGCATGTATTTTCTCAACCTTTGATTCTTCCACATTCTCAGCCAGATATTTTCTTCTTTTATACGAAAAAGGAGACTCAATAGAAATAGGATAACTAACACCATTTACCATAATTTCATATTGGTTCTGATTTTTTTCAATTACATCAACCTGGTATTTTTTTTTCTTCCAGACAATATAAACAAAGCCTTGTTTATCCTGGATTATTTCAACAGGCAAATTCTCTTTACCTTGTTTTATAGAAAGTTCTTTTGGATTAACAAATTCATATTTTTTGTTATTTCCGGTACAGGCAATGAATTTTTGTTTATTTTTTTTTGATTTTGAGAACATCATAATTTCAAGGTTTTTGTTTACAATGATTTTAATCTTTTATTCATTAACCATGGAGTCATGTTTTTTCCTTTTTCATAATCAACGTAAGTTTCATCCTCTATATCCAGTTGAACATTATAATTCAGAGCTGCCCAAAATGCAGCAATCATTTCTTCATCTTGTTCCTGATGAAATAATTGTTTCATATCCTTTACAATAAATGATGTAGAAATATCACCTTTAATAAATTTAGGGTGATTTAAAACCGCCTTACAAAAAGGTATAGTTGTTTTTATTCCTTGTATCTGAAGTTTGCTTAATGCGGATAATGAATTGCTTATGGCTTTCTCACGTGTTTCACCATAACATATCAGTTTTGCCAGCATAGAATCAAAATTTGAAGTAACATTTGAACCTTCCGCAACGCCGGTATCAAACCTGCAGTTTTTGCCATTTGTTATAGAAATTTTTTCAACTGTTCCAAGGAAAGGGGAGAAACCAGACTGAACATCCTCGGCATTTATTCTACACTCAATTGCCCATCCTTCTATTTTTACATCCTTTTGTTTTATTGTAAGTTTTTCTTCTTGTGCAATACGTATTTGCCATTCAATCAAATCAAGTCCGGTTACCATTTCCGTAACAGGATGCTCAACCTGAATTCTGGTATTCATTTCCATAAAATAAAAATTACCTGACTCATCCAGTAGGAACTCCACTGTTCCTGCATTTCTGTAATTTGAAGCTCTGGCAATATTTATCGCCGATTCGCCCATTTTTTCCCGAAGTTCATCATTCAGTGCAATTGATGGTGCTTCTTCTATTAGTTTTTGGTGCTTTCGTTGAATTGAACATTCTCTTTCGCCCAAATGAATAATATTACCATGATGATCTGCAAGAATTTGAAATTCAATGTGGCGTGGATTTCTAACGTACTTTTCCATAAATACTGATGGATCAGCAAATGCTTTCTCTGATTCGTTTTGAGCCATACGAAACATTTTTTCAATACTATCCTCAGATTCAACAATACGCATGCCGCGTCCACCACCACCCGATGCGGCTTTTAAAATAACAGGATATCCAATTTTTTGCGCTAATAGTTTTGCGTGTTTAGTATTTTTGATATTTCCGTCGCTACCTTCAAGTAAGGGGATATTATGACGTGAAGCTAATTGTTTAGCAATAGTTTTATTGCCCAATTTATAAATGGAATCCGGAGAAGGGCCAATAAATGTAATTTTTTCATCAATACATTTTTGAGCAAAATATGGATTCTCTGCTAAATATCCATATCCGGGATGAACAGCATCAATATTAAACTCTTTGATTGAGTAAATTATTCTGTCAATATCTAAAAACTCAGGAATATCACTGATTGCTTCGGTAAAATCGATAATTTCATCCATAAACTGCAAATAATAAGCACCTGGCTCTTTGGGAGTTTTTATCCCGTAAGTTTTGATTCCCATCTTTTTGGCAGTCTCCGAAATTCGGATTGCAATTTCCCCCCTGTTTGCTATTAATATTGATTTAATCTTTTTCATAATCTTTCTGCTTTTAAAATTAATCCTGATTAATTAATTTTTCTGTCTTCACTATTAATTATTATAGGGGCATATTCCCATGTTTTCGTGCCGGTTGCTCAATATGTTTGTTTTCAAGCGTTTTGAATGCGGATATCAACTTTTTACGGGTATTAGCAGGATCAATCACTTCATCAATATATCCTTTTTCATCTGCAATGTATGGATTAGCAATTTCCTGTCTGTACTTCGCTGCAAATTCCTTTCTTAACTTCTTAGGATCTTCTGCATTTTGTAATTCTTTTTTATGTAAAATAGAAACTGCACCTTCAGGACCCATAACAGCAATTTCAGCAGTTGGCCATGCATAACTATAATCGCCACCTATGTTTTTGCTGTTCATTACACAAAAAGCTCCACCATAAGCTTTTCTTAGAATTACTGTAATTTTGGGAACAGTAGCTTCACTAAAAGCAAATAATAATTTTGCTCCGTGTTTTATAATTCCGTTATGCTCCTGATCAAGACCAGGTAAAAATCCCGGAACATCCTCCAAAGTAAGGATAGGGATGTTGAAAGCATCACAAAATCTTATGAAGCGTGCACCTTTTACGGAGGAATTAATATCTATTACTCCGGCAAGAACTTTAGGCTGATTTGCCACTATACCAATAGCTATTCCGTTTAAGCGGGCAAAACCGGTTACAATATTTGGGGCAAATTGCTCAGAAGATTCAAAAAACGAATCCTGATCAACAATTAATTCAATTACCTTTTTTACATCGTAAGGTTTGTTAGGATCATCGGGTACAATTGTTCCTGGTGATTCAGCATTTTTATCCTTGTTTGTGCTTGTCTCAACATAAGGAGGATTTTCCAGATTATTTGAAGGGAAAAACGACAGTAACTTTTTTACACCCAGTAATGCATTTTCTTCATCTTCGTAGATAAAATTTGCAACACCACTTTTTCTTGCATGAACTTCTGCTCCACCCAATTCTTCAAAACTAACGTCTTCGTTCAAAACTTCTTTAACAACATCGGGCCCGGTTAGAAACATATAGCTGGTCTTTTTAGCCATAAATACAAAATCGGTAAGGGCAGGAGAATATACTGCTCCACCCGCAGCAGGACCCAGAATAACAGAAATTTGCGGTATTACACCAGACGATTGAATATTACGATGAAAAATACTGGTGTATCCGGACAAACTCGCTACTCCTTCCTGAATACGCGCACCTCCCGAATCCATTAAGCCAATAATTGGAGCTCCCACCCGTAAAGCAAGATCCTGAACTTTTATTATTTTTTTTGCATGAACTGCTCCAAGTGAACCTCCCATAACATTAAAATCCTGGGAGTAAATGTAAACCAACCGGCCATTAATCTGACCATGACCAATAACAACGCCATCTCCAAAAGCTTCATCAATTTTCCCTAAACCAGTATCTGGTGTAGCAGAGGTTACAAAAGCATCCAGTTCTTCAAATGAATCTTTATCAAATAATAAGGCAATACGTTCACGCGCATGTAATTTCCCTTTATCATGTTGCTTCTTAATTTTTTCAGGACCATTCTGAATTTTAAACCTTTCAATCCTGTTTAGAAAGTCTTTGTATATTTTACCATTTGGATCCATAGAAATTGGATTAGTTAAACGCGTTATGTTTTAAAACACATATATTTTTTCAGGCACAACTTTAGTAATATTTGTAATTTATTGTTCAATAATGGTTTACTGATTAAATTGTTTTTGAGATATTTTTTTCAACCTGAAATATCTGAATATTAACGGATATAAATATATAAAAATATTGTTACAGTAGATTTTTTTATGCTTTAAATTATTAACAATGGAATTATTTTAATGTTCATTACCAATAATTTAATATACTGTATGATTGTCTACTCAACTACATCGACAATAAATATAAATGTATATACCAAAATTTCAATGGTTTGCAAAATACTGTATAATTATCACAGATAATCAATATTAGTAAATCACTTTAGTTTATATAAAATTTGAAATATCAAATTGAATATTTAACTTGATAAGCTTATAAATCATTAATATCATGAAAAAGTTAGCCTCATTATTGTTGTTAGTTGTTTGTATTCAGGTATATGCACAAGAATTTACTTACAAAGAGAAAAAAGAACTTAAAGGATATCCGGATTATATTATGGATAGTAAATTTTCACCTTTCAGAAATTATTTTGCATTAACAATCGGTAATAATACACTTGAAATTTACGATAAAAACTGGAAGAAAATATTTAACCATCAGGGGAATCCCAAATCCGTTGGAGGTCATATCTCATTTTCACCGGACGAGAAGTATTTAGCTTATGCAAAATATAAAAGCGATAACGATATTGCTATAATACGACTTAAAGACCGAAAAGTAATTCAGGTGTTGAACGGCCATTCACATATTATTAATAAAATTGAATTTAGCCATAACGGAAGATATCTTGCCAGTGCTTCATCTGATGAGACAGTTTGTATTTGGGAATGGGAAAATGAGCAGATGGTATTGCTTCAAAAGTTTTTGTACGAAGATGCTGTTATGGGTGTGAGTTTTAATTACAATGACGAATATTTACTCACCAGTGGTTATGATAAAATGGTTCATTTGTATAAAAATAATAATGATAAGTATTTGCTTTATGACACTATTCCTCCATTAAAATATTGGGTATACGATGTTTGCTTTCATCCTTCTACAAATGAATTTGTTGCTTCTTCACAGTATGAAGTCAGAAGATATAATATTAATAAGCAGAAAATAGTATTTAATGATAGTCTTAAGATAAGAGTTAACCGATCGATTAAATACAATTCTACCGGAGAATACCTGGTATTTGGGAAAAATCAGGATGTTGTGATTTTAAAAGTAGATGAAGATAATATTGTTGAATATGAAAGTATATACCGACATAGCGATTATGTATTTGGAGGAACTTTTAGTGATGATGGATTATTTCTAACTTCATTTAGTTCTGATAAGTCATCAATTGTTTGGGAACTAACCGGAGTTGAACCTTCACGAAAATCATTAATTACGGATTATATGGATGGCGAATTAACTTCGGCGCAAAAAATAATATTGACCTCAGAAGTAATTGAAAATATTTTAAATAAATTAGATAAAAAATTGACATCACCCAGGGATGAATTTGAAACATCAATTCAGTATTCTGATAGAAGAGAAAAATTAAAATCTGAAGTTTCGGCTCAATTACAATATTACACCGAAAAGCATTTTAATATAAATTCTATGTCAGGCGGAAAAGTTGAAATTCCAATTGAAAGATTAGTTGGGTATAATGCAGATCTTCAAATATATAAAATACGCTTTTTAGAAACTGACGCCGGTGTTAAATTGCCTGTTGAAGACGCAAAATCTTTTAAAATAAATTGGGAAAAAGCTCATTTGCAGGCTAATAAAATACTAAATAAGGATGGCGTTTCATATGAATATTCAAATTTTGAACTAATCCATCCTCTTAGTAAGAAATTATTTGCTGTTACACCTGTTGAAAACCCATTTCATAGTATGAAAAAGCGCAGGGCTATTAATGTACAGAAGGACAGATCGGAATCCGATATTCAAAAAAGTGAGAAAAAAGTTAACGGAGAAGATATTCTCGGAGTTGATCGTGCATTGATATTCGCAACTAACATTTATGACTCTTTTTCTGAACTTGTAAATCCTGTAATAGATGCCTCGACAATTTCCGAGGAGCTACAGTCAAATTATTATGTTCAAACTGAATTACTGATTAATCCAACACTGAAAGAAGCAATTGAAAAAATCCGGGAATATGCAAAATTGGAATACAGCCCAAACGATAACTTGTTAATCTTTTTTGCCGGTCATGGAATTTATGATGAAGTTTTTAAAGAAGGATACGTAATTTCACGTGATTCAAAATCGGATGATGTAGCAAAAACATCTTATTTATCACACTCCAATTTACGTACAATGGTAAACAATATTCCTTGTAAACATATATTGCTCGTGATGGATGTTTGTTTCGGTGGTACGTTCGATCCTATAATTGCATCAAAAAGCAGGGCAGCAGATATGTATACTGAAGTAACAAATGAAGAATTTATTCAGCGTAAAAAGAAATATAAAACACGATTGTATTTAACTTCCGGAGGTAAAGAATATGTGCCCGACGGGCGTCCGGGGCATCACTCGCCCTTTGCCAGGAAATTTTTAGAAGCAATGCGAAATTATGGAGGAAGTGATGGTATACTAACAATAAATGAAATTATTCAATATGTTGAAAAAGTTGAACCACAGCCACGTTTCGGAGAATTTGGTAATAATGAACCCGGTAGTGATTTTATATTATTAGTGAAATAAACTTTTTTGCTTTATTGCTCCTTCGTGTTCAAGTAGCCATTGTTTTTTTAATAATCCTCCCGCATAACCTGTTAAGCTTCCGTCGTTTCCAATAACTCTGTGACAAGGTATTATTACCGGAATTGGATTCTTTCCATTAGCCGAAGCTATTGCACGAATTGCTTTTTCATCACCAAATTGCCTTGATAATTCTATATAAGAAATGGTTTTTCCGTAAGGAATCTTCAGTAGTATATTCCAAACTTTTCCCTGAAACTCTGTTCCGGCAGGATTTATTTCAATATTAAACTCTTTACGTGCACCATTAAAGTACTCATCCAATTGTTTAATGCAATTTTGGATCTGAGAAGGAATAATTTTCATTTTGAAGAAATCATCCGTAAATTCAATTTTGATTATATCCTGATCATTTGATATAATTCTCAAATTACCAACAGGCGATTTATAGTATGCTTCGAACATTATTTACATGGTAAGCATTAGTATTAATAGTATTATCTTATTCGTTTAACTCTGTTTCCAGTACTTCTTTTAATTTAATAAACTCTTCGTCTGTAAATCCGGTTGCCTGGTATATAATATTTCCATCACGATTCAATATAATATTCCTTGGAATATACTTTTCAGCAAATAACGAATATATCCTTCTTTCAGGATCCGGTACAATATTAAATGTGTAATTGTTCTTTTCTTTAAACGCTATCATTTCTTCTGCAATATGTTCCCGGCCAAAAACAATAAGCTCAAAATTCTCATCATCTTTATACTTTGCCCAAATCTCATTTTCAATAAAAGGTAATTCTTTTATACAAACAGGACATGAGGTTGCAAAGAAATTCATAAAAACCACTTTTCCTTCTAAATCATTAATATTTATGGTGTCGTTGCTTAAAGTAGTATAACTGAATTCAGGAACTTTCTGTCCAATTTCTGTTAAAGTTGATTTTATCATATCAAGCTTATATTCCTTTTCAGCTTTATTTTCTTTGTAATTGCATGAATTTAAACCAATTATCAGTAATGCTGTCAGGAGTAATGATGATTTTTTCATATGACTGAAATTTTTATTTTTAGCGCAGACAATATACATTATAAATTTCAATTCACATTAAAAAGTAGAAATTTTGCACCTAAATAAAATAGATATGTATTTTTAACAGCATAACGTTTAAACTTTTAGCTTTAATTGTAATCATACTATATATTACTACAATTAAATTTAGATTATGATCAAAAATTACCTGATTGTCGCAAAAAGAGTACTCCTAAATAAATTTGTTTTTACAATTCTAAATATTTCAGGATTAGCAATTGGAATTGCAGCAGGAGCATTGATATTTCATTATATAACTTTTGAGGAAAGTTTTGATACTTATCACCCAAATAGTGATAATATATATAGATTGTCATATGGAAGAACCAGTAGTGATGGTAGTAATGTAGAATTTGCATCTGCTTGTCCTGTTATTGGTCCGTTATTGAAAGAGAACTTTCCTGATATTGAAAGGTTTGCACGTTTAGTCCAACGTGAGGCAACTTTTGCCTACAAAGAAAATAAGTTTATAGAAAGTAAAATTTATTATGCAGAACAGGAAATATTTAATATTCTGCATTTTAATATTATCAATGGAAGTGTTACCGATGCTCTAACTCACTTGAATAATATTGTCGTTAGCAAAAGTGTTGCAACAAGGTATTTTGGTGATTCGAACCCAATCGGAAAGCGTCTGCAACTTAATAAAAAAGAAGATTATCAGGTAGTTGCAGTCTTTGACGATATTCCTTTAAATTCACATTTAAAACCAGAAATATTAATAGCTTTTCCAAACCTTATACAATGGCAGGGTGATGAGTATCTCCAGTCATGGGGGCATACTGGCGCATTTACCTATCTAATTCTTAAACCTGAAGCTAATCCGCAGGAACTCGAGAAACAATTCATAAAATTTACAGAATCGCAAATTGGTGAGATGCTGTCTGATTATAATATGGTAATGTATTTTAACTTACAACCAATTGAAGATATACATTTGAAATCCAACTTATTGCAGGAGCAGGAGGTTAATGGCGATGAAAAATCGGTTAAGTTTCTGTATATAATTGGTTTATTTATTATAGTAATTGCCTGGGTTAATTACATTAATTTAACTACATCAAGATCTATGGAACGTGCGCGTGAGGTGGGTATAAGAAAAGTGGTTGGCGCCTTTCGCTGGAATTTAATAAAGCAATTTTATACTGAATCTGCTATAGTGAATTTTATCGGAATTATAATTGCATTAGCATTAATTGAGTTGCTAAAGCCCGTATTTTCAAACCTTACAGATATTCCTGTAAATTATAAATTTTGGAGCCAAACGTGGTTTCTTATGTTTATTGTGGCAACATATTTTTTAGGAACTTTTGTTACAGGAATGTATCCTGTTTTTGCTTTATCCTCATTTAAACCTGTTCAGGTCTTAAAGGGTAAAATAATTACAGTAACTAGTGGTTTTAGCCTGAGAAAAGTGTTGGTTGTTTTTCAATTAATGATCTCCATAATTCTTATCACTGGTACGTTTGCCGTATTCTTCCAACTTAAATTTATGCGTTCTCAAAATTTAGGTTTTGATATTGAACAAACATTAGTAGTTAGCGTACCTAAAGCTGTTGATTCAACCTATACGCTGCGGCACGAAACCTTTAAACAAGAAATTGAAAAATTAACAGGCGTTAAAGGAGTTGCTTCATCAACAGAAGTGCCAGGGAGAAAGATATATTGGGATAATGGTGGAATTTTTAAAGTAGGACAGGACCCAACATCCGGTAAGAATTATATGATTATGGGGGTCGATGATAAGTTTATTGACCTTTACGCAATGGAATTTGTTTTAGGACGTAATTTTTCCCGTGAATTTCCATCAGATAAACAAGCAGTAATTATTAACGAAACCGCTGTTAAATGGTTAGAGTTTGAAAGCCCTGACGATGCATTAAATAATCAAATTGATTATTGGGGGAATATTTATACAGTTATCGGAGTATTAAAAGATTACAGACATGAATCTCCAAAAGCACTTAACGAACCACAAATATTCCGTTATTT
Source organism: Bacteroidales bacterium (assembly GCA_019038645.1). Taxonomy (GTDB): domain Bacteria; phylum Bacteroidota; class Bacteroidia; order Bacteroidales; family UBA12077; genus UBA12077. The sequence goes on from JAHOYT010000066.1 coordinate 18,119, forward strand.
GCCGGATATTAACAGGGGGTATTTTTCATTTAAGATTGATGTACCTACGATAGAGTTAAATCTTAAAAGAATTGAAAATCAATGGAATGAATTATTTGATGGTAATCCATTTGATTACTTCTTTTTAGATATTTACTATGATGAGCAATTTAAAACTGATAAAAAGTTTGGTAATGTATTTGGTATATTTGCATTCCTTGCAATATTTATAACCTGTTTAGGTTTATTTGGATTATCGCTGTATACAGCAAACTTAAAAACCAAAGAGATTGGTATACGTAAAGTTTTAGGTGCTAAGGTTTTCGATGTTATAATAAATATCTCAAAAGAATACTTATACCTCATTATCATTGCATTAATTATCTCTATTCCTGTTTTGATGTGGGGAATTAGTACGTGGTTAAATAATTTCCCAACTAAAATGACAATTTCAGTGTGGTTATTTGTTATTCCTGTTGTTATTGTATTCTTTATTACTATGATTTCTGTTGGAACACATACTATAAAAGCTGCCGGGCTTAACCCTGTTGATTCAATGAAATATGAATAGCAGAAATAAGAAGAAAAAAATAAAGCCTTTATGAAAAAGGCTTTATTTTTAATATTTATATTAAAAAATTATTTAGCATTAAGCCAATTAAAAAAATCAGTAAGACTCTTTTCATTTACTCTTAATTTATTCTCAGCACTATATTCATCAACCATTGACGCTAATTCTGTAGAGAAATTCTTTAATTTACCAATGCTACTAATCTCGTAAAGCTCTTTTTCAGGTTGCTTCAAATAGTACAGGCTTGGATTTTTTACAAAGCGTCCTGGTTTTGATTCCTTATATAATTTTGGTTCTTCCTGTTCTAAAAAGCGTACACTTTTTTTGCAAAATAAATCATAATTACCATTTGCTAAGGCAATAAAATAACCTGAATTGTTTTGTTTATTTACATTAGGACATGATAATTGTACTATATTATAATCACCTAATTTTATTCCGTTAAATGAATCTTCATAAACAAGAATAAGTACATTGTTCCAGTATACAAATTCAATTTCATCACTGTACATATTATATCTTAATTTACCAACAATATTTTTGCCTTCTTCGAATTTGATTGTACCCTTAGTAAAATCTTTATACAAATATGGATCTCCTTCTATATTTTTATAAGACATTACCGTTTTTGTACCAATTTTGGTTGTGACGTAGTCGTTATAGTAGTCACTTAATTGATACTCAATTAAGTGAGCATTAGAAGCATCAATACGAGACTGAGATTTAACAGTAACAGACCAAAAAATAGCCATTGTAATAATAATTAAACTTCTTAAATTCATGACATTATAGTTTTAGTTAATATAAAATTAGATTAAAATATTAAATACGTTTGTTAATTTCTATAAATTTTAGTTTTAAACAGATATTTATTGTAAATTTTCGTGTTAACTTATTAATAATAATATTGATTCATATTGTAATGAGATCTCCTTTTCTAATATTTAGATTACTAATAATTAGTTTACCCTATATTTTATTATAAGAAATACGTTAATTATATTATATAGTAATGTTTATAAGTTGTATTGTCAGAAGGTATTGAATAAAAATATTTCGAAATGAATTTAGAAATCCTTGAAAATGTGATAAAATTCATCAATCAATTTGTTGATTTTAAGGAAGAAGAGCTCATTGCAATGCAAAAAAAAATTGAAATAATTCACCTTAAAAAAAATGATATTTTTATTAAAGAAGGAGATATAGCTGATCGTATTGCGTTTACGAATAAAGGATATCTTAGAGTTTATTATTATTACAATGGAGAAGAAATAACACGAGATATAACACCTTTACACAGCTTTGCAACAGCTTTACCTAGTTTTGTGTCCCAAACACCTTCCTTTGAGATAATTAGTGCCATAACAGATTGTGAACTAATTACAATAAACAGAGATGATTTAGAACGACTTTATGAAAGTTTTCCTAAATGGGAGAGATTTGGAAGAAGAATAATAGAAGAGATGTTTGTTGAATCGCAACGAAGAATTTATTCTTTTATAACTGAAACTGCCGAAACCCGATATAAAAAACTATTAAAGCAATATCCTGATATGATACGCGATGTACCATTAAAGTATATAGCTGATTTTCTTGGAATTAAATTACAATCACTTAGTCGTTTACGGAAATCTTTGGATTGGTAACATATTACTTGTACCGGTTTAAGAGTGAAGCAATTCAGTATCCAAAAAGAATAATTATTTAACAAATGTTAAACTATTATTCTGATAATTATTAAGATATTTGGAAATAAATTAATACAAATACAATTTATTATATGAAACGATTATTTGATGAGCAATTTGAAAAACATTATGATATAATTGTTATCGGTGGTGGAATAACAGGAGCTTCTGTAGCTTATGAAGCTGCAAGCCGTGGGCTAAAGGTTGCTCTTTTTGAAAAAGGAGACTTTGGTGAAGCTACGTCTGCTGCTACTTCTAAATTAATTCATGGCGGTTTGCGTTATCTGAAAAATGCAGAATTCGGATTAGTACGGGAATCACTTACTGAAAGGAGAGTATTGGAAAATATAGCTCCCAATTTCGTTTACCCTTTACCATTTATGATTCCAACATTTAGTAATTTTAAGAATAGCAAAATGGTGCTGTTCATCGGTATGGTTTTATATGATTTGTTATCATTTGATAAAAGTCGCACCTGGGATAAAAACAAAAAGTTAAGAATTCACACAACAATAAGTACCAGGCGAACCAAAAGGTTAGAGCCTTCGGTACCCGTACATAAACTTACCGGATCAAGTGTTTTTTACGATTGTCAAAATATTAATCCTGAAAGATTAACGCTTGGCGTATTGAATTCTGCGATGGCTAATGGTGCTAAAGCATCTAATTATGCTAAGGTTAAATCGTTTTCAATTGAAGAAAATAAAGTTAAAGGAATTAAAGTAGCAGACTTGTTAAATGATAAAGAATATGATTTTACTGCGGATTTAACTATTAATTGTACAGGCCCGTGGAGTGATATAGTTTTAAACTCAGCCTCAAATGGAAATGGAAATGGAAATGGAAAGAAACACAGTATTCGCCGGTCAGAAGGAATTCATATAATTACAAAAAAACTTTGTAATGAACATGCTATATTGAATATGACAAAAGGTGGGCGGCATGTAATGCTAATCCCCTGGCGAAACCACTCAATTATAGGTACTACCGATAAGGAGTATAATGGAACCCCGGATGATTATAAAGTATCAAAACAAAGTATTCAGGAATTACTTGATGAATTCAATGAAAATTATGATGTTAAAAAGTTAAAATATGAAGATGTTCAGTTTGCCTATGGCGGAATGCGTCCTCTGGTTGATGATCAGACCGAAGGTTCTTATGAATCATCGCGTAAATACGAAATTTATGATAATGCCAAAGAAGGGCTGAATGGTTTATTGACAGTAGAAGGCGGAAAATATACAACAAGCAGAAAACTGGCAGACAATGTTATGAAAAAAGTTTCTAAAAAGCTGAAAAGAAACTTAGGGAAATCAATAACTCATAAAAAGTATTTAGTGGATTCCGATATAAAAAATATGGAGAGTTTCATTAAGCAACTTGTACTAAGATATCCTCAGTTTTCAGAAGCAACAATCAATTATGTTGGAAGAAATTATGGTTTACAGTGCCATACTATTTTCAGATTAGCGTTGCACGATAAATCATTAATGGAAGTGCTAAGTGAAGATGGAGAGATACTGGCTGAAGTGGTTTATGTAATTAAAAAAGAAATGACATATACATTATCTGATATATTTTTCCGTCGAACAGGAATTGGTACATTAGGATATCCTGGAGACGAAACATTCAATAAAGTTGTTAAAATAGCGAAGGAATATTTAAACTGGAATGATATAAAAACTCAGGAAGAAATAGATAACGTGATGAAAATCTTTAACTTGCCTAAATAATTAATCACTGAAACATAAATTAATGAAAACATACCGGGATATTTTAAAATGGGGAGATAAGCGCGAAACTGCTATTGATGAGGGGACTATAAATGTTATTAAAGATAAATTCGGATATACAGAATCTGAATTAAAGCAAAAACATTTATATGGGAATCAGGAAGTAAAGCTCGAACATCAAATTAAATTAGATAAAGCAATTCTTAATCAGTTCACTGAAATTGTAGGAACAGAAAACATTGAAACAGATGATTTTTCAAGGGCTGTGCATTCTTACGGAAAATATTATGCAGATTTACTTAAGCTTAGAAAAGGAGATGTGCCGACACCACCGGATGCAGTCATTTACCCACGATCAGAAAATGATATAATAAAAGTATTAGAGATCTGCAATAAGAAAAGGATTGCAATAACACCTTTTGGTGGTCAATCATCGGTTACACGCGGTGTAGAAACACCAAAAGGCGGAATAAGTCTTGATTTAACAAAGCATCTTAATAAAGTGCTGGAAGTTAACGAAGTAAATTCAACATCGACAGTTCAGGCCGGTATGTTTGGACCAGCATTTGAGGATTATCTTAATAATTTTGGTGCTAAATATTCTTGTGGACATTTCCCTCAATCGTTTGAATACTCAACTGTTGGAGGTTGGGTAGCAGCAAAGGGAGCAGGGCAGGCTTCTACAGGTTATGGAAAAATTGAGCATATGGTTTTATCCATGAAAGTTGTTACTCCTTCAGGTATTATTGATACAAAAACATATCCTGCAAGCGCTCAGGGTTGGGATCTGCATCAAACATTCATAGGATCAGAAGGTACTTTAGGTATTATTACGGAGGTTACTATGAAAATTAGAAAATACCGCCCTGAAAATACAAGCCATGCTTCATTTATTTTTAAAAACTTTGATTCGGCTGTTAAGGCAATGCGCACAGTAATGCAAAGCGGGATAGGAGTTCCTCATTTATTTCGCATTTCTGATCCTGAAGAAACCGAAATTGCTTTCAAAACCAAAAATTTCGAAGGCACCTTTGCAGATAAATTCTTAAATGTAATGGGTTATAAATCCACAGAACGTTGTTTGATGTTTGTTGCTGTGGAAGGAAGTAAATCCTATACGAATCAGGTATTGTCGTCAATAAAAAAGATTACGAAGAAAAACAAAGCTTTTTCCTTAGGAGCTTCACCAACAAAAAGATGGCTGGAGCAAAGATATTCAAGTGCATATTTAAGAGATCCATTAATGGACTTAGGAATTATGACTGATACACTTGAAACTGCAGTTGTGTGGGATAAGCTGATTCCAATATGGACAGCTGTTAGAGAATATCTTAAAACTCGTGAAAAAACTGTTGTAATGGTTCATATATCGCATGTATACGAGAATGGAGCAAATCTATATTTTACCTTTTTAAGCCCTATGAAGAAAGGCGATGAGCTGAATGAATATACAGAATATCATAAAGGCATAGTCGATACAATTCAGAAAAATAATGGATCTTTATCACATCATCACGGAGTTGGAAGAACACTAGCTCCCTGGATGGAAAATGAGTTAGGAAAAGAAAGCTTAAATTTAATGCAGGCAATAAAGGATCATTTGGATCCAAACGGAATAATGAATCCGGGGAATACCCTGGGATTAAAACCATAAGATTAGAAGTCTAAAAGTTGCTTATCCTTCGACAGGCTCAGGATGACAACTTTTAAAAATAATTGTCACACTGAGCTTGTCGAAGTGTGAATATTGAAAAAAATGGAATCACAAAAGCAAGAATATGTATTCGTAATTGATGCAGGTACGCAATCGATACGTGCTGTTATAATAGATTTAGAAGGTAATATTTGTGAAATAGAAAAAACAGAAATTGAGCCTTATTTTTCTGAACAACCCGGATATGCAGAGCAGGACCCTGAGTATTTGTGGAGTAAGCTCTGTGAAACCACTCAGCGCTTAATGAAAAATACTTCTGTAAAAATTACAGAAATAAAAGGCTTATCCATAACAACACAACGTGGAACAGTTGTTAATTTAGATAAAGAAGGAAAACCACTCCGACCAGCTATTATTTGGCTTGATCAGCGCAAAGCCAGAGTTGAAGGCTGGCCAAAGGGAATTGTAAAAAAAGGATTACAACTGATTAATATGTATGAGTCTCTGGCGCATGCAATTAAAGATGGTGAATCCAACTGGATTCGCCAGAATCAGCCCGAAATATGGAATAAAACACATAAGCATGTCTTTCTTTCTGCTTTCTTTAACCACAGACTAACCGGTGAATTTATTGATTCAGTAGGTGGTACGGTAGGTTACATGCCTTTTGATTATAAAAAACAAAGGTGGTCTAAACCAGGTTCTATGAATACTAAACTTTTTCCTATTGAAAAGGAAAAATTAGTTGATCTTGTAAAACCTTCTGAACTTTTAGGAGAACTAACAGCAGCAGCAGCAGGACAAACAGGATTGCCTGTTGGTTTACCTGTAATTTCAGCTGCCGCCGACAAAGCTTGTGAAGTTCTGGGTTCAGGCTGTATTACTCCTGAAATTGCTTGTTTAAGTTATGGAACAACCGCAACAATTGAAACTGTTAACAATAAATATGTTGAAGTTATTAAGTTTTTTCCTTCGTATCCAAGTGCAATTCCTGATCATTTTAATACTGAAGTGATGATTTACCGTGGTTACTGGATGATAAATTGGTTTAAAAAAGAATTCGGACATAAAGAAGTTGAGTTAGCAAAAAAAATCGGTAAAACTCCCGAAGAACTCTTCGACGAAATGATTAAAGATATTCCTCCAGGATCAATGGGATTGACATTACAGCCTTACTGGTCGCCAGGAGTTAAAATTCCGGGAATTGAAGCTAAAGGTGCAGTTATTGGGTTTGGTGATGTACATACACGCGCTCATTTGTACCGATCGATTCTTGAAGGCCTTACATATGCTCTAAAAGAAGGAGCAATGCGTACTGAAAAACGAACTGGTGTTAAAATTGAAAAAATACGGGTGTCTGGAGGAGGTTCACAAAGTGATAATGCTATGCAAATGACAGCCGATATTTTTGATATGACAGTAGAAAAACCACACACTTACGAAACATCAGCTCTTGGGGCTGCTATAAATTGTGTAGTAGGTTTGAAACTTTATCCTGATTTTCAGACAGCTATTGATAATATGTGCAGGGTAGGAGAAGTATATCATCCTATTCCTGAAAACCGCGAAATCTATAAAAAACTATTCAATAAAGTTTATAAGAAAATGTATAAGCAGCTTAAGCCGCTTTATCACGACATCAGACATATTACTAACTACCCCAAAAAAGAACTGTAATTTAATATTGTATTGTTATTCCGGCTATCCCAATACTACTCAGGGCTGGAATCTTTATACAAAATGTGTAGCAAAGCTCTGAATAAGCAACTATTTCTTATCTACAATATCCCGACCAAATGGCATAAGTGCCAGAGAAGCCAGTTTGAAATGCTGTTATACACCGTCATTTATTACATTTTCTAAAAAATCATTTTCATCAAATTGATAAGTAAATCCATCAACAACAAATTTAAAATCTGTAAGTAAAAGTATACGCCCATTATTTACAAGTAAGAATTCATTCTTTGAGATTTCAGAGTCTGACGCATAGTGAGCTGCATAAAGATTGTAGAAATTAATATTACCAAAAGTATTAATATGGCTGTCTATAAATTCATTTTCCATCGCATCTGGTATTGCATGTAAAGCAGAACACTGACAATTGATTTCTTCTATAGCTTCATCCAAAGACTCGTGGAAGCTTTGCGCTTCTGTTAGCATACTTTCAAATATTTCAAAGTTGATACTTTTCAACCATTTTGATGCAGCATTCAATCCATCAGTTGAGCCAAATGTAACAAGTATTTCGTTTTCGAATTGCAGTAGTAAATCAATTTCTTTAGCAAAATAAATATCATCGCCTTTTGATGTCAGTGTCGTAACGGATTTTAGGTAATCTAAAGTTAGAGATTTATTCTCAATCCCTTGTTCAAGAATGGATTCAATATTGGAACTTGAGTATTCAAAACTCCAATCAATTTTATTTAATTCAGTTTGGACAGTAGAAAGATTTATGCTTTTGATTTTATCTTCTGTCATTACAAACACTGGTTCTTTTGTGAAAATTTTAACGCCAATGTTGGAGGTAATCTTAGAATCAAATGTTATTGCAATATGTACTTGGTCAGGATGATATCCTAAGTCCATACTAATAGCATTCATTGAACCTCCATCAGGCAATGTTTCGTACTCTTCTAAAACATTTCCGATTACTTTGTAAGTCCCTGTCTTTCTTGTTGCGGAATTTTCCCCAAATAATTTTCTAAGCATTGTTCTGTTTTTTTGATGGTGTGTAACTTATTTATATCAGCACTTACTTCTTATCTACAATATCTCTTCCAAATGGCATAATTGCCAGAGAAGCCAGTTTAAAATGCTGATTTCCAAATGGAATTCCAATAATTGTAATGTAGAGTATAATTCCAAAAATCACATGTGATAATGCAATCCATATACCGCCAATGAAAATCCAGATAATATTAAAAATAATGTGAAGACAACCACTTGATCGTTCACTTTGAACAGTTGTTTTGCCAAACGGCCAAAGAGCAAGTACTCCAAGCTTCAGAGTTTGAACTCCAAAAGGAATTCCAATAATAGTTATCATTAAAATTATGCTAACTACAAAGTATTCAATTGCAGTAATAATACCGCCAAATATTAACCATAGTAGGTTTCCAATAATTCTCATAATCTATTTTAGTGAAATTAGTAAATCTAATTATTTTCAGACGTTCAGTTTTTCTCCTTCTGATTTAGCAATAATAACCGCTCCGCAGCTATCACTCCATACATTTGTTGCAGTTCTGAACATATCAAGAATCCTATCTACGGCTAAAATTAAACCTACTCCTTCAAGTGGCAATCCTACTGCAGTTAAAATAATTGTTATCATTACCAATCCTGCCATAGGAATCCCGGCAGCTCCAATTGATGCTAATAATGCGGTAATTACTACAATAATTTGTTGAACCATACTAAGTTCTATTCCATATGCCTGAGCAATAAATATTACAGCAATACACTCATAAAGAGCTGTGCCATCCATATTAATAGTTGCACCCAGAGGTAATGTAAAGCTGGTAATTTTATTCGATACACCAGAATTATTTTCCACAGCTTCCATCGTAAGTGGAAGTGTAGCACCTGACGATGAGGTTGAAAAGGCGGTAATTAATGGAGTCTTCACCGCATTAAAATGTTTACGGGGATTAGATTTCCCAATAATTGAAGTTATTAAAGGTAAAGTAACAATACCATGTATGGCCAGGGCTAATATTACAGTCCCCATATATAGACCCATACTTTGCATAAGAGCAAATAAATCACTTTGTTGTGCTACTTTTTCGGCAACTAAACCAAATATTCCATATGGAGTAAACTTAATAATAAACAGTGTAACCTTCATCATTACCTCAAAAACAGCATTAAAAAAATCAGATAAAGTATTACTATATCTTTTCTCAGTACGGGTAATAAAAAATCCAAATAATAATGCGAAAAATATCACAGAAAGCATCTGAGTGTTATCAGTAAAGGCAGAAAATATGTTATCCGGAATTATTTTAATAAGTGTAGTACCCAAACTGTCAGGATCTACATCTAAATTAACAGTTTGCGCCAGATTTAAGTCAGCATTTACACCAGGTTTTATAAGGTTAACCAATATTAAGCCGGTTACAATAGCAACTGTACTTGTGGAAATATAATAAAGAATTGTTTTTGCACCAAGCCTCCCAAGATTTTCAGCATTTCCTATATTTGTTACTCCGGAAATTATAGAGCTTAAAATTAAGGGTATAATAATCATTTTCAAGGCTCTAAGGAAAATATTGCCCATCCAGCTGATGTATACAACGAGATTAGGAAAAAAAACTCCAAACAGTATAGCTAAAACCAGAGCGATCAATATTTGCCAATGCAGTGCTATTTTTTTCATAACTAAATATTTCTAATTCCGATCATAAATTTAACAAATAGAATATTGATTTGATTGAAAAATAGGAGTTAAGTTTAATTTTTATATAAAATCTCGTATAAACATCATTTATTAGAATTTAATATTACGTATTAAGATAAATTACTAATTCAAATATTCAATTCTCAGGAAGATAAAATTCTATAAAATATACCTTATTAATACGTAAAAGTTTTAGTGTATATAAAAACTGTCAAAGTGTGAGTATCCTAACTAAATTATTAAAATATAGGTTACAAAAGTAAATTCTATTCAAGTATACAAATGTAAACAGACGAAAATGACAATAATTTACAATTGTAATCAGAAAATAACACTATATAATATTACATTTGGATACACTTACAATCTGTAACAGATTAATTGTTCTGTTTATTTATTATTATCATATAATGAGATATTTACAGAATCTTACTGAAGTAAAAGCTTAATAATTTTTATATGATATCACTTAATTGTAAAATATACAATCAATACATATACTAAAAGTATAGATATTCAGGTAAATAGCAGCTCATATTAAAGTAATGATTTATGTATTAATATTATAAATACCTATAAATAATTCAACTTAATAGCATTGCATCTAAATATCAGCGTTTTATACAAAAAGAATCAAAATAATAACTACGAGTAATATAAGATATATTTCAGCTTGTATAAGGCAGAATATAGTGGTATTTGAAATAAAATATTCACATTTTAAAATGATTATATAGCGCCAGATATAAACTATTAATAGGGTAATAGTCTATATAACTTAAGGATTAATCAATATATGCTAAATGTTGTAGTAATAATAAGGTTCTGGTGCTCTTCAATAACTAAACCTAATAAATACATAGCTATTTAACCTGTAATGTTCAGTATTCAGCAAATAATCCAAAATCACATATGTAAACCTGATAATCAACAATTAAAGTTACATATGTAATATATATAATGATTACATTTGTAATTATA
>JAHOYT010000055.1 GCA_019038645.1 Bacteroidales bacterium
TCAGGTGAATCGAATTGAGTTCTTCCAATATAATAATCGCCCTCTTTTCTTTCAATTAACACTTCCTGTAAAGCCCCTATCCTGCTATTATTTAATTCGTTAGATACAAGGCGCTGCACTTCCATTATTTCATCCATTCTTGATTGCTTAACGGGCGCCGGAATATCATCCTTGTAATGTATTGCAGAATACGTATTTTCTTCTTCGGAATATGTAAAAACACCTAATCTTTCGAATTTAGCAAAACGCACAAATTCAATAAGTTCATTAAAATCTTCATCTGTTTCGCCCGGATGCCCTACAAGCAATGTAGTTCTGAGTGCCATTTCAGGAATTTCCTGTCTGAAATGATTTATCAGATCGTAAGTTTGTTTTTTGGTTATCCCTCTGCGCATCATCTTAAGTATCTTATCACTAATATGCTGCACAGGAATGTCCATATATTTGCAAATATTAGGTTTTGATTTCATTACTTCCAGAATATCCATCGGAAATTTGGCAGGGAAAGTATAATGTAATCTAAGCCATTTCAGGCCTTTCAGGTCAGATAATCTATCTATTAATTCAGCCAGTTTATATTCTTTATAGATATCAATACCGTAATAAGATAAATCCTGTGCTATCAGAATAATTTCTTTAACGCCTTTATATATCAGAAATTCTGCTTCATGAATTAATTCTTCAATTGGTCTGGAGCGATGTTTCCCTTTTATTAACGGAATAGCACAAAACGAACATGTTCTGTCACAACCTTCAGAGATTTTAAGGTATGCATAATGTTTTGGTGTTGTTAAAACTCTTTCGCCAACAAGCTCCTCTTTGTAATTTCCGCCAGCTTCTTCAATAAGTTCTTTAAGGTTGTAAACACCAAAGTATTTATCAACAACAGTTATTTCTTTTTCCAATTCGCTCTTGTATCTTTCGGAAAGGCAACCAAAAACAAAAAGCTTTTCTATTTTCTTATTATTTCTTAGTTCTTCAAATTGCAGTATAGTTTCAATTGATTCCTGCTTTGCATCGTTTATAAAACCACAGGTATTAATTATCACAATATCAGAAAGTTTGTTTGAATCGTGTACAACATTATAACCGTTCGATTCCAACTGACGCATTAAAGATTCTGAATCAACAAGGTTCTTGGAACATCCCAGAGTTATGATATTTACTTTTTTTGCACCTTTGGTTTTCATAAATGGAAAATGAAGATTTTATATAAAACCTTGATTAATAAAATATTAAAGTGAGATTATTCGGAAAACAAAGAATCGACAAATTCCTTTTTATTAAAAACCTGAAGGTCTTCAATTCCTTCTCCTATTCCAATATATTTTACCGGAATCTTAAATTGATCTGAAATACCAATAACAACACCACCTTTGGCTGTACCATCCAATTTTGTAAGTGCTAATGCATTAACATCAGTTGCTTTAGTAAACTGTTTTGCCTGTTCAAAAGCATTCTGGCCGGTTGATCCGTCTAGTATTAGTAATATTTCGTGCGGTGCTCCAGGAATTACTTTTTGCATTACATTTTTGATTTTTCCCAGTTCGTTCATCAGGTTTACTTTATTATGCAAACGGCCTGCAGTATCAATAATAGCTATATCGGCATTATTTACTTTCGCTGAAGTTAATGTATCAAACGCAACAGACGCAGGATCAGATCCCATTTTTTGTTTAACAATAGGTACACCAACTCTTTCGGCCCAAATTGTAAGCTGATCAACTGCTGCTGCCCTAAAAGTATCGGCCGCACCAAGGTAAACTTCTTTTCCTGAATTTTTAAACTGATAAGCCAGCTTACCGATTGTAGTTGTCTTTCCAACACCATTAACACCCACAACCATAATAACATAAGGGCCGTCACTTGTATTAAAGGATAAATCAATGGTTCCTGAATTATTTTCTTCCAGCAATGTTGCTATTTCATCTTTCAGAATAACATTAAGTTCCTGAGTACCAAGATATTTTTCCTGAGAAACTCTTTCTTCAATACGATCAATAATTTTCAATGTTGTATCAACTCCAACATCCGAAGAAATTAGCACCTCTTCAAGATTATCAAGAACCTCATTATCAACTTTAGATTTACCGATTACAACACGTGAAAGTTTTTTAAAAACACTTTCTTTTGATTTTGCTAAACCTTTATCCAAAGTTTCCTTTTTTTCTTTTGAAAATACTCCAAATGTTCCCATTAATATAGTTGTTCGTATTGATTACTCAGCATGCTAAATTAATATATTTTACCGAATACCGGAAATAAAAAAGCTTTCCGCAAATCAGAAAGCCTTTAATAAAAATTTATTTAAATTAGAATTACTTTTTTTCAAAGAATTCTTTTAATTTATCGTTGTGTACCATTTCCTGATCGTACTGGTAACCATTTTCAGATTTTTTCAGCTTTATACATTTTGTATAATTTCTTCCAGCACCTTTTTGTAGACTTGCAACCGCTTTCTTTGCCATGACTTAATTATTTAATTTCTTTATGAACTGTTACTTTCTTTAGAATGGGATTATACTTTTTCAATTCCATTCGCTCAGTAGTATTTTTCTTATTTTTTGTAGTAATATATCTTGAAGTTCCAGGCATACCAGACTCTTTATGTTCTGTACATTCCATTATAACCTGAATTCTATTACCTTTTCTTGATGCCATTTTCCAGCCCTCCTTATTTAATATTTAGCGATAAAACCTTTTTCACTAGCTTCTTTTAAAGCTACTTTTAAGCCCTTTTTAGTGATATTTCTAATGCCCGAAGCTGAAACCTTTAGTGTTATCCAACGATCTTCTTCCTCAAGATAGAATTTTTTTACCATTAAGTTTGGGAAAAATTTTCTCTTTGTTCTTCTTTTTGAATGGGAAACATTGTTTCCAACCATTACTTTCTTTCCAGTTATTTGACAGATTTGCGACATTTCTATTTCAATTTTAATCTCATTTCTCAAACAGTTCGCAAAATACGAGAATTTTATTCAAAAAATCAAGTATATTATAAGAAATTTTCATAAAAACTTAAATTTCTTTACCGTTCATTATTTTTTGTAGCATATTCAGGGCTGTTAACGATGCTCTTTGTATATTTCTGTCACGCTGATCTCCAAAAATATATTTCTTCGAAATAACTTTTGACTTATCCGCCACGGCAATCCAGGTAGTTCCTACAGGTTTTTCTATTGTTCCACCTGTTGGTCCTGCAATACCCGATGTTGCAATAGCAAAATCAGTCCTGAATAATTTTTGTACTGCTTTAGCCATTTCTTCAACCACCTGTTTACTTACTGCTCCGTAATCTTTTATATTACTGCTACTTACAGATAGTACTTTCTCTTTAATTTCATTTGAATATGCAACCACTCCACCTGAAAAATATGATGAACTACCTGATACAGTAGTTATTAGATGTGCGATATTTCCTCCGGTACAGCTTTCGGCAATACTTAATGTTTGCTTATGTTTAAGAAGTAACTTCCCGATAAGCTCTTCAAATTTATCAGAATCATAACCGCAAATTAATTCAGGGATTATTCCTTCAAGTTTCGTGACTTGCTGCGCAACTGTATCCTCAAGTATTGTTAAATCTTTACCCTTAGCAGTTAGTCGTAGTTTAATTAAACCCGGAGATGGTAAATAGGCTAAAGAAATTTCTTTGGGCAATGCGTTTTCCCACTCTTCCAATTCTTCTGCCAGTTTTGATTCCGGCCATCCCTGTGTTAATACAACTTTGTGTAATATATGAATATCCCTTTTCTTTTCAGTCAGTTCCGGAATAATAAAATTACTCATCATTTCTCTCATCTCGAAAGGAACACCTGGCATTGAAATAATAATTTGCCCATTCTGTTCAAACCACATTCCTGGTGCAGTACCAATTTTATTTTTTATTATCTTACAGTTTTCAGGCACATCAGCCTGTTTAATATTACGTTCGTTCATGTGAGCTTTTCGCTTAATAACAAACTGCTCTATATGACTTAATACTTCAGGGTTTTGGATAAGCTTGGTATTAAAATATTCGGCCAGAGTTGTTTTTGTAATATCATCGTCTGTAGGTCCCAGACCTCCCGTAATAAATACAATATCAGCACCACTCTTTGCATTATCTAACGCTTTAAATATCTCACTCTTTTTATCTGATATTGAAGTAATTCTGACTATATCAATTCCAATTAAGTTTAACTTGTTTGCCATCCATGCAGAGTTAGTATCTATTGTCTGACCAATTAATATTTCATCTCCTATTGTTATTATCTCAGCCTTCATCTTATTTGTTATATTTTATCAATAAACTTTAAGCGTTGTAATAAAGTCGGGTGCGAATAATTAAAGAACACATATAATGGATGTGGTGTTAAATTAGAAAGATTCGTTACAGACAGCTTCTTTAACGCATTTTGCAGATGAATACCTTCATATTTTTCTGCAGCAAACTGATCGGCTGCATATTCATTTTTGCGTGATATAATATTCATAAATAATCCAATGATTGTGGATATCGGACTATATAAAAATCCAAATGTAATAAGACCTAAGTGAAACCCGGGTATATCGGCACCCAAAGCTTTGGACAATTCAGGATTTCCAATAAAAAGCGACAAAATATATAAAGTAAGCCCTGTTTGTATTATTGATGAAAAAACAGAAATTAAGGTGTGTTTTTTCTTATAATGGCCTATTTCGTGAGCTAATACCGCAACAATCTCTTCTTTGCTTAATTTATCAATTAAAGTGTCAAATAAGACTATTTTCTTTTTCTTGCCTAATCCGCTAAAATATGCATTTGCTTTTGTGCTCCGCTTTGATCCATCGATAACATAAACATTATCCAGTTTAAAGTCGGCTTTTGTACAAAATGAAGTTATTTCATCTTTAAGCTCCCCATCTTCAAGAGGTTTTAATTTATTAAATAAAGGAACTATTAAGGAAGTGTAAAACATAGTCATAAATAATGTAAACACACTTATCACTATCCAGGCATAAATCCAGAAAAAACTACCTGTTTTATTATAAAACCAGACTATAAGTGCAAGTAATCCACCCCCAATAATTAATCCAAGAACCCAAGCTTTAATTTTATCCAGAACAAATGTTTTGGGTGTTGTTTTATTAAACCCGAATTTCTCTTCTATAACAAATGTGTCGTAAATATTAAAAGGAATATGTATAATATCAGATGCAAACATTATTATTCCAAAAAAGATCATTGCAACTAATATGGAATTTGAAGTATATAGTCGTGCTACATTATCTATAACAGCAAATCCGGAGAAATAAAGAAATACCAGAATTAACAGCAGGTTAAAACTACTTGTTAAAATCGAAAATTTATGATTTGCTTTATCATAATCCTGCGATTTTATATACTTTTCTTCATTGTAAATTCCTTTTAACTCATCAGGAAGTGTCGAGCTCCTTTTTGTAGCATTTAAATAATCGAGGAACTGATCAAGTAAATAATCAAAAATTAATATGCCAATAATAAAATAAAAGATGATTTGATGCATAATTTTATATCCATTTTGAAATAAGGCTCCAAAATTAATAAAAAGCATCAACTTAACAGAGATAAACAATCAATTAATATATCTGTTTTTCAAGTTTTTCGATTTGAATTTCCCGAATTTTTAAAACAGAAACGTAATATCGTGTACGGCTTTTCCTTTTAATTTTTTCAGACTTTTCTGCCCATGCCAGGGCTTCATTGATTTTTCCGGTCATTTCGCTGGCAAGAGCCATATTAAAACAAGCTCTGCTTGCTATTTCCTTATCAATATCAGATGTGTATTTTCCCCATATTACAGCAGCTTCAATCCATCTATTATTTTTTGCCAGTTCCGCTGCAACTCTGAAATCTTTATTTCCGGTTACAAAATAATATCTTCTTTCCAATTGCCAGCCAGGAAATATTCTGTTAGCGTAATCAACTGCCGTAAAATAACTTGCTTCTCTTATACTTTGTTCAACGCCAGGCATTTTTTTCTCAACATCAACCTTCAGATATCCTGATTTCTCCCAATACAAAGTATCGTTATAATAATATTTGTCAAGTCTTTTTTTATCACCTAAATCAAAAACACTCCAGAATGCATGTACAGTTAATTCACGGAATTTGAAATATTCAACAGGGTAACTATAATTATCTGTATATGATTCATTATTCATCGAAAGTTTTAAAGAATCAAGAATAATAAAAATATCTTCATTGCTTTTATTTGAAATTTTCTCAAGAAACTGCCACGAAATAGTATCATCTTTGTAGACCACGTTTTTATCAGGGAAACCTTTCATGTACAAAAAATGAGATGAATCAATTCCTGCAGTAGATTTAATTGCATCAATAAAGCCATTATTCATTTCCTGCGTAATAATCTTATATAGCAGAGTATCCGTTTTCTGGTCATTATTCAGATCTTTTTCCAAATTAATAAACACTACTTTATTAAAACTACCCGGAAATTCAATATTTGCAGGAACAATTGTTTCGATCTGAACTGTAGTTAAAGGCTGACAGTTCTGAAATATGAATGAAAAAATTACCAGGATTAAAGTAAGTAAGCGATATTTCATCTGATTAACGATTTTTATACATTGATAACTCTAAATAAATACAAAATATTTTATCTACAAAAATAATACCATCTGAAAACAAAGAAGGTACTTATTTTTGTTAATAAGTACCTTAAATAAATACAAAAAAGATCGAATCAGGTATTCATCGCTCCACATACATTTATAACCTGTCCGCTAATATAAGTTGATAAGTCAGATGCCAAAAACAATGTTGTATTTGCAACATCTTCAGGAGTACCACCACGACGTAAAGGAATTTGTTGTTCCCAGGCTTTACGCACATCTTCAGGTAATTTAGCTGTCATTTCGGTTATAATAAATCCCGGAGCAATGGCATTACTGCGAATATTTCTTGATCCCACTTCTTTGGCAACAGATTTTGTAAAACCAATTATTCCGGCTTTAGAAGCTGAGTAATTTGCTTGTCCCGCATTTCCACTTACGCCAACAACAGAGCTCATGTTAATTATTGATCCTGACTTCTGTTTTAGCATATACTTTTGTGCAGCTTTAGTAAAATTGAACACCGATTTAAGATTAACAGCAATAACAGCATCCCATTGTTGTTCTGTCATTCTCATTAACAAAGTATCTTGCGTAATACCCGCATTATTAACCAAAACATCAATACTTCCAAATTCATTTTGAATTTCATCCACAAGATTTTGAGTTTCTTCAAATTTACTTGCATCCGATGCATATCCTTTAGCTTTAACTCCAAGATTCTGAAGTTGTTTTTCTACTTCTTTTGCAGCATCATTATATTCTAAATCAGTAAATGCAATGTTTGCACCATGTTCTGCAAGTTTAACAGCAATAAATTTTCCTATTCCCCTGGCAGCGCCGGTAACTATAGCAGTTTTTCCTTCTAATAATTTCATAAAATTCAATTTTAATTATTTAGTATGGGAAACAAAAATAAGGATTATAAGTTTATTTATGCAATAAAAAAATATTAACAAACTTAACTTACTGATAATAATTTAAAAACAAATCCGGCGTGCCGGATATTGTAAACACAAGATTTCTATATACTTCATCATGTTATTTAATGTAATTGAAAAGTTTTAGAAAATGATTTTTTTTTCATACATTGTGAGCTTGAAATAATGATTGTATCTAATAAAATTTACAAAAGATAATACCTTAACATCTAAATAATTCGACATGAAAATTAAGATGAATTTAAAAACGAAAATGCTTGTTTATATCTTAGCAACAGCATTTATTGTTTACGCTCTTGCATTAGGTTACATTGCTTTACGAATAAGTGCTATTGGCCTTAGTAATGCTAAAGACCTTGCCAATACATATGCCAGAGAATACGCCAATTATACAAAGGCTGATTTAAGTGTCGATATGAATATGACCCGTGCTTTAGCTAATATTTCCAAGGGTTATAAAAATCTTCCGCAAGACGAAATGATCGATATTTTGAATGAAATGATTTTTCATTTAATAGAAGAAAATCCAAATTTTTTGTCTACCTGGTTTAACTGGGAGTTAAGTGCTATTTGGCCTGACTGGGAAAAGCCTCATGGACGAAAAAGATTGACATATTACAGAATGGGAGGAAAAATTTTGTATAAAACAGAAATAATAGATACTGTTCCTGGTTTTGCTAAAGGAGCATATTACGATATGCTGGAGAAACAGGAAGAGTACGTTATGGATCCTTATTATTTTACCTATGAAGAAGGTGAAGAAGAAGTTTTGGAAACCAGTGTAGCTGTTCCTATCGTTGTTGATGGTGTTTCTGTTGGGGTTGCCGGATTTGATTTATTATTACAACGTTTTCAGGATATTATTGTAAATATTAATCCTATAGAAGATAGTTATGCATTTTTAATGTCTCATAACGGACAGTTTGTTGCACACAACAATGAAGAATTAGTTGGTCTGTTCGTACAGGATCAGGAAGGAGAAGAATCAGATATATTACAAAAAATACAAAGTGGAGAAGAGTTTTTATATGATATAACAAATGAAGATGGAAGAGAATTCTGGGTTTCATATGCACCAGTTTACATTGGCAGCAGTTCTACTCCATGGTCGTTTGGTTTTGCTGTTCCTGTTGATATTATAATGGCAGAAGAAAAAGCAACTTTAAGGAGATCTCTTTTGGTTGGTCTTATCGGATTAGTTTTAACTGCTTTTATTATTTGGTTAATTGCACATAATATTTCACGACCCATTACAAAAACTACAAATGTATTAAGCGATTTATCCAAAGGTGATATTGACGAATCGAAAAAAGTTACTATTAAAACCAAAGATGAGATTGGAGATATGGGTAATTCAGTAAATACACTTATCGATGGTTTAAATAAAACTGCTGTATTTGCACAGGAAATTGGGAAAGGAAATCTGGAAAAAGAATTTGAACTATTGAGTGATAAAGATATTCTTGGAAATTCTCTTTTAGAAATGCGCAAAAGTCTAAAAGTTGCAAAAGAGCAGGAATCGGAACGTAAACTGGAAGATCAGAAACAAAACTGGACAACACAGGGATTAGCTAAGTTTGGTGAAATACTAAGACAAAATACTGATGATATGCATGAATTTTCATATCATATCATAAGTAACCTGGTTAAATATATAGATGCTAATCAGGGTGGAATATTTATGCTTAACGATGATGATAAAACCGATATATTTGTTGAACTATTATCGTTTTACGCTTATGAGAAGCGCAAATACATGGAAAAACGCATTGAGGTTGGCGTAGGACTCATTGGCAGATGTGTTCAGGAGCAAAAAACAATTTACATGACTGAGTTACCTGATGAATATATTAGTATTACTTCTGGTTTAGGACAATCTGTTCCCAATGCTTTATTAATTGTTCCGTTAAAAGTTAACGATGAAATATTTGGTGTTGTGGAGTTGGCCGGATTTAATGAATTTGAAGATCATGTAATTAAGTTTATTGAAGAAGTAGGTGAAAGTATAGCATCCACTATTTCAACAACAAAAATTAATATCAGAACAAATCAACTACTGGAACAATCACAACAACAAAGTGAAGAAATGTCTGCTCAGGAAGAGGAAATGCGCCAGAATATGGAAGAATTACAGGCAACACAGGAAGAAGCAGGCCGTCGTAGTACAGAAATGCAGGGATTAGTCGATGCACTTAATACAGCAAATTTAGTTATTGAATATGATTTGAACGGAAATATTATATCTGTTAATGATAATTATTTACAACTTGTAGGTGTAACTAAAGAGCAGCTAATTGGTACGCATCACACTGATAACATGCAGCTAACCAAAACCCAGAAAAAAGAAATAGAACAATTCTGGACTGATCTGCGAAATGGTATTGCTAAAAAAGAGACTGATCATGTTGAGTTTAGCGGCAAACAATATGTTTTTGTTGCAACATATACTCCAATACTTGATGCGGAAGGAAATCCTGTTAAAGTTCTGAAGATTGCTACTGATATTACAGAATTCAATAAGGCAAAGTAGAAAAACCAACTATTAAGCCGAAAAAAACCCGGAGATTTATTCTCCGGGTTTTTTATTATATCGTTTTTTTTATCTGAAACTTATTCCTAAACCTGCTGAGGCAATAGAATAATTTGCATAAGTATAATCAAAATTAAGTGTTACAACTGCAAATTTGAATCTTAAACCAGCATTAAATCTGGGTTTTGTTCCGCTTCCATCTGTACTTTTGATTGAAATGTCAATAGGATTAATTAAAGCAGTTTCATCTGAAACAATAACCTGTGTACCTTGTACCTCAGGAAATGGATAATAACCACTCAATTTTAAACTTGATGCGCTTGAACTAATACCAACACCACCGTAAATGCAAATGACCTTAAAATCGCCCGAAACAAGTAAATTAGCTGTAATGTTGCTAACATCGAGTATCATTTCCTGACCTGAGTACAGAGATTCGTTATCCACAACAATATCCGCAAAATCATCATAAAACGACGCCTGAAAGTTTAAATCATTTATAGAACTTAATTTTGTGTATCCGCCTTGTAAAGACATATCGAATACGGGCAATTTACTTAAAGCAGGAATCCATTGCTTAATACTGTGTTTTAAACCAACACCCCACAAACCTATTTTACTTCCGTTACCCCATTCAATAGTAGGTGAATAACGAACTACTAAATCGGTTTCTTTTACAAGACCTATTCCAATCTGAGCCATTGGTACAGGAGTATACGCAAAGCCTGTTCCTCCTGGTAAATTAAGCTGAGCTATCTGAACATCAGTTCCCAGAATATCCTGATAATATGTTACTTGTTGTCCGTTCTCTTTGCTACCCGCAGCAGTAGGTGATGATCCAGGCGCCACATCTACCGTTAAACCATTAGCAGGGTCTCCAAGGCCTAATTCTGCAGCATCATAACTCTGACTAGCTGTTGGAATAATTGACAGATTAAATGATACTGTTATATCAAATCCACCTAATTTATGCGATTTAGCAGTATTATACCATCCGGCACTTAAACCTGAACCAATTCCATTTGCATAAGGTGTAAGGTAAGCTTCAAAGATTTTTTCCGCATCGTCTTCTCCTGTTGCTAAAACCTGGCCAAGTGTTCCAAATTGTGCAAAAACCGATGATGTAAAGAATGTAATAATGACTAATATAAATACCTGTTTTACAATGTAGTTCCTTTTCATAAATACTATTTTAAGGTTATTAATACTTTGATTTTTAATTCTGTTTTCATATAAGATGCTAAAACTTAAATAAAGGTTCCGGCATTATTAATATTTTATTTATAAACCCTGTTAAGTAAACGATAAAAATAAGAAAAGCCTTTTATATGTTCAACAAATTTCCTTAATTGTACGCTATTATTATGAAAAGGTTCATTTGACTTTTTTGACTTAAAATTTAATATTAATTACAAATGGCAATCAATCAACCATTGGCCGATAGAATGAGACCACAAAACCTAAATGATTACATAGGTCAAAAACATTTAGTCGGAGAAAATGCTATACTGCGAAAAGCAATTGAATCAGGAAATATCCCTTCATTCATTCTGTGGGGACCTCCGGGTGTTGGAAAAACTACATTAGCTAAAATAATTGCAAACCAACAAAACAGACCATTTTATACTCTTAGTGCTGTTAACTCAGGAGTGAAAGATGTACGCGAAACGATAGCAAAAGCAAAAAAACAACAATTTTTCGACTCGCCAAATCCGATATTATTTATTGATGAAATTCACAGATTCAATAAATCGCAACAGGATTCTCTGCTAGGAGCAGTTGAGCAAGGAACTATTATTCTTATAGGCGCTACAACAGAAAATCCGTCGTTTGAGGTTATATCTCCGCTCCTTTCGCGAACACAGGTATATATCCTTAAATCCTTAGAAAAAGATGATTTAATTGAGCTTTTAAATAAGGCTTTAAAAGAAGATCAGCACTTAAAGGAGTTAAATATCAAAGTAAAGGAATATGAATCCTTGCTCCGGTTTTCGGGTGGTGATGCAAGGAAATTATATAATATATTAGAATTAGTAATAAACACAGAACAAGCAAAATCTTCAGGTAAAATTAATGTGACCAATGATATTGTTATAAATATTTTACAACAGAATATCGCAACCTATGATAAAAACGGAGAACAGCATTACGATATAATTTCGGCGTTTATTAAATCGATACGTGGTAGCGATCCGAATGCAGCAGTTTACTGGCTTGCAAGAATGATTGAAGGCGGTGAAGATCCTAAATTTATTGCACGCAGATTACTGATTCTCGCTTCAGAAGATATCGGACTGGCAAATCCTAATGCTTTATTGCTGGCAAACAGCTGTTTTGATGCAGTGAACAAGATTGGATGGCCTGAATCAAGAATAATCCTTTCGGAAGCAACTATTTATCTGGCAACGTCTGCTAAAAGTAATTCGGCATATGAGGCTATAAAGGATGCCCAAAAACTGGTTCATGAAACAGGCGATTTGCCTGTACCTTTACATATCAGGAATGCCCCAACAAAGCTTATGAAAGATATCGGATATGGCAAAGATTACAAATACGCTCATAGTTACGATGGAAATTTTATTCAGGATAATTTTATGCCCGAAGAAATAAAAGAGAATCTTGTTTATAAACCACAAAATAACCCTAAGGAATCAGAATTACTTAAAAGATTGCAAAATCAGTGGAAAGGAAAATACAAATATTAATTATTTAGATTAATTTCGTAATTCATTTCTATGTAAAATATCTATATCATGATTCAAAATATTCCAAATATAAAACATACTGATAGCGGTAATTTTTTTCTGCTGGCCGGACCATGTGTTGTTGAAAGCGAAGAAAATGTATTCCATATTGCAGAAAAAGTTAAAGAAATAACCGATAAGCTTAAGATACCTTATGTGTTTAAAGCATCGTACCGTAAAGCAAACCGTTCACGGTTGGATTCCTTTACGGGAATTGGTGATATTAAAGCCTTAAATATTTTAAACAAGGTTCGTGAACAATTACAAATACCTGTAGTAACTGACATACATACAGAACAGGAAGCTGTTTTAGCTGCTCAATATGCAGATATACTTCAGATTCCGGCTTTTTTATGCCGTCAGACAAGCCTGCTTGTTGCGGCTGCAAAAACCGGAAAGATTGTAAATATCAAGAAAGGGCAATTTCTGGCTCCGGGTTCCATGAAATTTGCTGTTGACAAAGTTCTGGAATCAGGAAATAAAAATATTATGATTACTGACCGTGGAACCATGTTTGGTTATCAGGACATGATAATAGATTACAGAGGAATTCCTGAAATGCAAGAATTCGGATATCCTGTTATACTTGATATTACACATAGCCTGCAACAACCAAATCAATCGTCGGGTGTAACCGGAGGAAAACCGGAACTTATTGAAATCGTTGCGCGTGCTGGTATTGCTGTTGGTGTTGATGGCATATTTATTGAGACACATCCTGATCCTGCAAATGCAAAATCTGATGGTGCTAATATGCTGCATTTAAATCATTTAGAGAAACTGCTGTATAACTTAGTTGAAATTAGAAAAACTATTAATAAACTCTAAAATATTTAAAGCACAAGCTCTTTTATATCAGGTGATTATTTATTTTTGCCAAAAGCTCGTTAAGAGAAATTGGTTTTGCAATATAATCATCACAACCAGCTTCAAAACACTTATAACTGTCCTGAGGTAAGGCATATGCTGTTTGAGCAACAACAGGAATTTTATCAGTAAACTCTTTAATACGTCTGGTACATTCGTAACCATCCATAACAGGCATCTGAATATCCATTAATACCAAATCAATTTTACTCTCAGATTCAACATGTTTAAGCGCTTCTTTCCCGTTTTTTGCCCAAACAAGGTTAACATTTGTAGGGCTAAGTGATTCTTCAATAATATCAAAATTAATTTTTTTATCTTCGGCAATAAGTATCACTTTATTCTCCCAGTTATATTGTTCCGGTTTATTTAACTCAGCATACTCATTGTCCTTGTTAAAAGGTATATTAACATAAAATGTTGTACCCCTTCCATAGCTTGATTCAAACCATATTTTACCATTTAGCAATTTAACAAGGGTTTTTGCAACCGACAAACCTATTCCCGCTCCTCCGTACTTTTTGGAATACGTTTCATCTATCTGTCTGAACCTTTCAAAAATAATTTCTTCATATTCTTCATCAATTCCTATTCCTGAATCTCTTACAAAAAATTGTATTTCACTTTCGTTAGGATGTGTAAATCCAAATTCAACCACACCTTCTTCAGTAAATTTTATTCCGTTATCAATAAGAATTGAGAGAACCTGTTTAAATCTGGAAGAATCAGTATTAAGTATAAGGTCAATTTCCTTGTTTTCATTAGAATAGATCAGTTTAATATTCTCTTTGCTTTTTTTAACCAGTTCGGAAGTGTAATGATCGCAAAGAAACTCAAGCATCGGATGTGGATTGAATTTCTTTTTTTCAATCTTTATTCTGCCGGAATCAACTTCTGCAAAATCAATTATATCGTCAATTAAGTTAGTTAAATTTTTACATCCATCCTGAACCAAACTAATATACTCCCTTCTTTTATCATCTGTTTGATCGTCATAAGCAAGCATTTGTGAATACCCACTTATTGCATTCATTGGTGTTCGTACTTCATGAGACATATTTGCCAGAAAATTTGATTTTAGTTTATCTGCTTCTTCGGCCTTGTTTTTAGCCACTTCAAGGTTTTGTGATGTCTTTTTATGCTCTTCAATTTCAACAAGTAATTTTTTATTTGTTTCCTCTATATCCATTGTTCTTTCATTAACCCTTTCCTCCAGCTCATCTCTAATATTAGTTAACAGTTTTTCAGTTTTTATCCGTTCTTCTATTTCATTTTCTAATTTAAGCGATGACTTTTTTTGTAGTCTGTTAAATAACCATAATATCATTGCAATAATGATAGTAAGAGAAGAACCTATTATTAATATTAAATTCTGAGCTTCTTTCTTTTTTAGCTGAGATTCATTTAAATCTTGTTCAATTTTAAGAAATTCTATTTCTTTTTGTTGTTTAGTAGACTGAAACTGAGCTTCCAGCTCTCCAATCTGTCTGAATTTTTCTTCGTTAAGGATAGAATCTTTAACCTGAACAAAATCTTGATAATAGCTTAGGGCCTTTGAATAATTACCAGTTTCTTCAAATAAAGAAGATAATGCTTCATAGTTGTATGAAATGTAATCTTTCATAGAAATTTTCTTTGATAATTCCAGTCCCTTTTCAAAATACTCCAGTGATTTGCTGTAATTTTTAACATTCCGGTATAATGACCCCAGATTATAAAAAATATTAACCAGTGTAGGTTTATAGCCAATTTCCTCGAAAATAAGTAATGCTTTCAGGTAATATTCCAGTGCTTCATCAAAATAATTATTTTCTTCATAAACCAGACCTATATTACTTAGCGATATTGCAATGTTTTGTTTATCATTCAAATTTTCATAAATACTCAGAGATTTATTATAATATTCCAATGATTTATCAAAATTACCCCGACTGTAATACAAAACACCTATATTTTGGTTTATTGCAGCTATCCTTTCTTCGTTATTATTTTCCACATATATTTCCAGGGCCTTTTCATAGTAGTATTGCGAAAGAGAGTATTTCTGCAGATCAAAGTGCAATGTTCCTATACATTGATAACTGATAGCTTCTTTTTCTTTATTCCCGAGTGTTTCAGCTAATTCAACAGATTTTTGATAATAAGATAATGATTCATCATAATGATTTAGAAATTGGTTTACCAGTCCCAAATTATGATATATTTGCGCAACCTGACTTATATTTTCAAGATTCTGATATAATGTTAATGCTTCTTTATAATTATACTCTGCATTTTGAAAATCATCATTTTTATAGTAGTATTCTCCCAGATAATAATATGCAAACGCTTTAGAATCTAAATCATTAGCTGATACTGCTAATTTTAAAAGCTCATCACTATATTCACGCACATAATTCAGATGATCGGGGAAACTTAATTTAATCATTTCCTTACATGTAGCAATTCTCAACCCTAACTTATCAGAACTTTTTAATTTTTGTTCCAGCTTTACAATTTCTTTCTGAAATGTTTCTTCCTGAGAAAAAGCAGGCAAATTCATTACAAGAAGCAAACTAATAATAAATAATCTCATAATCTTTTTCAGTAATTTATTATATATTAAACTTAAATATACAAAATTATAGGAAATAACATTTCAGAGTTACTAAAAAAATCTAACGGAAAGTTACTCAACTTCAAAAAAAGCTTTTATGGCACCAAAGTAAAAATCGTTCCAGCCTTCTTTAATATTATCAAAGTCTTCGTCAGGAATATTTTTATGATTAAGTTCAACCTGTGTGCCTTTTTTGTTTTCAAATAAATTTATTGTAACTATCGATTGTTCAGGTTGTTCGCCAAAATACCACTCTTGTACTATTTTCTTATTTTTAATAATATCAATATTTTTTCCGGTAATATCACCTTCCCACAGGGAAAATTCTGTTCCTGAGTTTTCGTCCATAACAGCCGGATAACCACTCCACAACTCTATTGTAAAAGGATTTGTTAACGAGGCATATACTTCTTCGGGTTCGGCAGGAATGATATAATATTTTTTAAAATCTTTCATCGCAAAACATTTAAATTCTATCCAGTTCAATATTATGCAGATATCCTGATATCGCCTGATTATTTTTAAAATAATACGTCGCACCCCACTCATGAACTACTTTCAGATAAATTCGTACAACCTCATTATCAATAACAATAGTTCTTGTAATTTTCATCCCATACCTTTCAAATTCTTCAACAGTTTTTCCTTTTGGATAATCCTTTTTTACTTCGGTTAACTCTTCTGCAGCTTTTTGAGCAGCACTGCTATATAATTGATTTTGTTTTTTTAGTTTATCGGCTAAAGCTTTGGATTTTCTTAGCTCAATATCTTTTTGTAATTTTTCCTGAGCGGCAATTTCTGCCAATACTCTGTCTGCCTCTTCCTGTTTTTTTCTTTCTTCGGAAAGTCTTTTTTCCTTATCAAGTTGCGCTTGTTTTTGTACTTTTTCAAGTGCTATTTGAGCCAGTTCCTCCTTTTTTCTTTTTTCAGATTCTTCTTTTACTAATGCCAACTGACGGGCTTTTTCTTCAGCTTCTACTCTTGCCTTTTCTATTGCAATCTTTTTTAACGAATCAGCTTCCGCAATTGCACTGGCTTCTTCAGCAGCTTTCAATCTAGCCTTTTCTTCAACTTCATTTTTGGTTCTTTCTTCAGCAGCCAGTCTTTGTTGCTCTGCAATTCTTTCTTTCTCAAGCCTTTCTGCCTCTTTTTGTGCTGCAGCTTCCTGTTGCCTTATTTTCGCTTCTTCCTGTTGCTGTGCTAATTGTTGCGCTTCTTGTTCTGCCTTTACTCTTGCAGCTTCATCAGCAGCCATTTTACGTGTTTCTTCCTCAGTTTTAATTTGGGCTTCAAAAGCTGCTTTTATTCTTGCTTCTTCTTCCGCTTTCGCCTTAGCTTTTTCTTCAGCAGCTATTCTTTGTTGTTCCGCGATTCTTTCTTTTTCAAGCCTTTCCGCTTCTTTTCGTGCAACTTCTTCCTGTTGCCTTTTTTTCGCTTCTTCCTTTTGCTGAGCTAGCTGTTGTGCTTCCTGTTCTGCTTTTATTCTGGCAGCCTCAACAGCTGCCTTTTTACGTGCTTCTCCCTCAGCTTTAATTTGGGCTTCAAAAGCTGCTTTTATTCTTGCTTCTTCTTCCGCCTTCGCCTTAGCTTTTTCTTCAGCAGCAATTCTTTGTTGTTCCGCAATTCTTTCTTTTTCAAGTTTTTCCGCTTCTTTTCGTGCAGCTTCTTCCTGTTGCCGTTTTTTCGCTGCTTCCTTTTGTTGAGCCAATAACTGAGCCTGTTTTTCGGCATCAACCCTTACAGCCTCTGCTGCTGCTAATTTTCTGGCATCTGCAGCCTTTTTTTCTGCATCAATTCTTTTCTGATATTCAAGATCTGCCGCTGCTTTTTGTGCAGCCTGAGCTTTTCTTTGTTCTTCAAGTTCTTTTTCTCTTTGTTCCTTTATATGATTTCTGTGTGCTACCTCGAGTTCCTTTTCAGCTTTATCTACTTTATTTCTTATTTCTGTTGAATAATCAACATCATAATCAAAGTCACCAATCTGCTGATAAAATTTTATTATTCCAACAGGTTGAGTAAACACAACGGTATTAACACCTTCATATTGAAGGAAAAGTTCAACGGCGAAATAAATAGGCGTAAAACTTTTTTTCTTTGAATTATCAGGAACTTCTGTATTGATACTTATCTTTTTTGTAACATATCCTTCTCTTGAAAACTCAAAAATGTAATCTTTATCCATTTCAAGATCAATACTAAATTTTCCTGATCTGTCTACAATATATGTTTCACTATGATTTCCGTTCTCATATAAATTAATCTTACCTTCTTTTGAAGTTCCCTCTTTAAAATCCAGTCTTCCTTTAACCTGAAGATAACTCTGAGAAAAAATATTGTTGGCAATTAATATTAGTCCTGAAACAAACAAGGTCCTGTATATATACTTCAAAAACATATTATTCATTTCAAATTTATTTATTCTTTGAAGGCTGGGATCATAAAAATAAACACTGAACCATCTCCTTCTTTACTTTTTACGCTAATTGTGCCACCATTTTTCTCAACAAACTCTCTTACGATTATCAAACCTAAACCTGTTCCTGATTCTTCATTTGTTCCTAACGTGGAAATATTGTAATCAATTTCAAAAATACCCTGCAGGTTCTTTTCCGAAATACCAATCCCTGTATCTGAAACCTTTACTTCAATAAAATCACCAGATAAATTAGCTTCAATACTAATTTTCCCACCACTTCTGGTAAACTTTATCGCATTCGATACCAGATTTCGTAAAACTGCTGAAATCATGTTTTTGTCGATACAGGCATATATACCAATATCAACGTTAGAGATTAATTTTATACCCTTTTCCTCTGCTTTCGCTTTGTAAAGATTTAAGTTTTCAATTGCTAATTCAAAAAGATCCGTTTTTTCCTGTTTTACTTCCATTCTGCCGGTTTGCGACTTAGCCCATTGTAATAAATCTTCCAGTAAATTAAATGCATTATTTGAAAACTTATGTATCTGACCTATGAATTCCTGTATCTTATCAGAATTATACGACTCATATCTTTCCATTAGTAATTCAGAAAGACCAATTACAGTATTAAATGGATTTTTAAGGTCATGTGCAATAATGGTAAAAAATTTGTCCTTTGTAGCATTTAATTCTTCCAGTTTTTCCTTTTGCACATCAAGCTTGTCTCTTTGCCTTTTAATTTTCAGTGTATTTTGAGTTAGTTTCTCTTCTAAAATATTATTATTTCGGAGTCTTTTTATTAGTGCTTTTAATACGGCTTTTGATAAATCTACATTCTCCTCAATCAATTCAAGAAAATCACTCTGATCAAGGCGAAGTAAGTGAGTTTTTTCTGACGCTGTGACAGTTGCGGACCTTACAGAAGAATCTATTAATGAATATTCTCCGAAAAAATCTTTTGCTCCGAATTGTGTAAATATATGGTTGCCATCGTGTACATATACTGCTCCGCTAACAATAACATACATTGCATTTAACATATCTCCTTTCTGAAAAACAGCCTCGTCTCTTTCAACAAACACATCAACAAGAGATGCAGCAAGGCGCTTCAGGATAATTTCCTCTGATTCTGAGAATATTACCACATCCTTTAATATTTCTATTCGCTCATTGATTTTTTTACCGGAACCTATCTCATTAACTTCTAATCCCATTCTTTAAGTTTTGATCTGAATTTATTGTATTACGTCAATTATTACTGCATTGTTGCACTCTTTGTTAATAAAACAAATATAGTAATTAATAAACAGAAAAAACTTAATTATATTTTAATTTAAAAAGAAAAATCCAAGGCAAAAACCCTGGATTCATTATTTAGTTATTTATGGTTAACCATTTATTATGCAGAGACTTCGGCTCATAATAATCGAATAAATCATATGTTGGCCAATTATCTATTGTAGCTAGTCCGCGAATCATTGTTTTATTAATCTGTACCGGAAATCTGGCACCATATTTCGGAGTTGTATTTATTACTAACACCCAGCTAACACCATTTTTTTCTCTTTTCAATAACACCGATGTACCTGATAGTGTACCTGTACGCCACCAATATCCGTTGCTATCTGTTCCGGTCCATCCAAACGGCCGAATATTTCTTCCGGATTTTGTCATTTCTTCAATAGATTTATCAGATAACAAATCCTGTCTGATATTAAATCCATCAATGGCAACCAGCAATTTCATAAGTTCCGTTGGTGTGGCAACCCAGCCACCTGCAGCACCTAATGTTTCAATAGAATTCCCACCATAGTATTTAGGAACTCTCTCGCCTGTACCAAAGCTCGAAAGAACATTTCTTTCACCTTTTAGTCCATAGTATTTTACCTCATTTTCATATTTATCCTCAGGTAAAGATTTGCCCAAATGCATATCATAAATTCCTAAAGGGTTCAATATTTGAGTAACAACATATTCTTCGTAACTCAGGTCTGTTGCTTTTTCTATTATTAGACTAGTAAGTGCATATCCAAAGTTTGAATATACAGACTTCTTACCAGGAGAATAATCCAGTTCGCGGTTTTGTAATACATACTGCGCGATTGTTCTGGTATCGATAGGTAATTCCTTATCCATTTTTCGTGCAATGGAAAGATTCAGAAACATTGGATCACCTTTCCTGTTTGTCCATCCTGTTGTGTGGTTTAGCAAATTTTTAACTGTAATTCCTAAAACCTTATCGTCTTTTATATTAAGCAGATCCTCATCATTTAAAATTCCGTTTTCGCCAAAAACTGTATCGTTCAGGCTAATTACGTTGTCTTCAACCAATTTCATTACAGCTACAGCAGTAATTAACTTTGAAACACTGGCAATACGGAATAAATGTTTTGGTTCAACTTTTATTTCATTATCCTTATCGGCGTATCCAAATCCTTTTGAATAGAGTAATCGTTCATCTTTTACAACTGCAACTGAGGCGCCAACAATATTCCATTTCTTCATGAAACTTTCAATTTGTTGATCCAGTCCCTGCATAGATTCGTATGCAGATATGTTATTTGTTAATCTAAGCGATACCGGCATTTTCTCTTCTGATGGAAATACTTTCTCCATAGAAGCTTTATCGGAAAAACTTATTGCAATTTCTCCGAAAAAAACTAAAATAAATAATAATATAATTCTTAATACTTTTAAAACCTTCATAAATATTTTATTCGTTCCTACTAAAATCAATATCCGGAGATAACTTCCGGATATTTGCACCTTATTAAAAATTTAATAAGAAAAACGGGTGCAAAGCTAATTAATTATTTCAAACAACAAATAAATCGCTTACAAGTTTTGACAAATACTAAAAAACTGATGATGAGTTTATTAACAATTATGACGACAATTAACGGGAAAGTATAAAGAAACCACTACTTATGATAAAGTAGTGGTTGTTGAAAACTTTTAGATTTTTTAGAAGAAAAATCCCAGCGAAGCTACAAACTGGCTGTTTCTTGAATCAAAATCAAGAGTATTATCACCTATTTTAACGCCATCGGTCAGATTGCTAAGGCTTCCTTCGTATTTTACATCAATAGTAAGTTTTTTACCAATATCAAGACCTACACCTACCTGATATCCCCATGTTGCATTGTTAAATTCTTCCTGGTAATTCGCATAATCTTTTAACATAGATTTACTATCCACAACAATACTTGCTATTGGGCCACCCTGAATTCTGGCAGGACCAAATTTAAAACCTAACATTATTGGGATATCAATTTGCTTAAATTCTTGATCTTTAAATGTGCTAACCTGATTTCCTGATTCCAGAAACTCTGTTACTTCAACTTTTCCGCCTGTAGAAGTAAATAGTAATTCGGGCTGAATATAAATTTTAGCAATTGTAATTCGAGCCATAATACCACCCTGAAAACCAATATTTGCATTCTCACCTTTAACAACTAGTTGTTCAATATCAGAAGCATCATCAATTTCAATTATATCATCAACTTTTATGCTTGTAGATGTAATTCCTCCTTTTATCCCAAACTTAATTTGTGCTTTGGAGGCCAGCGTAACTGATGTTATTAAAAGTGTTATTAAAATTAGTCTTTTCATAATTGTACGTTTTATGTGTTATTTGGATGGTAATTTTCAAAAACCGTTCCAAATTTGCTTAGTTTATACTTTTTCAATAACTCTGCAATAAAAAAAAGGATAATGTTGATGCATTATCCCTGAATATAAAGTCTTTAAATATTAATGAACGTGACCGTGCTCAATTTCTTCTTTTGTGGCTTCACGAACTTCTATAATATTACCTTCAAAATGCAAATCATCACCAGCTAACGGGTGATTAAAATCGACAGTTACAGATTCTTCCTTAACTTCTACAACTACACCATTAAATTTCTGACCATCATCATTTTGCATTGGAATTACATTACCTTCTGCAAGTAAACCTTCTTCTATTTTACCATCAACCTCAAAAATATTTTTTGGCAAATCCATTACAGCCTCTTCACTTGCTTTTCCGTATGCATCTTCACATTTTAATGTAAACTCAAAATCATCACCTGCTTTAAGCTTATTTAAATTTTCTTCGAATTTAGGAAGCATTGAGCCTGCACCATATAAAAATACAAATGGTTTTTCTTTTTCAACGGTTTCAATTACATCGCCATTTTTGTCATCAACACGTAACTGATATAACAGAGTAACTACTTTTTCTTTTGAAATTGTCATAAATTATTTTTTTTGAATTAATTATTGGTGCAAAGAAAGTTTTTAATTATTAAAATAACAAAATAATCTTGATATAATGATATTTAATCAGGTATGTTAAACAAGCATTTGCGTAATAATTTTTGTATTTTTAACAAAGCTTTTTCTATCACTCATGAGTAAAACTAATAAGGAAAAAATAAATCGATTAATTATATATTATTTCTCCGGCACGGGTAATGCAAGAAATGTAACACACTGGATTGATGATATTGCGCGTAATAATAATTATGAATCTCAAATTATTGATATAAGTAAAATTAAGAACAGAAAAGACATTATTGTTCCGGATAATGCATTAATAGGATTTTGCTCACCCACACATGGTTTTAACTTTCCTCCAATTATGTTTCATTTCCTGCTGAGATTTCCAAAATCCAATAAGAATAAAACATTCATTATAAATACAAGAGCCGGATTAAAAGCAGGAAAGTATTTTGTGCCGGGAATGAGTGGAATGGCACAGTATTTCTCTGCACTTATTTTATTATTAAAAGGATTTAAAATTATTGGAATGCATCCTGTCGATTTACCTTCGAACTGGATATCATTTCATCCCGGAATCAAGCCAACAGTTGTAGAATCTATATATAATAAACGAAAAAGAGAAACCGAAAGATTTGCCTTAAATTTAATTAACAATAAAAGTGATTATAAAGGATTAAGAGCTATTCTTGTTGATTTATTGATAACTCCAATTGCGTTTTTATATTACATTATTGGCCGGTTTATACTGGCCAAAACATTTTATGCTTCAAAAGATTGCAGCAATTGTGGCTTGTGTATTGAAAAATGCCCGGTGCAAGCAATAAAACTTGTGGATAAGAGGCCCTTCTGGACTCATAAATGCGAAAGCTGCATGCAATGCATGAATATTTGTCCGGAGCGGGCTATTGAAACATCACATGGCTACAGTTTTGCTATTTATTATTTTATAAGCTCATATCTTGTATTAAAGATATATAAGCTATTAAATATCAACCCATTGCTTGACAGTATTTTCCCTGCTTGGTTAAGTAATATTTTTAATTTTTTTATTGATATCGGCCTGATTGTTTTATTGTATTTTTTCTTTTACCGGATTTTCCATTATTTGCTTAGGTTTCGTTTTTTTGAAAGGATTGTTGTTTACACATCATTAACCAAATGGAAGTGTTGGAGGAGATATAAAATAGAAAAGAGATATTAGAAATAAAATTTGGAATTTGGAATAAATAACTGTGTTGATCAACAGTTTTAATTACTATACCAATAAAAAAAGCAGCAGGCCTGTAAGCCGGGTTCTGTCATGCGACGAATCGCAGTTTCCATCATTTATCTAAGCAACCTACCCCCCGACATCGAACGAGTAGCTCTTAATTGCCGGTATACATGGTCTTGCAACCCAAAAGACAGACGGACTCCGGTATCGCTACCGGAACCGGTGAGTTCTTACCTCACCTTCTCACCCTTACCACGACGAATCGGAGCGGTTATTTTCTTCTCTGTTACTATACCCTCACGGATATCTCCCGTTTCGGGAGTTTGGTACTCTTTGTTGCCCGGACTTTCCTCTCTGTAAAACAGAGCGATAGAACAGCCTGCTGCGTTGCAAATTTAAGATTTAATCATCTAATTAAAAGATTATTACGTTTATTTTTAAAATTCAAGTTAGAATTGCATACTTCGACAGGCTCAGTATGACATAATTATATGATAAGATCAAACAGTTGATAAACTAAGCTCTCTATACCTTATCTTGATACCTGATACTTGATACTTGATACTTGATACTTGATACTTGATACTTGATACTTGATACTATAATCTTTTTACTTGATTATAATCATTGTAGCACCATATCCATATTCCTTAAATGATGCATCCTGATATCGTAATTTAGGGTATTTTCTATTGAGAGTTTTTAGAACTTCGTGCTTCAGTTTGCCGTTACCAATTCCGTGGATAAAAACCATCCTTTTTGTTCCGGCAATTATACCGCCATCAAGGGCTGTGGTAAAGCGACTCATTTGCATATCCAGCATTTCTTTATTGGATAAATTACTGTAATCGTCAACTAATTCGTGAATATGTAAATCAATTTCTTCAATTTCCTGATCTTTTCCACTTTTACTGCTTTTGAATTGCTTTTCAGGCTCTTTTCGGTCTTTATCTTTAATTGCTTTTTCAATATCCGAATCGGAAACATGATCAGCTAAATTAATTTCTTCTCCTGTTAATTCATATACATATGCTTTTTCGTTAAAGAAATCATTTACAGTAAACGTATTTTGCTTAAAGAATCGTGCAGGTTTTACATTCCAGGTTTTATTTAACGGATCGAGTATGAAGTAGTTTCCTTTCCTAAAAAATATTAATTGGAAATTAATTTCTTCGAAATTATTAAGGTCTTCTCTTTTTATTGTTTCAAAAATCACTTTTGTATTATCTTCCAGGTTACCATAGGCAAAAAGCGACTGAAATTCATTTTCTTTTTTAGATAATGAATACAAAACTCTAAAATTACTGTCGTTTATTAAGTATACATCCAGATCAGAATTAAGCATATCTTTTTGATTTTTTGGAACCAAAGCAAAAAAGACATTTGCCTTATTATCAGTATTTACTCCATCTTCTTCCAAATCATCTTCATGTATAACAATATTCTGTTGTTTTGATTGTTCATCTGGCTGGTTGAAATCCTTTTTCTCATTATCGTTAAACGAATATTCGCCTTCAACTTTTAAAAGTTCGCTCATTAAAACAGGAACTTCAAATCCATCATCATTTAAAACCAATGCTATTTTCTCATCCTGAAAACGAGCTATAACACCTTGCCCTACTTCATTTAAAAATTTTACCCGATCGCCTTTTCTGAAATTCATAATATATTTTTTTAATATTTTGTTGTCACCCTGAGCTTGTCGAAGGGTTAATATTTATTATTTTAGTTTGAAGTGCCTGAAGTTTAAATTAGTAATAAGCAGTATATTATCAACTCTTAATCTTTTTAGGCACTCTAAGTAATCTATTTTTATCACACAAAATTAGTTATTTTTGCACATTCAAAAGAAATAAGATGAATATAAATCCGGAAAATATACGAATTGAAGATTTTATTTATGATTTGCCTGATGAAAGAATTGCAAAATATCCTTTAGAGCAAAGGGATCAATCGCAGTTACTTGTTTATAATCAGGGGGAAGTTAGTAAAGACAAATTCGAAAATATTGATCAGTACATTGATTCGCAAACAAGCTGTATTTTTAATAATACGAAAGTAATTCAGGCACGATTAAAATTCTATAAAGAAACCGGAGCGCGGATTGAAATTTTTTGCCTTGAACCTGTTGAACCTTCAGATTATGTGCTGGCATTCCAACAAACCGAAAA
Organism: Bacteroidales bacterium; assembly: GCA_019038645.1. Taxonomy (GTDB): domain Bacteria; phylum Bacteroidota; class Bacteroidia; order Bacteroidales; family UBA12077; genus UBA12077. The sequence continues at coordinate 26,324 of JAHOYT010000055.1, forward strand.
AATTAAGTGGAAATGTATTGTTGGAAATTTAAAAAAGTGGAAAGATCAAAATCTAAAGAAAACAGTTATAATTAATAATACAGAAATTGAACTACAGGCTTCCAAAGTTTCAGGCGAAGCAAATACCCAAATTGTCGAATTTTCGTGGAATAACAACAACTATACTTTTAGCGAAATACTTGAAAATATTGGAGTTACTCCTATCCCGCCTTATTTAAACCGCGAGTCGGAAACAATTGATAAAGACAGGTATCAGACTATTTATTCAAAATTAAAAGGTTCGGTTGCTGCTCCTACTGCAGGATTACATTTTACAAATGCGGTTTTAAACAAGCTTCAGGAAAAGAAAGTTGACATAGAAGAAGTTACATTACATGTGGGTGCAGGAACATTTATACCTGTTAAATCAGAAACAATTAATGATCATGAAATGCATACCGAACATTTTGTGGTAAGAAAAGAAACAATAAATAAGCTTCTGAATTCTAAAAAAATAGTTGCCATTGGAACAACTTCAGTAAGAACAATTGAAAGTTTATACTGGCTGGGAATAAAACTTTTGGAAAGCGATAATTTCGATCCACATATTTCGCAGTGGGAAGCTTATAAACTGTCAAATGACATTGGTAAAACCGTTGCATTAAATGCTTTACTAAACTATATGAGCAAAAACGGTATTACAGAATTGCATGCTTCAACTCAAATAATGATATTTCCCGGCTACTCATTTAAAATGGTTGATTTACTTATTACTAATTTTCATCAGCCTAAAAGCACACTATTACTATTAATCGCAGCATTTATTGGAGATGACTGGAAAAAAGTATATGATTTTGCTCTAAAAAATAATTTCCGGTTTTTAAGTTATGGTGATAGTTCTTTACTTGTTCCATAAAATAAATAAATTATTAAGACTTCTATATCATTGTCATACTGAGCCAGTCGAAGTATGACCACCCATATCTGTAGGCATTAACCCTTCGACATGCTCAGGGTGACAGGTTGTTGTAGTAAACACCTTATGCTAGCCACTTGCGAATATCGTAAAAACGAATAACTTATTAAGGTAATACCAGCTTGATAAAAAACATACTTTGTCATCCTTAACCCGACTGGGGATTTCATTTTATTAAACAAAATACAAAAGAGATTCCTGCCTTCGCGGGAACTTTCTCATGAGCAAAGCGAATAATGACGAGGAATGTGAAGAATAAAAACGTACTTGCGAACAACACTAAATTACAACCATCATTAAACAATTCTTAACTCACTTGAATTTCAATTCCGTATATATTTCAATCATTTAAGTTACCTTTGTGAAACTTAATTATGCCGGATAACACGCCTAAATATAATATTAATGATTGGTTACCAACTACAAAAAAAGAAGTAGTTGCAAGAGGCTGGGAAGAATTAGACGTAATCCTTTTTAGTGGCGATGCTTATGTTGATCATCCTTCTTTCGGTCCGGCCGTTATTGGAAGAGTTCTGGAATCGCTGGGATTAAAAGTTGCCATAGTGCCACAACCTAACTGGCAGGATGATTTACGCGATTTTAAGAAATTGGGAGCTCCACGGTTGTTTTTTGCAGTTACCTCTGGTTGTATGGATTCTATGGTAAATCATTATACAGCAAATAAACGCTTACGATCGAACGACGCATATACACCTGGTGGAAAATCAGGATTCAGACCTGATTACGCAACTATCACATACTCAAATATTTTAAAAAA
>JAHOYT010000023.1 GCA_019038645.1 Bacteroidales bacterium
GTAGGTCGTGTAAGTATAAAGGTTTCTTATTTGGGATATCAACCAGCTCATTTAAATAATCTTAATTTGTACAGTGGCAAGGAGATGGTTCTTGAAATTGGTTTGGAAGAGCAAGTAATTATAGGGGAAGAAATTGTTTTTGTATTTAAGCGCGACAAAACAAAATCCTTAAATAATCTAACAACACTTAGTGCTCGTACTTTTTCCGTTGAAGAAAGTGATAAGTATGCTGGTTCTTTGGGCGATGTTTCAAGAATGGCTTCAAACTATGCCGGAGTTCAGGGAACCGATGAGTCAACAAATGATATTGTAATTCGGGGAAACTCACCAGGCGGTTTATTATGGAGGCTCGAGGGAGTAGATATACCAAATCCAAATCATTACGGACAATTTGGAGCCGCTGGTGGACCAATAAGTATGTTAAATAATAATGTATTATCTAATTCTGATTTTATAACAGGGGCATTCCCTGCCGAATACGGGAATGCATTATCGGGTGTGTTTGATCTAAAAATGCGTAATGGTAATTACGATAATCATGAGTTTTTATTTCAATTGGGATTTAATGGTTTTGAGTTAGGAGCTGAGGGTCCGATATCTAAATCAAATAGATCTTCATATTTAATAAATTATAGATATTCAATGATGTCTCTTATGAAGAAGATTGTTAATTTGGGTACTGGTGTTGGTGTTCCTGAATATCAGGATTTAAATGTGAAATTAAATTTCCCTACTAAAAAGATGGGTCGTTTTAGCATCTTTGGAATAGGAGGTATTAGTGATATTGAGTTTTTATATAGCGAGCAGGATTCTACAAATAAAGAAGATGATTATTATAATACCCGCAATTGGGAAAACGATTTGGTTAGCCGTGGAAGAGTAGGAGTGGTAGGTTTAAATCATATTTGGATAATTAATGAAAGTACATATTCAAGAGTAAATTTTGCTTATACATATCAGAATACTACGAATGGTATTGATTCATTAAGTACAATAAACAGATCTCCTGAGCCTTATATCAGGCAGAGTTTTTCAGAAACAAATTATTTTGCATCATTTTTATTGAATAAAAAGTTTAATTCCAAACATAATTTACAAACAGGAATTGTTGCCAAACAAATAAGTTTAAATCTGACTGATAGTGTTTATGATGGATCAGAAGATAGATTTGAAATCACTAACGATCACAAGGGTTATACATATTTATATCAACCATATGTACATTGGCAATTTAAAATGAATAATTCTATTACTTATAATTTGGGTATGCATTATGAATATTTAGCTTTAAATAATAAATCTTCATTGGAACCAAGGGCTGGTATAAAGTGGTCTTTTAATTCAAATAAGTCATTAAGTTTTGCTTATGGATTGCATAGCCAAATACCATTCATGTTATCATATTACGAAAAAGTCGAACTTGATAATGGAACGATAATAAGTCCAAATACCGATCTGGGATTTACAAAGAGCCATCATTTTGTTCTCGGATATGACTGGAATTATAGCCAGAATAGCAGATTTAAAGCTGAGGTTTATTATCAAAATATTTTTGATGTTCCTGTTCAGTCGGATGCTTCTTCTTCGTTTTCAATGTTAAATAATGGTTCTTTTTCTGTTGGAATACCGGAATATTTAAAGAATGAAGGAACAGGTTATAATTATGGGATGGAGATAACTATGGAAAGATTCTTGCATAATGGTCTTTACTATTTATTAACTTCTTCTGTTTTTGATTCCAAATATGAAGGTAGTGATGGCGTTACCCGTAATACAGCATTTAATGGTAATTATATGATTAATGCATTGGCAGGTAAAGAATGGAATGTAGGGAAAAATAAGAATAATATTATTGCAATAAACGGGAAGGTTTCGGCCGCAGGAGGAAGAAGATATTCTCCGGTAGATTTTGATCAATCACAAATTAGTGCAGAAACAGTATATATTGATGACAAAGCCTTTTCAAAACAAATGGATGATTACTTTAGAATTGATTTCAGAATATCATTTAAAAGAAACTGGAAGAAGTTTTCGGAAGAATACGCTTTTGATATAAGAAACTTAACAAACAGAGAAAATCCTTTGTTTAACAGGTACGATATCAATACCGGAGAAGAAATTATTATTTATCAGGCAGGATTTTCTCCAATGTTTACATATAGATTACTATTTTAATATGAGTTTTGAAATAGCGAATGAAGGATGTAACAAATAATTAAAATTAGGGTTCTGATGAAGGGAGAGTAAATGAAAATGCACTTCCTTTATCAGGCTCACTTTTAACCCATAATTTGCCACCATTTTTTTCGACAAATTCTTTGCAAAGTATTAATCCAAGTCCGGTACCTTTTTCTTTTTCAGTACCAATGGTGGAAAAGCCTTCATCTATTTTAAAAATTTTATCAATATATTTTTTGCTTATTCCAATGCCATTATCAGATACAGTTATCTCACAAAACTCATTATTTTTATTACCAGAAACCTTAATTATTCCACCCTGATTGGTATATTTTATCGCATTTGAGATTAAATTTCTGATAATAGTTCTTACCATGTTCTTATCGACATAAGCGTATAATTCCATATCAGGCTCAGAATAAATCTGAATGTTCTTATTGTGTGCCGTAGACTCCAGTAGATCAACATTTTCATCAATCAAAGCGTTAATCAGAGTTTTCTCGGGATGATAGTTAAGATTACCTGTTTGCGATCCGGACCAGTCAAGTAAATTCTCAAGTAAGTTATGTGCCAGTTTTGAGCTTTGATGTATTATTTTTATGAACTGCTCAATTTTGGTTTTATCGTATTTGTCAATATTCATTGATAAAAGCTGAGTAAAACCCATTAAATCATTAAAGGGATTTTTTAAATCATGGGCTATAATTGAAAAGAATTTATCTTTTGTTGCATTTAATTCACGTAAGTTTTGTTCTGACTCAATTAAAGTTTTTTCTGCTTTTATTTGTAAAGTAATATCGTTAAATACACAATGCGTACGATAAATTTTATGTTGTTCATCATATTCAACTTTTCCGTTATAATTTACAAATATTGTATCGCCTTCTTTAGTTAATAAATCATATTGAATATTATTTATTTCTCCATTATTTTTAAATTTTTCAAATGATTTTTTGAATTTAATTTTATTTTCATCGTTTAATATATGTGAGAAGTTATTTCCAATAATTTCATCCATTGTATAACCAAGTAATTTTTCCCACGCAGGATTAATATTCAAAAAGTTTCCATTTATATCCAAAGATTGATACGGAATTGGAGAGTTCTGAAAAATTTCTCTGAAATGTTTTTCTTGAGAACTAAGTGTAATAAATTTTTTTTCTTTTTCGGTAATATCAATTGCAATACATCTTAATCCAACAACTTTACCATCTTTCTTTATATGACTATTATGTATTTCTAAGGTTAATTCTTCTTTGGCTTTGTTGAAAATTCTATAACTATTTCCTGAAGTGTGATTACCTCCAAAATTTTTACTGATATTGTTTTTGATTTTTTTAATATCAACCGGAACTATAAAGTCATCTAAAGATATCTTATTATTAAGCAATTCGCTTTTACGATAGCCTAAAATTTTCTCACAAGATTGATTTAGAAATTTAATATTTAATTCTTCATCAATTTCAAAAACCAGCTCTGGTAGTAAGTCTAAAAATTCAGAGTGATTATAATTTTGATCTTCTTCCATTAAGCTTTGTTTACTTTAACCATAAACGTTTATTGATTTGAAAGGTTTACTATAAAACGAATTATTTAAAAATTAATTTTATTTTAGATTAAATTAATTTTTAAAATTTTAGTTGTTTTACCAGTTATTTTAAACCTATCATCAATACGCTTACCAATAATCCAGATTATTTTATTTTCGCTTTCCAGTATCCATGTATTTTCCTTTTCGGAAATAGAGAGTTTTTCATCTATAAAAAAGTCGCTTAGTTTTTTTAGATTTTTCATACCTAAAGGCATGAAATAGTCACCCGATTTCCATTTTCTTATGGTTAACGGGAATTCAATAAAATCTGAATCAAATAAACCTGTATTAGTATCTTTAGAAATTTCATAATTTTCTGATCGCTTCAGTTCAGTAATATTTAAACGAACCGGATGCTCAATGCTATCATTTTTACTGTTTATTAAAAACGATCTATTATGTGTTGCAGAAACTTCTTCAATAATAAGTTCGGTTCTGTCTTTTATTAATCTGTGCGTAAGAGAAATAAATTTTTTACCAGATATTCCGTCAAGAGAATTTATTATATCTGATATCTGAGTATGTGAAAATCCAAAAGGTTTTAAGAATTCATGTAAATACGTCGTAAGAGGATGCAAAAGTTTTAACTGTTCAATATCAATTATTATTTTTTGATTTTCTTCCTTAAATATTAGTTCTTTTTTAGATTGAATATTATCAAGATAGACTTCTTCAGATTCTTTTAATCTTGAAATATTTTCAATCATTGTTTCTCTGAACGCCGGATTAATTTTTTCAAACAACGGAATAAGTTCGTGCCGAATCAGGTTTCTGCTGTATTTAACAGAATTGTTTGAAGAATCTTCCCTAAACTCCAGGTTATTTGTGCATATAAATGTTAAAATATCATTTCTTGAAGAAAATAATAGTGGCCTGATTATTTTTCCTGATTTTGGTTTTATTCCTGTAAACCCTTTTAATCCTGAACCTCTTGTTAAATTAATCAGGAATGTTTCAATAACATCATCTTTATTATGGGCTATTGCAATGTAATCATAGTCATATTTTTTTCTTATTTCTTCAAACCATTCATAACGTAAATCGCGTGCTGCCATTTGAATTGAAATTCCTTCTTTTTCTGCAATTTCTTGTGTATTAAACTTTACGGAAAAGAACGGGATGTCAAATTCGCTGGCAAGGTTTCTAACAAATATTTCATCCTGATCCGATTCTTCTCCTCTTAATCCGAAATTACAATGTGCAATGCCTGTAGAATATCCCGAAGTGCTGAAGTAATGCAACATGCAAACAGAATCAATTCCACCGCTTACTCCCAGTAAAATTCTGTCTGTTTTTCCACATAAACCTTCTTTATCTATAAATGATTGAAACCCGGACATCATACATTCTATTTTAATACTTCAAACATAGCTTTTGCTTTAATCATACACTCTTCATATTCATTTTCTGCATTAGCAAGACTGGTAATTGCACCACCGACTGTAAAAGATACATAATTTTTAGCAGCATTGTATAATATACTTCTTATAACTACATTAAAATCAAAGTTTTTATCAGGTGAAATATAGCCAACAGCTCCTGAATATATACCACGTTTTGATTTTTCATATTCATCAATCAATTTCATTGCTCTTATTTTAGGAGCACCTGTCATTGAACCCATTGGAAAAGCATTTTTAATCACGTCAATAATATCTGTATTACTTTCAATTTCTGAAACCACGGTCGAAATCATCTGATGTACCTGACTGAAACTATAAATACCATATAACTCTTTAACTTTAACAGATCCTTTTTTTGCAGTTCTTGACAGGTCATTTCTAACAAGGTCAACTATCATAACATTTTCGGCTCTTTCTTTCGGATCTTTTAAAAGCTTTTCCCGTAGGAATAAATCTTCATTTTCGCTTGTACCCCTTTTTATGGTCCCTTTAATAGGTTGTGAAATAACATTATTGGATTCCTTTTTCAAAAATCTTTCAGGGCTGGCCGATAGTAAGTATTTATTATGTGATTTATAAAAGCATGAAAAAGGAGTAGGAGATATATTTTTTAATCTTATATACGTTTGTACAGGATCAATACTTGAGTTGCTATAAAACTCCTGGCAAAAGTTTATTTCGTATATATCTCCAACCTGAATATGATGTTTTAGTTTATTAACTGTTTTAATATAATCAGTTTTAGTAAATTTTTGTTTTAACTGAACTGATAGTTTCTCTTTGTTGTATACAGGCAATGGTATATTAGCTATAGACGATATTATAGTTTTGATTTTGCTTTCGGAATATTGATTGCTAAAATATAAAACCGAAGTTTTTCCTTGTTTAGATAAAATGACAATTTCTGGAGAAAAGAAATGCATATCGGGAAATTGTAATTTATCCGGGTTTTTTGATTCCAGATCTTCCAGTTCGTTTTTCAGATCGTATGTAAGAAATCCAAAAAGCCAGTCATTGTTTTTTTTATTAAAATCACTTAATGCCTGAAATGAATTATTTTTTGTAAGAATTATTTCTTTTTCAGACCCAATACCAACAATGAAATCATATTCATAATAAGTGTAATCTGACGTGTTCTTTTGACAAAAATCATGGCTGTCAAATAATACAAACGTGTCAGTTTTATTACTATATATCAGCAGCTTTGTTTTAAACTCCTCAATATTATCAATACTTATTATTAACTCTTTCCGCATTTAACAAAAATAAATAAAGCATTTCATTTTTAAATATATTAAGATAAATTATGTTTCAAAAAGCAGATTAATTGTATTCAATAATATAAGGAGCCGAAGGGTCAAAGTTTTCATGTTTCTGGTAATTTTCTCCTGAAATAAGGTAGTAAAACTGTTCAGCATCGTTTGGGAAGTTTGGGTAAAAGGCAAATTTTATCTGAAAAGTTTTAAATACCAGATTCTCATTCCTCACTCTGAATCCTACGCCTATTCCTGAGTACAATGAATTCTTGAATAATGATTTATTTTCAGGACCAATTAATCCTAAATCACCGAATCCAAAAAACAAAAACCTGAAATTGTATATAAACAGATTAGAAAAAGCGACCAGTTCCGAGCGGAATGAGATTTTTTGGACTCCGTATAAATAATCTGTTGAAAGCCCCCATACATCATTAGTATTAAGATATATGTTTTCATCGATAAACCGATTGATTCCTCTTGTATAATTTATACTTAAAAATTCGCGTAATTTCAATCGGTTAAAGTAATGAAGATTACTAATAGCTTGCCCACTGAATTTAATTACTCCCTGTTCAATTTTGTTTTCGTAGTAAAGTCCACCAAATTCTCCATGAACATTTAAATAACCTATTTTGGAATGATAAATCCCTCGGGAGAGTTTCAGCCCCAAATACGGCCTTTTGAAAAATTCATCTTTCTCGAAACCACCAATCAACTGGAACAGACAACCTATTGGAATATCTTCAGTTTTACCAAATCCATAAATCAGATTGGATTTAAAGTATTTTTGTCGTGAAAAGGCAATCCCGGCTAAAAGCATCTGATTGTCATGGTATTGAAAATTGTATCTTTCACTTACATCTGGTCCTGTGTAAAAAGTATTATTAATATACCGGGCCCCGACTATTAATCGTGTTCTATTCTGGAAGTTTACATTTTTGGATTTAAGTAAAAATGCATGACTTAACCAGAAATCTTGTGTTGAGTATTTTAATCTTACATTATATAATGTAGTATCAGTCTTTCTAATATCATTCAGTGTAGATGTTTGATAAATCCTTAAGCCACCTGCCCATTTGGTATTATAGGAAAAAAAGTTTCTGTACAGTTCAATTCCGTAATTTTCTGTTTCAAAGGCCTTAAGATACTGTATTCTGGATTTAATAAAAGTTCCCCCAATATTTTCAATATAATGGTTAAATTCATAACCAGTAGGAGGATTTTCAGTTGAATTAATAAATAATCTCCCATGAAGTTTATGTCCAATACCGGCAAGATTGTTTTCATAAAGTTCCACAGAACCTGATTCAAGATTAAATAAATCCACATAAAAACCTGCAGAATATACATCTCTTGTTACTATTAACACATCAACGTATTCGGGTAGTTCCGGTATTTCTGCAATCTGAATCGAAGCATCTTTAATATAGTCCAGATTACGAATCAAACGCTCATTATCTACTAATAATAATGGGTCAATCGTATCGCCGGAACTAAATAACAGGTTGTTTTTTATTATAAATAACCTTGTTTTAATATGAGTTTTGTTTCCAAAATTATGAACCCGTTTAATCGGTGTGTTCACTGTATCTATTAAACCCGGACCAAATACATCAAGTTTTACAATTTCAATATTTCGTATTTTTTTTCCTGAATACAGTCGGTAATATTCTTCATTTCTTATATCTTCTATTCCAATAAAGTTACCTTTTTCAGGCTCCGAAATTAACAAAAGATTTAATGCCGTTTTTGTAATTTTATTTTTTGAGGCTCGATTGATTAATGAATCATAAAAACGATCAGATTTAATTTGATTATTTATATATAAGCTGTCTTTCTGAACGGAATTAGGACTATTCCATTCAATTGTATCATTAATTAATAAAAACTCTTCGTAATTTTGACTTAACAACGATAACGGAATAATCGTTACAAGAAGAATCAGATAATATTTAATACTCCGTTGAATCATTGTTTTATGTGAAAAAAAAGGTTCAATAAAGAAGTATTGAACCTTTTTAATTTATTTAATATGTATTAATTTAATCCAAGAATTTCTTTTCCTTGCTTAAATCTTATATCTCTTGGTATACCTGCGTCATTTATTTTGTCAAGATCTTTTTGTAAAACTTCCTTAATCATACCATCTGCTTCAACCCATGCTTTAGCTTCTTCGTAATTTCCATCACCCTGCATAATCAGAATCTTCTGAGTTAGTTCCTCCATAGCAGCTTTCATCTTTTCAAAATCAACTTTATAAGTTTCGGTTTCTTCATCTTTTGTGAAAGCTCCTTTTTCCTGAAAGAAGTAGAAGCGCATCATATTTGCTTTCCCATGAGAACTTGCAACACCAAATCTTGCTGATCTGAAAATACCAGCCATGAATGTAACAAAGTTATCCATTACTTCGCCGCTGTCAAGTTCACCCATTTCGTATAATTTAGTTACTACATATAATCCAAGAATATCTGCTTTTCCTTCTTCAATTGATGTGTAATAATCTTGTAAGGCTTCACGAACGGTTTGGCTTCCATCGATTGTATTTCCCATTCCAAGACCATGTGCTACTTCGTGAAACATGGTATTTTCAAAGAAAGCGTCAAATTTCACATGTTTTCTTTGTTCTTCATAAATCATAAGTTCAGAAATAGGAACTAAAATCTGATCAAACTTTGCTCGCATAGAATTTTTTAACTGAAGTTTACGACTACCCTTATCTAATCTGACTTTTTCATCGTTTGGAAGGTTAATAGCAATTGTTTTACTTCCTGCATTACAATCACCAGCATAAAATACGGCATCGTAAGCCCCAAGATCAGAATCGCTTCCTGGCATTTCGCTTTTATATTCATCAGCTACTGGTAAATCTTTTTGGAACTGTGGTAAAAAGGATGCGAATTTTTCAAGCTTTTTACTCCATTCCTGATCTTTAATTAAAATAAATGATTCGTGAGCAGCTTTATAACCGTAAAGAGCATCTTCGTAGTTTTCGATTGGTCCGACAATAAAATCAATATCATTCGTTTTCATTTCCATCCATGCTACATCACTTGCATAATACTCATCAGTAGCTAATGCTTCGACTCTTAATTGGAGATATTTTTTAAAACCTTCATCTTCGGCTAGTTCTGAAGCCTTCTTTATTAATTCAATGGCTTTGTTTGTTTCGTCTTTGAATGCTTCATAATATGGAATAGTATATAATGCTCCATTTTCATCACGGCGAATAATAGTATATAAACTTGTTTTATCCTCAGCACTGAAAGATTCAAACTCTTCCTTTGTCATATCATCAGGATAAAAATTAGCTCCTTTAGGTTTAAGTTCTATGCCTTCAACAAAAGATTTATTATTATTCAATCTTTCCCAGGGGCCAAAATTGATTTTTACAAATTCTTTCACAACCGGATCAGTTATACTATTACATAATTCTTCTTTATTACCATACGCTTCCTGCCAATAAATTTCTTCCATTAGTTTAGCAGCTTCGAATAAATACCCTAGCATTTCTCTCTGGTTGTCAGATAAATGACTTATATCTGTTGTTAATTCAACTTCAATAAATTCATTGACTTTATTCTGAAGTACATTTTCTGTTTCCATAGTGTTTGTCTGGTTTGCACAACCCGCAATTATTGAAACTGCAACAATTGATAAAATAAATGATGAAATTTTACGCTTCATAATATTTAATTTAATTTTTTATAGATTTTAGATTTGCAAGATATAATATTGGATTTATTTATCATAATAAATGAACTCTAAATCTTAATAGTTTTTAATGTTGTTCTTGTTTTAGAACACATTTTATTTTATCTGATTTAGAGATGTTTGATAGGAAAGAATAAAAATTATTATATTCAGATGCAGGATAAATCCCTTTAAATATTTTTAATTCTCTGATATATAAAATTTTATTCTCGATAGATTCTATTTTTACTATATATTCTCCAAAGCTAGACGTTAATTGAATATCTTCAGGAAGATATTCAATTGTAAATTGTTTTGGATAAGTATAATATACGGAATCAATATCATAGAATTCAATATTAATTTTTACAGGAGAGATTCTTGAGTTTTGATCTTTGGGAATATATGTATTTTTATTCATTAAATTTAAAGGAATAAACATTCTTGAACTGCTTATAGTTGCAAGATTATTAATGTCTAAATTTAATTTTTCAAATGCTTTAGGGATAATATTCTTTTGTACACCCAAATCAAAACTATTTAGATTAATATTGTTAAGATCGATTTTTTTGTATAATAGTTCTTCTTGTTTTTTATCTCCTAGTCCAATCATGTAAGAAATATTTTCATAAAGAATTCCTGAATAACTTGTGAAAATATTACCTGAAGCATCTCCTAAACTATTTAATATAATATGGGCAACTCTGTTCTGAGTATTATTCTCTATTGTGTAATTCGTTGTTTTTACTAGTTTACTTGCATTTTCTTTTATTAAGAGAGCATTTCTGTTATCAGTAAATGAGCTCAGATATCCAAAAGGAGAAGTTTGACTAGTACACTCCAACCATATTGTATCCTTTTCAACAGGAACACATAAAATAGCATGATTAAACTGATTACTTGGAAAATTGGAATCAATATCGTTAGCATTTTTACCAGCTTTGATTAAAGTATAGTATGACTCTATTCCACAGCTTTTTAAAAGAGATTTTGTGTAATTCGTTAATGCTTTACAATCACCATATCCTAAATTGTAAACAGTTTCAGCATTAAAAGGTTGCCAACCTCCAATTCCTAGTTGAATACTTACGTACCTGGTGTGATTTTGAACATATTTATATATTTTTTTTATAATATCTATTTTGCTAGAATCATCTGATACTAAATATTGGATCTCTTTAATTGCTTCATCAGGAAGATTGTCTTGACCTTCTAATAAGTTATTTACCCAATTCCCAAATGAATTCCATGATTTCATGTTCCCTGAATAATTTTCAATTCTAAATTCCGTTGGAGCAAGCATTACCGATGGAGTAAAATTGTAAAATCCTATGTGATGATTTTCTGAATCTAATGCACTTAAGTTCGAAACTTCCCATGTTAATATATCTTTGTTGTTTTCAGCTTGAATTTTAGGATCTTCAATGTTATAATTTTTGTATTTTATATTCATTGATTTTGGAACATGGACATTTATAACAGAGTTTTTAACAGCTAGATAATAGTCTGAAAGTGGTATCCAATTAGGATAATTAATTATCCCACTATATGTAATAATATAAGTGTACTCAATCGTGTAAGGGTAGTTCTTAATATTTGGAGAGTAGGTTTTAATACGATTATCTTCGTATGTAGAAAAGTTATTTATTAGGCTGTTATCGTTTAAATCTGTAATACTAATTCGTCTTATTTTCTTATTATTTGAATCGAAAATTTTACCATCAAAAAAAAGTATTCTTTTATATTGATCATAATATTCTGAGAATTCAGAAAAAATGTCTCCATTTTCGTTTAATACTTTAATTTTGATATTTACTTTAAGTTTAGCGTTTTTAGGCGATTCAACATAAAAATCAGTATTGTATTCTTCAATTATTGCATTGGCATTTAATTCTAAATCATTAGATGCAAATAATAAACAAGTATTAAAAACAAACAAGATTGCAAATAAATAATTTTTCATAGGTCTATTTATTATTTATTTAATTGAATTACAAAATAGATTTTAAATGGCCGTTAATAACGGCCATTTAAAACTGGATTAAGATTTTTTAAGAACAATTTGCTTATTTTCTTTGTCAATTATTTTATTATAGAATTCCTTTAATTCAGTGTATTCATTAGGTAAGAATACCCTCTTGTTAATTTTATATTCTATTTTTATCTCAATTGTTTTACCATTGGCAGTTGCACTATATTTATATTCTGCTGAGTTATTTGGTAAAATGAATTGTTCACTTGTAGGAATTTCATCAACACTAAAATTCTCTGGAATGATATATGTAAAAGTATAGCTATTTTCTAACGGATAGTTGTAATCAACCGGGAATTCTCTATTTTCTAATACAAACGGATTTGAAATAGTTTTATCTATTATAACAGGGCTAAAATATATCATGTTACCTAAATAGTCAATTGTTTCAACACTAATATCATTATAATCATTTATAACACTGGCTGATACATCAATGTTATTTTCAAATTTGTATTCATTAACTTTAATACCTGAATTGTCATCTTCAAATTCATTTATATATTCATCAGGATTATTCTTTGATGATAAACTATTTCTAAATAAAAAGGCTGAGTATCCTTCACGAACTACTTTTATAGAACCTTTTGATCCATCTTCATTAATATTAATTTGAGTAGTAACAGATTTTTTGGAAGAATTTTCATTATTGACTTCAATCCATTTTGAATATTTCTCACTTATTACCCTTACTTTATCATTTAGACATCTTGGTGGCAACATATTAATAGGACAATTGGGTTCAGTAGCATCCAGTAGAACTTCTTTACCATTATATCTAATATAAGCTACAACATAATTCATTTGATCAACAGATGGGTATATTAAATTAAGCAAGCCATGATTTCTGGTACTTAAAATGGCCGGATGTGCATCAATTTCAGCATTTTGAAGTAATAGAACTAATAGTAAGTTTATATCTGCAACATTTCCGGATTTATTATCAAAAACTTCTTTTAGACTTGAATTAGTGAAAACACCATATGTTTTATCCCATTTGAAGTTATTTTTTACATAATTGAAAATGGCAGAAATCTTTTCTTCATTGCTTTCAGAACCTTCAATAATCTTCTTTGTATCGTCTTTTGAAATAAATTTCCCAAATCGAAGTCTTTCTCCAAAGTTTTGATGTTTTAACAATTTTTCATTAATAGATTCCCAGGATTTTGTATAATGACGTTCTGTTTGACCTGGCCATTTTTCCCGAGCTAGTTCAAAATGAATTTGAGAAATATAATTTTTAGATGTTAGCATGTATGCTTCATTTTTCATCGATGGAGCATCTTTTACAGCCATTTTAAGAATTTTAGTTACAACAGGAATATTCGTAGTTGGATTCAGTGTTTGTTCTGTTGGAGCTCCATGTCCTTTTCCCGCAGATCTTGTTTTGCTTTGTATTTGAATATTGTTTGTAACTATTGAACTTTCATTTATTACATATGGAAGATAACCTTTGCTAATAACATTATAATGATAATACTCTGGAATTTCAACTTGATATTCGCTCCATAGAACAGGAATATAATCCTGGAAACTCCATTCTGGAAGCTTATAGTTGAATTCAGACATAATTGTGTATTTTACTTCAACTATTGACCCAACATTAACATTCGGCATTGAAAACCTTATTATTAACCAGTTCGAGTTATGATCATCTTTATAAATACCACTATTTTTAAGTTTGTTCTTTTCAGTTTTGCCATCTATTGTATTATAAGTAACAGCTTTTAGTCCAGTAAGTTTTTCTTTACCACTTGGAGTACGATAAAGAGGTATTTCAAAATCTCCATAATTAAATCCAGATTTCTTCAAAATTTTAATTCTAACATGACGATCAAACATTAAACGAAAGCCATAGGGTTCAATGTAGTTAAAATAAGCACGGCCTTTATCAAATAAGATAACTGCTTCAGCACTTGAGTCCTTTTTAAATGTTGAAAAACTTAATTCTTCTTTGCTAAATTTTCCAAATTTTTTAACTGGACTTTCAGCAATTAATTGAGTTGAAATAAGAATTAATAATAAAAGGTAAAATAATTTTCTCATAACGATAATTGTTTTAATGTTAAATTTTTAAAATATCGAATTTAGTTATAATTTTTCTGGAAATACAAATTATAAGCAAAAATTGAGGTTATTTTTGTAGCAAGATAATATTAATGAAAAGAATATATTATGTATAGGGTATACAAAATATTTAAGGTGACATTTTTTTAGCAAATGCTTTAATATTATCATAATTAATATTAGAAACGCTTTTTTCTACATTTGCTACTTTTTTTACAATTGCTTTTTCTAAAAAATTCATTTTTTCAAAATCAAATTCACCGCCAAATAGGCCATGTGCAACAGCAGTATTCCTTAATACCTCAGGAAAAGCATTCTGGAATTGTTCAAGGGCTTTATCTCCTTCGTACATACAACACAGGAACAACCCGATCTTTTTTTCAGATAAGATGTTAATATTTTTATCTATGAATTTTTTTACCTTTTTATTAATCAATCCGGCATGTATTGAACCGCCAATAATAATGGTATCGTATTCAGAAATATTTATATCATTTTCTGTTTCAAGACTAAATAATCTCGTGTTAATTCCCATTTCGTTTGCAAGAGTATTTGCACATTTATGAGTGCTGCCGTGTTTTGTACCATATATTATTGCGGTGTTCATCTGCGGATGTTTGTATTTAGTCATGATAAAAATAAAATAAATTTTAAGTATCACAACTAATAATGATATTAGTTGCAGATTTCAGGTTAATTCAAATCGAATTTTAAAAAATCTGTCCACAAAGATATACGAAGTTTATTTTGTTCACCATCAGAATCATCATCCAGGGGAAGACCAATAAATTTTTCGCCAAATATTGACAGAGAAGAATCAAATTTATATCCTTTTGTAGAAAATTCACCTACAAAATTAACACCTTTTCCCTCCAATGCTTCAAAAATAATGCCTATTGCATCGACAAACGAATCAGGATAAACCACAGAATCTCCGGTTCCAAAGATGGCTATTTTTTTTCCTTTTAAATCCGAAAATATTAAAACATCATACAAAAAACGCTCAAAATCAGATTGCAAAATTCCTTTTCCCCAGGTGGAAGATCCAAGAATAATATTGCAGTATTTTTCAACATCACTGGGTTTAACATATTTAACATCATAGATTTCTACTAATCCTGGCTCAAGGTTTTCTTTTATTTTTTCAGCAATTTTTTTTGTAACTCCGGTGCTTGACCCATAAAATATTCCAATTGGCTTCATTCAATTCTGATTTTTAATTTGGATTATGTTAAACTATTAACAATAATTATTAAAAGTTGTTTAAAGTAACTATCATTATTTGATATTAATCAATTCCCGGAGAGATTTCTAAAAATGTTTATCTGCCAAAGCAACCCATACTGATATTGTTAGAAAATCTCCATTAGTTTAAATTAATTAATAGGTTTTGTGAATTTTACATAAAAAAAGGATGAGTTTCCTAAGAAACATCATCCGGTAAGTAAGCGGAATATATATAGTTTTGAAATTAGCAGTATTAATAAATTCTGTTTAAAACTTTTCCCCACGTATTCCTTTTTCCTATTTTAAATTTCAGTTCTTTGCCTTCTCTTAGCTTTATATTCAGCCCATTAGGGAATATTTTTAATGTATTAAAATACAAAATTTCCTGAATATCGCCTGGCAAAATTTCCAGATTATAACTTGAATTCTCATTTTCACTGGTTTTGAAGTATACCCTTTGATTGGTTAAAATCAGTTTACCATCAACATTTTTGTCTTTAGCAAAGTAATTTGAATCACCTGCTTTTAGTACCAACTCATTTGCTTTTAAATCTACAACCATGATCTTTGAATATTTAGATTTGTCAATATTAACGCATATTTTGTGCCATTGTTTAAAAATGCATGATTCATAGCTAAATACGTTTTTTCTTCTATTTTAATCTACTTATTAAACGTACGATAATGAAACAATAAGTGTTCGATTTTAAACAACTTTATTTTTATATAAAGACGATTCACTTTTAAAAATGATGCAAAAAAACCTGAAATACTTTTTATGAATCAGGTTTTACACATAACAAGTAGCTTTTTATTAGAAGTTAAGAAACGTCATCGGAGTTAAATTTAAATCCTAATCGTTTTCCGGTTTTCATTTTGTGGTATTCAACTTTTTCATTCAACTGCGCTACAGATGCAATTTTAACATTATCATAAGGTGGTACCAATAAGTCAAATTCTATTGCATAATTAACAATTCTGAGCACAATATCTTTAAGAATTTCTTTTGTTAAAACAGATTTCCCGAAATTATTATAAAGATATTCCTGTTGACGTTTTCCTTCAACAAAAAAGTGTTTCTCAAGATTTACAAATATTCTTGAAATTAAATATCCTAAATCCTCAAGTCTGTTGTACTTGAATGAATCAGACAAGAAGTTGAATACATTAATTATTCCGCTATAACTATATAATGCGTTTCCCTTTACATAATTTAATTTCCAAACATTATGTTCTCTGTCAAATTCAAATATATTTGAATGCATGCTGAAAATAAGTAGATCGCCGGCAACTTTTAATTCTATTTCAAACTGACTTCTTTCTCTATACTCAAATTCTACACGAGGATCTTTCACTTGCATTTCAGAATTAAATTCTGTCTTAATTTCCTGTAAAATTTCTTTAAGTAAATTAAATACTTCAAATGTTTGATCGTAAACTTTCTGTTTTACGAGAGATTTCATTTCAAGAGCAGTTAGGATTTGCTCCTTTTTATCTTTTTCTGTCATAATTTAAATTATTACGTAGATAATTTAATAAGCTTTTGCAAAAAGAACTCTTTTATTAGATAGTTTGCCTGAATAGACACATTTTCCTTCTTCTTCAATTGCATCCAAAGGAATTACTCTAATAGTTGCTTTAGTTTCATTTTTAATTTTTTGTTCAGTTTCAGGTGTACCGTCCCAGTGTGCTAAAACAAATCCACCTTTGTTTTCTATGATATCTTTAAATTCTTCATAGGTATCAGCTTTGAAAGTGTTTTCTTCTCTGAATTTTAAAGCTTTCTGAAATATATTTTCCTGAATTTTATTTAATAAATCTTCAATATAGTCTTCAATACCTTCCTGTGATTTAGTTACTTTCTCCAGCGTATCTCTTCTGGCAATTTCCAACGTATCATTCTCGATATCTCTTGGTCCAATTGCTATTCGCACCGGAATACCTTTTAATTCGTATTCAGCAAATTTCCATCCTGGTTTATGGGTATCCCTGTTATCAAATTTAACAGAAATTCCCTTATCTTCCAGGCTTTTTGTAATGATACTTGCTTTTTCAGTAATTTGTTTTAGCTGTTCTTCTCCTTTATAGATTGGAACAATTACAACCTGTATTGGAGCTAATTTAGGAGGTATAACCAAACCATTATCATCAGAATGCGCCATAACCAATGCGCCCATAAGTCGTGTTGAAACTCCCCAGGATGTAGCCCAGACATGATCCAGTTTACCCTCTTTATCAGCAAATTTAACATCAAAGGCTTTTGCGAAATTCTGACCAAGAAAGTGAGAAGTACCTGCCTGCAGTGCTTTTCCATCCTGCATTAAAGCTTCAATTGCATATGTTTCAAGTGCTCCCGCAAAGCGTTCGTTTTCAGACTTGTATCCTTTAATTACGGGAACTCCAAGCCAGTTTTCTGCAAAATCAGCATAAACATTTATCATTTTTTCTGTTTCTTCTAATGCTTCTTCTTTGGTGGCATGTGCTGTGTGACCTTCCTGCCACAAAAACTCAGCAGTTCTTAAAAATAAACGTGTTCTCATTTCCCAGCGAACTACATTTGCCCATTGGTTAACCAAAATTGGTAAATCTCTGTATGACTGAATCCAGTTTTTATATGTATTCCATATAATAGTTTCTGATGTAGGACGAACAATTAATTCTTCTTCAAGTTTTGCATCCGGATCTACAATTATCTCACCTGTACTATCGTCTTTTTTTAACCGGTAATGTGTAACAACTGCACATTCTTTAGCAAACCCTTCAACATGACTGGCTTCTTTTGAAAAGAAAGATTTTGGAATAAAAAGCGGGAAATATGCATTTGAATGGCCTGTATCTTTAAACATTTTATCAAGTGCAGCCTGCATTTTTTCCCATATTGAAAACCCATATGGTTTAATAACCATTGACCCTCGAACGGCAGAGTTCTCGGCTAAATCTGCATTTATCACTAAATCATTATACCATTGTGAGTAATTTTCTTCTCTTTTTATAAGTTTTTTCGCCATGCTTTGGTATGATTTTTGCTTATTTCCTAATAAATATTACATTAAAATTTGAGCTGCAAAAATAAATAAATTAATTACAAAATATAACGAAACAGGAGGTTCATTATGAAAACAAGAAATTATTTAATTATTTTAATAGCAATAATAGCTACCTCATGTTCATCACTACAACAAAGTACAGTAAATGATGACATTTATTATTCTCCTAAAGATGAGGTTGTTATTAGCAGTATGTCAACCATGAATCAGGATTACGAAAAAAATAATTCTACAATATTTGGCAATCATTATGATAAGCAAATATCTGATATTCTTGAAGATGATACAAAACAGGATTTTGATACAACTCTTTATTATTCAGATTCATTAAATGAATATAATGATATAGTTGTTGACGATTATTTTGAAGCCCTGGATAGAAGGAGAGAAGCAAAAAACAGTTTATATTATGGAAGAAATTATAATTATATAGCCTTCTCAGATGATTATTGGATTGCTCAGACATATATTAATGATCCATTTTATAATGTTGTTATAGTTGGAGATCAAATATGGGTGGAACCTGCATATATTACGGCTTCATTTGGATCCTGGGGTTATAGTTCATCTTATAACTATTATTCACCATACTCATATTATCACCCGTTTTATAGCTCATATTACTATTCATCTTATTACAATCCATATTACGGATCATATTATTATCGTCCATATTACAACCCTTATTACAATCCATATTATAGCTCATATTATAGTATAAATAATGATAATTATGTAAGCTCTTCGTTCCATTCATACAGACAACGATCTCTTACTGGTGCATCAGCAACAAGGTCTTCGGTAGGAAGAGCCTCACGGGAACTACCTGAAGCATACGCCGGAAGAGATATAAGACCTTCAAGCACAGTAAAATCAGGAATTGATCGTCAAACAACAAGAGTAGCAAGAACTTCTGATGAAAATACAAGAACAAGTAGTGCCGATTTATCAACTCCAAGGGTAGCAAGGGAAAGCACAGGAACAACTAATAATCGAAATTATACCAGACCTCAGAGCACTTCAAGGTCAACATATAATACAACAACACGTTCTACATCAAGATATAACAGACCTGAAAGTTCAAATGCCAATGCAGGAAGAAGTTCCGGAAATACTTCAGGAAGATCAACTTATTCACCTAATAGAAATACAACTTCAGGATCTGGTTCAGGTAGTTCATATACTCCAAGAAGATCAGGAAGTTCTTCAGGAAATTCGTCAGTAAGGAGCTCTTCAACAAGGTCTTCAGGTAGCTCCGGTTCTGTTAGAAGTTCAGGAAGTTCAAGGAGCTCAGGCTCATCAGGAAGTTCCGGCAGGAGTTCAGGAAGTTCTTCAAGAAGTTCAGGATCATCATCAAAAAGTAGTTCTTCCAAATCTGGTGGAGGTAGAAGGTAAAAATATATAGATTACCTAAACACTAATGTATTAAGAAATAAAAACTTTAAATTCTATGAAAAAAATATATCTCATATTAGCTATAGCTTTAGCCGCAAATACTTTCGTATATTCCCAGTATGTTGATAATGCTTTAAAATTTTCGGATAATAATTATACCGGAACAGCACGATTTGTAGGAATGGGAGGCGCGTTTGGTGCTATAGGAGGAGATTTTTCGTCAATAGCAATTAACCCCGCCGGATTAGGTATATACAGAAGTTCTGAGCTTGTGTTTTCGCCTGGGTTGGGATATAGCTCTAATTCATCTACATATATTAATAATAAAGTTGATGAAAGTGGATATAATGTAAATTTAAATAATCTTGGTTTTGTTGCTTCATACGATCTTGAGAACTCAGATACGCGTTGGGTTAATTTCAACTTTGGTGTGGGATTTAATAGAATAAATAACTTCAATAATAATATACAATTTGAAGGAGTAAATAATTCTTCTTTGATGGAAGTATTTATTAACTATGCAAATGCTACTACAACAGATCCTTATGAATTGGACGGAATGTATGAGTTTTTGATATGGGATGCGTTTATTATGGATTTTGACACAATAGCAAATGAATTTTATAATGAAATAACGGATGAGGTTTTTTTTGACCCTGATAATTTCGAAATTAATCAGCGAAAGATAATTGAAACAGAGGGTTCTATAAGCGAATTCAATTTTTCTTTTGGAGGTAATTACGCGCACAAGCTATATATAGGTGCGAGTATTGGAATAACAAAATTAAGATACGATGAATATACTTCTCATTATGAAACTGAAACTTCAGGTGTACCTATTCCTTTCATTGATGGCTTTGATTTCAGGGAGCACTCCAAAACAGAAGGCACAGGTTATACGCTTAAATTTGGTGCAATTTACAAACCAGTTGATTATTTGAGAGTTGGCGCATCATTGCATTTACCAACATTCTATGATCTGGATCAGGAATTTTATAACGAAGCATTCGGATATTTTGATACATTTACTGCAGATGGTAGCAGATCGCCGGTTCAAACATACAATTATTACCTGAATACTCCTTTACGAGCAGTCGGTAGTATTGGTTTTCAAATTGGTAAAATAGGCCTGATTGATGTTGATTATGAATATGCCGATTATTCAACAATGAAGATGGATGATGATGAAAATAGCCAGGGAGTAATTGATGATAATGCACAGATTGAAACAATATATCAGGAAACACATAATTTAAGAGCAGGCGCTGAATTCAGATCGGGTCCTATCTATTTTCGTGCGGGAGGAGGATTTTCAACTAGCCCGTATACTGATGAATCAATAAATAAAGATTATCAAAAGATTACATTATCAGGAGGTTTAGGGTACAGAGAAAAAAACTTTTTTATTGATTTTGCTTTTTCACAAACAACATCCGATTATTACTTAAGTGCTTATACATGGGATTATAATTACGAATTGGCAAAAATAGAAAATAAACTGAATAATTTTATTTTAACTTTTGGTTTTAAGTTTTAGCTGGTAACCGTTAAAAGTTTAGGGATTGAAAAAGGACTGTTCATAATTTTATGAACAGTCCTTTATTATTAGCATTTTTATTAATTAATTGTATATTTATTTATTTTAACAATTATTGCTAAAATTCTTTGAGTATTAGTAGTTAAATATTTATTTTCGTACCCTGTAATATAGCAGGTGATTATCAAAAATCATTTGTATAAGGAAAAACAAGTATTATGAGCACTAAAGATCCACAAAACTCTGACTCTGTTCCTAATGAACAGCAAAATGAAAAAGCTGAATTAAATAGCAGTGATAAAGATGTAAATTCCGATACGGGAAAGGATAAAACAGAAGAAATTTCTGAAAAACAAAATGAAATAACGGAGGAAGATGATACGGAAAAGTCGTCGCAGGAAATTGATACAAAAAAGGATGAGGAGACACTTGAAGTAGGTGATAATAAAATTACAAAGCCTGTAAAAGCAAAGAAACAGAAAGCAAAGACAGAAATTGATCCTCAAAAAAATAGCGAATCGACTGAAGTAGATGATAACAAAGTTGAGGAATCTGTCAAAGAGGAGAATCACGAAGTTAAGACAGATATAGATTATGCTAAATTAAGCAGGGAAGATTTAGTAAAAGAGTTGTCGGGTGTTATTGATACACTTCCAATAAATGAAATCCGAAAAGAAGTTGAAGGAATAAAAGCATTTTTTTATAAGAAACAAAAAGCTTTAAATGAACAAAAGAGAAAAGATTTTTTGGGTGCTGGTGGAAATATTGATGATTTTGCACTTGTTGAAGATCCTGTAGAAACTGAATTGAAAGATTTATTTAAAAGATACAGAAGGCTTAAAGCAGACTCTAACAGACAGCTTGAACAAGTTAAAGAGGTTAACTTAGAGAAAAAAAGTGCTATAATTGAAGAATTAAAGGAATTAGTAAATAAAGATGAATCTATTGGTGATACCTTCAAAGAGTTCAGAGAACTTCAGTTAAGATGGAAAGAAATTGGTCAGGTTCCACAGCAAAAACTAAAAGATCTTTGGAGTACATATCATCATCATGTAGAAAAGTTCTACGATTATATTAATATTAATAAAGAACTTAGAGATTTAGATCTTAAAAAGAACCTTGAGATTAAAATAGGCTTGTGTGAGAAGGCAGAAAAATTAATGGACGAATCATCAGTGGTTACGGCTTTTAAAACACTACAGAAGTTTCATAATCAGTGGAGAGAGATAGGCCCCGTTCCTAATGAAAGTAAAGATGAAATATGGGAGAGGTTTAAAGAAGCT
This sequence comes from Bacteroidales bacterium, assembly GCA_019038645.1. Lineage (GTDB taxonomy): Bacteria > Bacteroidota > Bacteroidia > Bacteroidales > UBA12077 > UBA12077. The sequence continues at coordinate 22,710 of JAHOYT010000023.1, forward strand.
ACACGAGTTATAAATAAAAACCATCAGGATTACTTTAAAGGACTGAAAGACGAACAAAAAAGTAACCTTGAAAGAAAAGAAAAACTTTGCGTACAGGCAGAAGAGATTGCAGAAATAAAACTGGAATCACACAAAGAGTGGTCTGCAAAGACAGAAGCGATAATTGAAATTCAAAAAGTTTGGCGAACAATAGGATTTGCTCCAAAAAAAGAGAATAATAAAATTTATGCCCGGTTCAGAAATGCCTGTGATAGTTTTTTTGGAAATAAAAGAGAGTTTTATGCTCAAAATAAGGAATTACAGGACGAAAATCTGAACAAAAAAATTGAATTATGTGAAAAGGCAGAATCCTTACAGGAAAGTACTGATTGGAAAGCAACAACTAAGGATTTAATAAATATTCAGAAAGAATGGAAAACAATAGGGCCTGTTTCCAAAAAACAATCAGATAAAGTATGGAAGAGATTCAGAGCTACATGTGATCATTTCTTTAATCGCAAATCTGAGTATTATGCTAATATTGATCAGGAATATGATGCAAATCTGAATCTTAAAAAGGATATTATTGAAAAGATTAAGAAATATGAATTTTCAACAAACGTAAAGGAAAATTTTGAAGCGCTAAAGAAATTTCAGGAAGAATTTTCTGAGGTAGGTTTTGTGCCTTATAAATTAAAAGATAAAATACAGAACGAATTCAGAGAAGAACTTAATAAGTTATTTGATAAACTTAAAGTTGATGATAAAGAAAAGAATTTGCTGAAATTTCAAACAAGACTTGATACTTTGCAGCATAAACCAAAATCTTCAAATAAAATTAAACATGAACGTGATAAGTTTTTCAATAAGATAAAAAAACTTGAAAGTGATATATCTTTATGGGAGAACAATATTGGATTTTTTAGTTCTGATTCTGATGAAGCAAAAGAAATGCTAAAAGACTATCATAAGAAAATTGAAAGCGCAAAAAAGGAAATGGCAATTATGGAGGAAAAGATCAGAATGATTGATAAATCTGATTCCGAATAATTTTAACGACATTAAAATAAAATAGTTTTGTCTACTACTAAATATGTTTTTGTAACGGGAGGTGTTACATCCTCACTGGGTAAAGGAATTATTTCCGCTTCGCTTGCAAAGTTGTTGCAAGCCAGAGGATATTCTGTAACAATTCAAAAACTTGATCCATATATTAATGTTGATCCAGGAACATTAAATCCATATGAGCACGGAGAATGTTATGTAACCGAAGACGGAGCAGAAACTGATCTTGATCTTGGACATTACGAGCGATTTATTAATTTACCTACAACACAGGCAAATAACGTTACAACGGGCAGAATTTACCAAACTGTAATTAACAAAGAACGAAGAGGTGATTATCTTGGCAAAACGGTTCAGGTAATTCCTCATATCACAGATGAAATAAAAAGAAATATTAAACTTCTCGGGAAGAAGCATAATTATGATGTTGTTATTACTGAAATTGGTGGTACAGTTGGTGACATTGAGTCTCTTCCATATATTGAATCTGTTCGTCAGCTTAAATGGGAACTGGGATCTCAAAACAGTTTAGTCATTCATCTTACTTTAGTTCCTTATTTATCAGCGTCCGGGGAATTAAAAACAAAACCAACTCAACATTCTGTAAAGGTTATGTTAGAGAATGGTATTCAGCCGGATGTATTGGTTTTAAGAACCGAACATCCTTTAAATACTGATATTAGGAAAAAAGTAGCACTTTTCTGTAATGTTAATATAGAGTCAGTTATTCAGTCAATTGATGTTTCAACAATATATGAAGTGCCATTATTGATGAAAGAAGAAAAACTTGATGTAACAGTTCTGAAAAAATTAAATTTACCGGTAAATGAAGAACCAAAGCTTGAAAAGTGGAAACAGTTTATTGAAAAGCTTAAGAGTCCAAAAAAAGAAATTACGGTTGGTTTAGTAGGAAAATATATTGAACTGCCGGATTCATATAAATCTATTATCGAATCGTTGGTTCATGCCGGATCAGTAAATCAGTGTAAAGTGAATGTTGAAAGCATACATTCTGAGAAAATAACTGAAGCGAATGTGGCACAAAAATTAAAAAATGTACAAGGGGTAATTGTTGCCCCGGGATTTGGTCTGAGGGGTATTGAGGGAAAGATAACCGCTGTCAGCTATGTACGTGAAAATAATATTCCTTTTCTCGGAATTTGTTTAGGTATGCAATGTGCTGTTGTTGAATTTGCAAGAAATGTTCTGGGTTTAAGTGATGCAGATTCGACTGAAATGAGCAGAACAACAACAAATCCGGTTATTGATTTAATGGAAGAGCAAAAAGGCGTAACTGAGAAAGGTGGAACCATGCGATTAGGTGCGTATCCCTGCGATATTAAAAAAGGAACTAAGGTTTTTGAAGTTTACAATAAAGAACATATTCAGGAGCGGCACAGGCACCGGTATGAATTTAATAATACTTATTTAGAGGAATTCGATAAAGCAGGGATGAAACCTGCAGGATTAAATCCTGACACCGGTTTGGTTGAAATTATGGAAATGCCTGAACACAGATGGTTTATTGGAGTTCAGTTTCATCCGGAATACAAAAGCACTGTTGTTAATCCTCATCCTTTATTTGTAAATTTTGTAAAGGAAATTTGTAAAGATTAATTGGAAAAATACACTAATATTGCAGGCAGGAATTACTTGCCTGATTTTTAATATAGATTTTTTAAATAGGAAATAGAAATGGATAGGAATTCGATCTTAGGAATAATATTAATAGCTGGTATTTTTATTATATGGACTACTTTAAACAAACCGTCGAAAGAGGAAGTTGAAGCTGCAAAATACAGAAGAGATTCACTTGAGCTGGTTCATCAGCAACAAATTGTTCAACAGGAAAAAGCACAAGCTGCTAACATTCAAAACATACAAACTGAAGTTGCAACAAAAGAGCCTGAAGATATAAGTCAATTGAAAAGCATGTATGGTAGTTTTGCTGAATCCGCAGAAGGCCAAATGGAATTTACGGAAATTGAAAATGAATTATTAAAAATAAAAATAAGTAATAAAGGCGGAAGAGTTTATTCTGTTGAATTAAAAGATTATAAGACTTATTTTCAGAAACCACTTGTTCTTTTTGATGGTGATTCAACTGTTTTCGGATTGAATTTTTTCTCTGAAAACAGAAGCATTATTACAAACGATTTATTTTTCGTTCCTGTGGAGCAAAACTCTCAATCTGTAAAGATGAGATTGTATGCTGGTGCTGATAAATACATTGAGTATGTTTATACCTTAAATCCTGAAAGTTATTTAGTTGATTTTAACATAAATTTTGTTGGAATGAATGAAGTAGTTGCCAGTAATTTAAGTGTAATTGACTTAAAATTCTCGATGTATTCTCCACAATTGGAAAAAGGAGCAAAGAATGAAAATATGTATACCACAATGGGGTATAAGTATTATCAGGATGAAGTAAATACATTAACATCAAGAAGTAAGGATGAAGCAAGAGAAGAGTTAAATACAAAATTAAAATGGATTTCGTACCAACATCAATTCTTCTCAACAATTCTTGTCGCCGACAATTATTTCTCTAATGCGATTATTGAATTTAGTAACATAGAAAATTCTAAGCATCTAAAGCATTTTGAATCAACCATTGGAATACCATTTGAATATACTGCGAAATCTACAATTCCTTTATCTTTTTATTTTGGACCAAATCATTATAAAACATTAAAGAAAGAGAATCTGGCATTTGAAGAAATTATCCCGCTTGGGTGGACGATTTTTGGATGGGTAAACAGATTTGCTGTAATACCCACATTTAATTTTCTTGGTAATTATTTTGCAAGTTATGGTTTAATCATCTTAATACTAACAATACTTATTAAGGTAGTATTGTTTCCTTTAACATATAAGTCGTATTTGTCAACCGCAAAAATGCGTGTTCTTAAACCGGAAATTGAAGAGATAACCAAGAAGTTTCCTAAGAAAGAAGATGCTATGAAGAAGCAGCAAGCGACGATGGCAATGTATAAAAAGGTCGGAGTAAACCCAATGGGTGGTTGTATTCCAATGTTAATACAGATGCCTATTTTATTTGCTATGTTTAGATTTTTCCCATCATCAATTGAGCTAAGACAGCAAGCCTTCCTTTGGGCTGATGACTTATCCTCATATGATTCAATTTTAGATTTACCATTCACTATCCCTGCTTATGGAGATCATATTAGTTTATTTACTATTTTAATGGCCGTAGCCTTAGTTTTTTCATCAAGACTAAATACAGGGCAGATGAACGATACAAATCAGCAAATGCCTGGTATGAAATTTATGATGACTTATATGATGCCTGTTATGATGTTAGTCTTTTTTAATAATTATGCAGCGGGGTTAAGTTACTATTATTTCTTATCGAATGTAATAACTCTTGGTCAAACAGTATTTATCAGGCGATTTGTTGATGATGA
>JAHOYT010000065.1 GCA_019038645.1 Bacteroidales bacterium
AAACTAAATACTCACTACAAGAAATTAACTGAATTTGAATTCTTATAAAAACATTAATAAAATTTTTCTACTATTTCTTTTCTCGAGTTTGAGATTTTACATGTAAAAATGATTAATATTATTATTCGCCCATAATTTATTATAAACTTTTAACGATTTTCTATTAGTTGTAAGCTATTGACCTTCTGTTGCAAATCGCTTAACTTTGGATGTGAATTACATAAAAATTAAAACTAAATTAAGCTAAAATGAGAAAAAAATGGTTTTTTGCACTAGTTTTTATTTTTGTATGTTTATTGGGTTTTGGACAAATAGACCGTTCAGAAGTTGATGAAAAATACAAATGGAATTTAACTGATATTTACCCCACTTATGAGTCTTGGGAACAGGCCAAAGAAGCTTTTGTTGCTAAACTTGATAAAATTCATGAATTTAAAGGAACTCTTACACAATCAGCAGATAGATTGCTGGAAGCCCTGGAATATTATTCTGACATAGGTAATGAAGTAAGTCGGCTTTATATCTACGCGAGTCTTAATTCAGCATCTGATACTCGCAACATGAAATATTCGGGCATGGTTAAGGAATTACAACAAATTACAGCTGATTATTCTGCAAATGCTTCATTTTTTAGACCTGAAATCCTGGCATCTGAATGGAAGCAGATCGATGGATTTATAAAAAGTGAGCCGAAATTAAAACCTTATGAGAAAGGGCTCAAAGATTTATTTAGGTTAAATGAACATACCTTAAGTGAGCCGGAAGAAAAGATTCTGGCGTTATCAGGAATGATAACAGGTAATGCATATTCAATATATAATACTTTTAAGAATGCAGAGATGCCAAATCCAAAAATTACTCTTAATAATGGAGAGGTAGTTGAACTTAGTTCAGCAGGGTACTCAAAATACAGAGCAACTGAAAACCGGGCTGATCGAAAGTTAGTATTTGAAACATTTTGGAAAAAATACCAAAAGTATCAGGCAAGCCTGGGAGAAATGTTGTATGGGCATGTGAAAGGCAATTTATATAAAACAAAAGCTCGTAATTATGAATCTTCATTAGAATCATCTTTGTTTCCCAAAAGCATTCCTGTAGATGTTTATCATTCGCATATTGAAAATGTAAATAAAAACCTTCCCTCATTTCATCGATATTTAAAGATTAAAAAGAGAATGATGGGACTTGATACTTTAGAATATCTTGATTTATATGCTCCAACAGTGAAAGGCATAGATATGCAATTTACTTATGATGAATCACAAAATATTATTTTAAAGTCTCTTGAACCTTTAGGAGATGATTATACAGAAGTTGTAAAAAAAGCTTTTAATGAAAGATGGATTGATGTATATCCAACACAAGGCAAGCGTTCCGGAGCTTTTTCAAATGGTTCTTTTTATGATGGTCATCCGTATATATTGTTGAATTTTAATGGTTTGTATGAGGACGTTAGTACTGCTACACATGAATTAGGGCATACAATGCATAGCTACTTATCAAATAAAAATCAACCATATGCTACTTCAAGATATGAAATATTTGTAGCAGAAGTTGCTTCTACTTTTAACGAAGTATTATTATTTAATTATGTTCTAAATACATTAGAAAATGAGGATGTAAAGCTCTCATTCTTAATGACTCGTTTGAAAGCTTTCGGACTAACTCTTTTCAGGCAAACACAATTTGCAGAATTTGAGTTAAAAATTCATGAAGCAGCTCAGAAAGGAATTCCGCTTACCGGAGAAAAATTGTCAGAGATTTATACTGAGATTGTAAATAAATATTACGGTCATGATGAGGGCGTATGTAAAGTAAATGATTATATAAATATGGAATGGGCTTATATACCTCATTTTTACTATAACTTTTATGTATATCAGTACAGCACCTCATTTTTAGCTGCAAATACTTTAGCGGCAAGAGTATTGAGCAAAGAAGATGGAGCATTAGAAAGTTATTTAGAATTTTTAAGCTCCGGAGGATCTGATTATCCAATAGAGCTATTAAAAAAAGCTGGAGTTGATTTTACCAACCCGGAAACTTTTTCTAAGACAATTGAGTTAATGAATAATATAATGGATGAAATAGAAAAAATTCTTGATGAAAAAGGAATTTAGTATTTACATGACATAATAAAAAAAGCAACCCAAATGGGTTGCTTATAAATTTTGGCGGAGAAAGAGGGATTCGAACCCCCGGTACCTTGCGGTACAACGGTTTTCAAGACCGCCGCATTCGACCACTCTGCCATTTCTCCGTCGGCAAAAGTATAATTAATTTTTATTTGTGCAAAATTTTGCGAAATAATATTTTATAAAAATGATTATAGACGTTTAACCTGCTGAGAACGCAATTTTTATGCGATTTTACCTGGAAGCATGCATTTTTTTCGTTAATAATTAACCAAATCAACAATTTTATCAATTTTTAGCTAATTTTTTTTGTAGAACACTTGCTAAACATAAGAAATAGTCTATATTTGTATGTACAAGCTAAAAAAATAATTATTTTACTAACCCTAAAAATTTTTTTATTATGAACAAAGCAGAATTAATTGATGCAATTGCTGGTGGAGCTAGTTTAACAAAAGCTGACGCTAAAAAAGCTTTAGATGCTTTCATTCAAAGTACAACTACTTCTTTGAAAAAAGGTGATAGAGTTGCTTTAGTTGGTTTTGGTTCTTTCTCTGTAGCAAAAAGAAATGCTAGAACTGGTAGAAATCCTCAAACAGGAAAACCAATTACTATTAAAGCTAAAAACGTTGTTAAATTCAAAGCTGGAAGCGATTTAGCAGACGCTGTTCAATAAAAATATTGATTTTTTATTATCGGGGAGTACATCTTTAGTTTGTACTCCCTTTTTTATTTAACTTCATTGTTATGAACAAGGAATTGATAAACTACCTCGAACAATTTAGTGCAGAACAAAGGATTATGCAATTTAACAGAGTGCTTGAAAACAGAACTAGATATATTACTGTTGCTCTGGAGGACATTTATCTATCGCAAAACGCTAGCGCTGTTTTAAGAACTTCAGAATGTTTCGGATTGCAGGACGTTCATATTATTGAAAATAAATATGAATATAATATTAACCCTGATGTTGTTATGGGTTCATCAAAATGGTTAAACCTGATAAAATATAATAATTCGGAAGATAATACACTCGAAGCAATAAAAAATATTAAGAACAGAGGTTACAGAGTTGTGGCAACAACACCACATGAAGGTGATGTTAGTCTTGAACAGTTCGATATAGAAAAAGGAAAAGTAGCCTTGTTTTTTGGAACGGAAGTTACAGGGTTAAGCGATTTAATGCTTGAAAATGCAGATGAATTTTTAAAAATCCCAATGTACGGATTTACAGAAAGTTTTAACATTTCTGTTTCCGCATCAATTATTTTACAACATTTATCATATAAATTAAGAAGCTCGGCTGTTAAATGGCAATTGTCTGATACTGAAAAAGAAGAGTTGAAACTTGAGTGGTTGAAGAAGTCCGTTAAAAGTTCCTCAATGCTAATTGATAAGTTTTTATCTAAGAAAAAGAACAATTAATCATTAATTTTTGTATATTAATGTAAATTTTTTAAAAGAATAATAGTTCAATCTTCTTTTAATTTTTCTATTTTTGATAATATTAAGACAAAAAGTATGAATTGTATTGTAATTGATGATGATGCCCTTTCCAGAAGAGTTGTTGACGAATTTATTAACAGAACGGAGTTTCTGGAACTAAAACACTCTTTTCCAACTGCTGTGGAAGCTATTAATTTGCTTCAAAAAAGTACTGAAGATATTGATTTAATATTTCTTGATATTGAAATGCCTGAAATGGATGGCATTGACTTCTTAAATACTTTAAAAAATCTGCCTCAGGTAATAATTATATCTTCCAAAGAGAAATATGCACTAGAGGCTTTTGATTATGATGTTACAGATTATTTGCTTAAACCAATAACATACGGAAGGTTCTACAAAGCTGTTTTAAAAGCAAAAAATATTTTTGAATCAAGAAGTAAAAAAGAATCAAATGAGATTTTTATTAAAAAGAATTCGGCTTTAGTCCAGTTGAAATATGATGACATTTTATGGGTTGAGGCATTGGAAAACTATGTAATTGTTAATGCTTTTAATGAGAAATTTACAATACATTTTACAATGAAATCAATTGAAACTCAGCTGCCTGTATCTTTTTTTAAAAGAGTTCACAGGTCTTATATTGTGAATGTTAAGAAAATAAACAGGATAGAGGATAATTCTATTTTTATTAAATATAATGACGGCTTAAAGTCGATCCCGATTGGGAAGGCATATAAAGAGCGGTTTATGAACGATATTAATTTAATGGGTAAATAAAATTGTTTGGTAATATAAAAATATATAATTGGGGTAAATCCCCAATTTTTTTGTTTAAATTTTGGTTATGATTTCGCAAAGACAACTATTCCTGCAACATGTAGGACAAACATCTGATTTCCCGCTTCAGCTTGAAATCGAAAGAGCAAAAGGTATATATTTATTTGATAAGAATAATAAGCCGTATATTGATTTAATATCGGGTGTTTCAGTAAGCAATATTGGCCATTTACATGAAAAGGTTGTTGAGGCCGTTAAAAAGCAGGCAGAAACCTATATGCATTTAATGGTTTATGGAGAATATATCCAATCGCCACAGGTTGTATTTGCCCAAAAAATAAGCCAGCTACTTCCAGGCGAATTAAATTCAACATATTTTGTCAATTCGGGTAGTGAGGCAATTGAAGGGGCTCTGAAGCTTGCTAAAAGATATACTGGAAGAACAGAAATAATTTCTTTTAAAAATGCATATCATGGTAGTACGCACGGAGCTCTTAGTGTTATGGGGAATGAAGAGTTTAAAAACTCATTCAGACCACTATTGCCGGATATAAATTTTTTAAATTTTAACTCAGAAGAAGACCTGGAAAATATTTCCGGAAAAACTGCTTGTGTCATTGTTGAGCCAATTCAGGGTGAAGCGGGAATTAGACTTCCGGAGGACGATTATCTGAAAAAGATTCGTAAAAAGTGTGATGAAACAGGTGCTTTATTAATTTTTGATGAAATACAGACTGGTTTTGGAAGAATAGGAAAACTGTTTGCCTCAATGGAATATGATGTTACCCCGGATATTATGACAATTGCAAAAGGAATGGGAGGAGGTATGCCTATTGGAGCTTTTATTTCAACAAACGAAATAATGTCTTGTTTTAAAACAAACCCGATTCTGGGGCATATAACTACTTTTGGAGGACACCCCGTGTCATGTGCAGCTGCAGTTGCAACTTTGGATGTATTAACCAGCGAAAATATTATTGAAGATGTAAAAAGAAAGGGAAATTTGTTCCGAAAATATCTCAATCATCCGCAGATTAAAGAAATACGTGGAACAGGTTTGTTTATGGCTGTGGAGCTAAAGGATTTTGAACAGGTTAAAAAAGTAATTGATATATCAATAAGTAAAGGATTAATTACAGATTGGTTTTTATTTCATGATAGTGCTTTTAGAATTGCTCCGCCTTTAATTATTAATGATGATGAAATAATTGAAGCTTGTAATATTTTAAGTGAAGCAATTGACGAAACTATATAATAAATTGAAAAGGGTTAAGTTATAATGTTGAAAAGGAAATTATTTATGTATTCGTTCTATAAAAAGTTAATAATAATATTGTCAATATTAGGCTTGTCAGTTTTTAAAATGTCTGCTGATAATAACATTAAGAACTATGAAGATAGCCTTAAATATTATTTTTCCTTATTGGCAACTGAAGTAAATGATCAGAACAAAGAAGACTTAAATGATGAGATACTAAAGCTTTTTAGAAAAGCAATAAGCATTGAGGGTTCTTTTGATTATAGTTTTGATTCTTTAATTTATACCGGAGTAATATATTCATCAGATAATAAAGTAAAAATAATTACGTGGAACTTACCTTATAATAACAGAACATATAAATATTTTGGATTCATTCAGTATAAAAAGTCCGGTAAAAGAATTTATTCTTATGAATTGCATGATAATTCAGAAATCATTAAAAAACCGGAATATTCAGTTTTAAGCCATGAGAACTGGTACGGAGCGCTATATTATAAAATTATTGTAAATAAATACGCAGGGAAAGTTTATTACACTTTGCTTGGAGCTGATTTAAATAATCTTTTATCTAAAAAGAAACTGATTGAAATATTATATTTTGACAAAAACGAATTACCGGTACTTGGTAAGTTGGTTTTTAAAAACAGGAACCTCTCGGTTTCAAGAATAATATTCGAATTTAACGCTCAAAGCAACATGGTTCTTACATATGACGAAGAAAAAGAAATGATTATTTATGATCATTTATCGCCATCACGTCCAGGACTGCAAGGTCAATATGAATTCTACGGGCCTGATTTCTCTTACGACGGATTAAAATTTGAACGTGGAATATGGAATTCATACCAGGATATTGATGTCAGAAATTTTAGTATCAAAGAGTTCTGAAATAGGGTTACTCCTTGATATTTTGGTTTAAATCCCTTAATTTTAATAAAAATATAAGATTTGAAAATGTCAAAGCTTGTTTCAAAACAAAATACGTATGTAATTTTTATTGATCACGATGACTCATACATAAGAGACGTTTTAGCCAAATTTGAAGAGGTTAATGAGTATAATATTAAAATTTATTCCCGCACAAAAGAATTTTTTATTGATTTTGAGCAAATTAAACTTGATGGAAAAGAGACATATATTATTTTTTTATCAACAATGCTTGAAACCGATGAGGATAATAATCAAATAAATGTTTTAGACGTTTTACAAAGAATAAAGAAAATTAATCCTCAGAGTGAAGTCGTTCTATATTCTGAAAGTGATGATATTAATATAGTCTCTTCGGCATTTCACTTTGGTGCATATACTTTTATTAAAAAGAATGAAAACTTAATTCTTCGTATAGAAAATAATATTCTGGGCATAATAAGTCAGAAAAATTTTTTAATAAAAAAAGAAGCCGGACGTATATTTACTAAAATATTTCTTTTCTTTCTGGCCGGGACAGCTATCCTTGTTATTATATTTTACATGATATTTCCGCAGTGGTTTGTTCTTTAGATTAGAAATTGACAATAATTACATCTTAATTCTTATTCCTGTAATTTTTTCACTACTTCCTGTTTTGGTTTATTCTTTTGCTGTCTATTTGTCAGTGATATTTATATGGCACATATATTGAAAAAGAGCAAGAAGTAAAAAAGATGTTAAACTCAAAATATTATAAAAATGCAAAAGGGTAAAATTGGTGTAACAACAGAGAACATATTTCCTATTATAAAGAAGTTTCTTTATTCAGATCATGAAATTTTTCTTAGAGAGCTTGTTTCAAATGCTATTGATGCAACACAAAAAATGAAGAAGCTGGCTTCTTTAGGCGATTTTAAAGGAAAACTTGGTGATCTTACAGTAAGAATTTCATTGGATTCAAAGAAAAAAACATTGACAATTAGTGATAGCGGTATTGGAATGACAGAAGAAGAGATTGATAAATATATTAATCAGATTGCTTTTTCAAGTGCCGGCGAATTTCTGGATAAATTTAAAGATCAAACTACAATTATTGGAAAATTCGGACTTGGTTTTTATTCTTCTTTTATGGTTTCAGAAAAAGTTGAAATTGTTTCAAAATCATATAAGAAAGATAGCAAAGCCATAAAATGGGTTTGTGATGGTAGTCCTGAATATCAGTTGGAAGAAGTTGAGAAGAAGACACGTGGCACAGATATTATTCTCCATATTGATGATGAGTCAAAAGAATTTGCTGAAGAAAAAAGGGTTAATGAACTTTTAGAAAAGTATTGTCGTTTTTTACCCGTTGAAATAGAATTTGGCAAACAAAAAGAATTGAAAGATAATAAAGAAGTTGAAACGGATAAACCCAATATTATAAATGACACAAAACCTTTATGGACACAAACACCTTCAGAATTAAAAGACGAAGATTATAAAGAGTTTTATAATAAGCTGTATTCCTTTGGTGAAGAACCGTTGTTTCATATACATCTTAATGTTGACTATCCATTTAATCTTACAGGAATATTATATTTCCCGAGAATAAAAAACAATATAGAAATTCAAAAAAATAAAATACAATTATATGCAAATCAGGTATTTGTTACTGATTCTGTGGAGGGGATTGTGCCGGAATTTTTAACTCTCTTGCACGGAGTTCTGGACTCGCCCGATATTCCTTTAAATGTGTCGCGAAGTTTTTTACAGAGTGATGCAAACGTTAAAAAGATATCTTCTCATATCACCAAAAAAGTTTCTGACAGACTCGAAGAAATATTTAAGAATGACAGAGAGCAGTTCGAGAAAAAATGGGATGATTTAAAAGTATTTATTGAGTATGGAATGCTTAGCGAAGAGAAATTTTATGAGAAAGCACAGAAGTACACTTTATTTAAAAATACTGATGGTAAATATTTTACTATTGAAGAATATGAGAAACTGGTAAAAGAGAATCAGACTGATAAAGACAAGAATCTGATTTATTTATATGCAACTGATAAGGAGAAACAATTTACATTTATCGAAAATGCTAAAGCAAAGGGATATGATGTACTAATAATGGACGGACAACTTGATACTCACTTTATAAATCATATTGAGCAAAAAATGAATAACACCAGATTCCTTCGTGTTGATTCTGATGTTGTTGATAAGATGATTAAAAAGGAGGAAACCGAAGATTCTAAATTGACTCCGGAAGAAAAAGACCAGTTAACACATATGTTTGAAAGCCAGTTACCGTCATTTGCTACATTTGCAGTAACATTTGAAAATTTAAAAGAAAATGATGACCCGGTAATGGTTACACAGTCGGAGTTCATGAGAAGAATGAAAGATATGGCTGCTATGGGTGGCGGAGGAATGAATTTCTACGGCGATTTACCTGATAGCTATAATCTTGTTCTTAATTCAAACCATCGTTTGGTTGAAAAAGTTATGGAACAAAAAGAAAAGAAAACAGGATCAAAGGTTTCTAAAATTCTTGAGGAAATAAAGCAATTTGAAGATGAGAAAGTGATTCTGGACAAAGCAAAAGAAGGTAAAAAGGAAGAAGAAATTAACCAGAGCGAAAAAGATAAATTAACAAATGTTGAAAAGAAAATTGATGAATTAAATAATAAGAAAAAAGAAGTGCTGACTAAATATGGAAAAGAAAATAAATATGTAAAGCAACTTATTGATCTGGCGCTTCTTGCAAACAATTTACTTAAAGGTGAAGACCTTACAAAATTTGTAAAAAGAAGTGTTGATTTAATAAAATAAATCCATAATTAATATTTTTCCTTGCCTGTCAGATACCTGACAGGCTTTTTTTATCATTTATTTTTGTAATTTCGTGTTAAACAGGAGGAATGAAAGCAAAGCACATAGTATCAGTTTTAATGTTTGGGCTTATAATATATACTCAGGCGAGTGTTTCATATTCTCAAAATCCTACAGATCCTCAGAAATTTTCTTTTAATTTTAGAAAAAGCCCGACATTTGGATTAAAAGGGGGAATCCTGATGTCTACTATTACAGGTGATGAGGCAATTGATCGGTATGCAAAGAAATCAGGACCGCAAATTGGTTTTACTGGTGCTGTATATTTTCATCCTATGTTATCATTGCGTGGAGAATTAAATTATGAATCGAAAGGAGGGAAATTTGCTAATCATGAAATGAACATGAATCTACATTATGCAACTTTACCTGTTTATCTAAAATTTAATTTTACCAGGGACCCTGAGTTATATATTTATGGAGGAGGTTATGGTTCGTATCTTATTTCTGCAAATACGAAAGGTACATATGAAATAATTATAAAAGATGATTTTAAAAGTGTAGCAATTAATGAAAATATTACTGCAAGCATGAATAACTTTGATGCCGGTATTATTGCCGGACTTGGTGTTCAGGGAAGATTCAACAGACAGATAGATATTTTTCTGGATTTTAGATATACCTGGGGGCTGATTAATCTGGATAATAATACAGCAGAATTTAGGTATAATTTTAATCATGAACAATTTTGGCCTGAACAAAATGTTACTAAACCCAAAAATCAGGCATTTATGTTGACTACGGGATTTATTATTTATCTCATTCGAAGGTAATTATGTCAGTAAAGTTTTTTTACTTCGTTTTTTAATTCTTCAAGAGCCATGCTTACAGGCGATTTGTCTTGTAACATTAAATCCTCAAGTATAATTTTGCTTAAATTAAAAGCAGGAGCATTGGGTTTAACTTTGCTCGCTGAGCTATTTATTAACTGAACAGTATTTGTTCTGGCATTTTTTATAATTTCCCACACCTGAGAAGAAATATAAATTTGTTGGGAAACATTATGATCATATTCAGATCGGATAGTATTTAATAAGTCAACCTGTAACTGTTTTGCTGTATATTCCGGTTTATTTACTCTCATTATCAAAGATTCAGGCGATATTCGTTCAAGCAACAAAGTGATTCGCTCATACGCCTGAAGCCGAACAGGAGTGATAATTTTCTGATTTCCCAGAGCTATTTCATAATTTCTTCTGCTCTGATCATTTCTGATCATCTGTTTTATTAAAATAACAGATGTTATTAAAACAATTATTGCAGGTATTGTATATTTTAAAATCTCTGTAAATTCGTTCATGATACTGATATTAATGATGATAATTCAATGTGCCAGATATTATTTTGCAGCACTATTAAATACCTTTATTTATTTTATCTTTACAACATAAAGAAAAGGATCCTTACTAATTTAATTGTTAGTTTGATCAAATTTAATAAAAATAATACACAATGGTTAATGTAAATACATTGACCCTTTTAATTTTTAGGATTATGGAAAATGTTTCACAAAGAGTTTCATCACTGGCCATTTCACAAACACTTGAAATGAGTCAGAAAAGCCGGGATATGAAGGCTAAAGGTATTGATGTTATTAATCTAAGTGTTGGTGAACCTGATTTTAATACTCCGGAGCATATTAAGGAGGCTGCTATTAAAGCTATTAGTGAAAATTACAGCCATTATTCTCCCGTTCCCGGATATCCTGAGCTACTTAAAGCTATATCAGGAAAACTAAAAAGGGAAAATAACCTTGATTACGGTACTGATCAAATTATTGTATCAAACGGAGCTAAACATTCTCTTGCAAATGTTATTTTATCTTTGGTTAATAAGGACGATGAAGTAATAGTGCCTGCACCTTACTGGGTAAGTTATGTTGAACTGGTAAAACTGGCAGAGGGTAAGAATGTAATTATTGAAACTTCTATTGATTCTGATTTTAAAATTACTCCTGAGCAGTTAAAAAATGCAATCACACCAAAAACAAAAGCAATGTTTTTATGTTCACCTTCAAATCCTTCGGGAAGTTTATATTCCAAAGGAGAACTGGAAGCTCTGGCAAAAGTCATTGAAAACAGTGGAGTAAATATGTATATCTTATCCGATGAAATATATGAGCATATAAACTTTGTCGGAAAACACGAAAGCATAGCACAGTTTGATTCAATACGTGATAAAGTAATTATTATTAACGGGGTTTCAAAGGGCTATGCTATGACAGGATGGAGAATTGGATATATTGCAGCTCCCAAATGGATTGCTAAAGCATGTAATAAAATTCAGGGCCAGTTAACGTCGGGTGCATCTTCAATATCGCAAATGGCATCGGTAGCAGCTCTTAATACCGAAAGTACAAGTATTTCTGAAATGGTAACTGCGTTTAAACGAAGAAGAGATCTTGTGGTTGAGCTGGCAGAAAAAATAGAAGGATTTAAAGTAAATGTTCCTGAAGGAGCATTTTATTTATTTCCTGAAGTTAAATCGTTTTTCGGAAAATCTATAGGTGATATAACTATCAAAGATGCATCAGATTTATCTTTGTATATTTTAGAAAAAGCTCATGTAGCAACTGTACCTGGTTCTGCTTTTGGGTCTCCTGATTATTTGCGATTTTCATACGCTACTGCTGATGAAAAGCTAATAGAGGCGATGACAAGAATGAAAAATGTGCTTGATAAACTACAATAAAATAAAAAATCCGGTTTTAACCGGATTTTTTTTATTCAGATTGTTTTTCAAGGTATTTACAAATAGTAGCGTATAATTCTTTTATATTGATGGGTTTTGAAATATAATCATCGCAACCCGCTTTAAAGCTTTTTTCCTTTTCTGACGACATTGTAAATGCTGTTTGTACAATAATCGGAATATTTTTATCAATTTGTTTAATTTGAGTTGTAGCCTCAATTCCATCCATTATTGGCATTCGTATATCCATTAGTACAATGTCAATGTCAGGATTAGTTCTGAAAAGTTTAACAGCGTCCTTCCCGTTTTCTGCATGAATTATGTCAGCATTAGTTTTTTCCAGAGACTTTCTTAATAACAAGAAATTAGCTTCATCATCTTCTGCAATTAATATTGTTTTTTCTGTCCAGTCATAATTAAGTTTTGACTTTATTTCTTTTTTATCAAACGCAATTTTAAAACCAATAATTAAAATATCATCAAGTTGCTTCCTTTCCCCTTTCCAGTTATTAAACGTTTGTTCAATTAAAATTTTTTGTTCGTTCAGAGATTTTGAGTTGTTTTCAATTAGCAAATTCTTAAAATTTGATGAAAGAAATTTTCTTCCGTCTTTTCCACCAAACTGATCCACAAAGCCATCAGAAAAAATATAAACTAAATCGTTATTTTGTAGTTTAAGTATGTTATTCTGAAAAGATTCTTTAGCCCGACGGTGAATTCCAATAGGCATTCTGTCTGGCTTTGTTTCGATAAGTGCATTATTTCTTATTAAATACAATGGATTATTTGCTCCTGAATATTCAAGTGATTTATTTTTATGATTAATAATGCAAAGTGCAATATCAAGTCCGTCGCGGCTTTCACCAGTTGAACCGGTTTGTCGAAGTGAGCTTATTAT
Organism: Bacteroidales bacterium; assembly: GCA_019038645.1. GTDB lineage: Bacteria > Bacteroidota > Bacteroidia > Bacteroidales > UBA12077 > UBA12077. The sequence continues at coordinate 12,989 of JAHOYT010000065.1, forward strand.
ATGAATTCTGAGTTCGTTTAGAATTTCATTTGCATGAATGTTCGGATTTTTATTAATTATTTCATTCAAAAATGTAATTCCCAACATGCTCATCAGGGCTCCGGGTACACCATGTCCTGTGCAATCAGCTGCCGCAATATATATTTTATCATCAACCTGTTTGGTCCAGTAAAAATCTCCGCTAACTATATCTCTTGGTTTGTAAAAAATAAAATGTTCGGCTAATAAATGCTGGATGAATCTGTTTGGAGGTAATACAGCTGACTGTATTCTTTTTGCATACAAAATACTATCTTCAATCTTTTTATTTTGTTTACGAACAATTTTGTGTTGAATTATTATTTTGTGTTTTTGTTCGGCTATTTTATCGCCCTGTTTCATTATAAAATTCAGGTCTTCTTCCATTCGTTCCTTTTGCTTAGCTATGTCTGATTTCTCAACAGCTAGTCTATCCCTGTCTTTCTGAATTTTAGCCCTTTGATTTGTCGTTACATCTCCTTGTTTAATATAAAAATTAATATCCTTCTCCATCAGGGATATTTTATTTTCATATTCATTAATTCTGTTGTTGAGCTTGTTTTCATTTAACCTGAAATTTGTAATATCGTATGCTAGAAGCACATATCCTAATGCTTCTCCTTTTTCAGATTTTAATTCGGAGATTTTTGCATTTAAGTAATACGTGTCATTTTTTTTAGAAGTTGTAAACTCAAATTCCTGATTAATAGTTGTTTCTTTAAGTTTAGTTAAATGTTTTTCAAAATTTCTTTCAAAATCATTGCTAATAAAAATTTCCTTATAATGTTTTTTTAACGATTTTTCGGGGTTAATATCAATTATATTGTGGTTCTCAGGAAATCTAATGTCGATATAATTTCCATTTGTATCATATATAAACAGATAATCTGCCAGCGATGAAACTGTTAGGAAAATATTTTCCTTAATAGATTTATGTTTTATATTTTTTGACTCATTATTTGATTTACTCATCATTAATTTCTAATTAAGTAAAATGTTTTTAACCAGTTTCAGCACCTTGTTAACATCTACGGGTTTGTGAATCAATTCTGTTGCACCCGCGTCAAGAGCTGTTTGCCTGAGATCAACATCATTTTTGGCTGTTATAAAAATCACTGGAATATTTTGCATTTCAGGATTTTTCTTCAGCTCTTCAAGTATCATAAAGCCATCTTTACCCGGCATCATAATGTCCAGTAAAATAAGCGATGGTTTTTCAGTATTAAGAAAACTAAATGCTTCTTTCCCGTTAAGTGCAACAGATGATTTTATGCCTTCAACTTCAAGAATGCTTTGCAATAAAAAAATGTTCGTATTCGAATCATCTACTATTAATACAGATTTTCCCATAAAAAGTTAAAAAATTATCTGGTTTTAGTGTTTATATAATTTAGCAGATTTTTTTTGCTGTTTTCGAAATCCAGAGCCTGGCTAACGGTTGAACAATAAATAGATTGGTTAATAGTATAATCATAACCAAATCTGGCAATTTCCAGTCTTGAATTCTCATAACTAAATAATTCAACAATACCTTTAATCTGTTGTGCAGTAAAGCATTTTTTTGTTTGAATCATCTGTTTTGCCGAACTGACTTTATTGGTATTAAACTTCTCATTTTTCAGTGTTGTTATAATATTTTTGTATTCCGTAGAATTTACTTTACAGATGTCGGTAGTTGTTGATCCTTGATTGCCAAAACTTTCCATAAATTTACTTCGTCCTGAAGGAGTGTTGAAAATCTGTTTCATCTCAATATAATGATCAATATCATAAACTGAATTTACAGCTTCTAAAGCAAATTTTAATTTATATTCTTCAGTACTAAATAATGAAGCTATTTTCATAAGACTTGCTGTAGGTAAACAATTATTCCTGATTAAACTAATCGCATTTACATATTTATTCCTGTCATTATCTACCTGATATAGTTGATCAACAATATAATTAAAACTATTGTCAGAAATAGGGCTTGTACATTTCCGTGTGCCTCTATATTGCTTATACGACGGGTAGTTATAGTCTGGGAAACGGGGAGTTTCACTTTCCATAACAGTTCCATCATTGTAATTGGTTTGTTCATTTTTATTGTTAATATAATCGTGTAAACGGAAAACAGCAGAATAGTATATGAAAGCATCATAAACATCATAAAAGTTCTGTTTATCGGTTGTATTTCTATATGCAGTTTTAGCAAATTTTAGTCTTATGTTATCATTATCGAAAAGCAATGCAATTTCTTTTACCTGAGTACTTGAAAAACAATACGATCCGGATATTTGTCTTGCAAGCTGCAATCGTGACTTATCTTCCTGTTTGCTTTTTAGTTGAAGATAAAGTTGATTAAACTTCTGACTTGAAATATTTTGGCGGCAGTTATTGTTTTGTGCATATAGCGAACTTGCAAATACTGTTAACAACAGAAAAACAATAATTTTTTTCATAAAAATATTTTTGATTGTAGAATTTCTAATTCAGGCAACAAAAGTAGATAGGACGAATTGGTTATAATTCCTCATACTCAATGTATTTAAAAGGAATTCCAATAATAGACTCAAAATATTGTCCGGATTCTAATACGTCAAGATCTCCTTCTTCGTAAAACCAATTTACCAGAATATTATTGTTTTCAGGGTTATTTTCAATAAGCCGAAGCATTTCCAGTATAAATTTAGAGGAGCTCGTATTAAAGTATTCAAGTTTAATATCAACACGTATTTCGGTAGCAGTAAATTCTTTAGTCCAGTCAAGAAGAGGCTTGAAAAATTTAGCTGCATCCTCAGGAATAGAACGCCCCTCAATTTTTAATACACCATTAATACTTAATGCAACGGAAGGAGTTTTTTCTGTCCCCTTTATAACCAAATCTTTCATATCCTAATCTAAAAGTTTAACCCAATATATAAAATTTCTTGTAAAAGTAAAAATCAATACTAATTTACAACATATTTACAATATATTGCAAATATGTTGACCGAATGTTTAAAATAATACATAATAATGCATTTTTCATAAAGAAAAGAAATTAAAATAAATATATTTTTGTTAATTCAGAATAGAGAAAAATTATTAAAAAGAGAATTTAAGATGAAAAAATCCGGTTTGTTACGATTAATTGCAGGAATAGTTATTGTAGGAATTATTTCCGGAACTATTATTTCTGTCAGATTTTATAATCGTGTATACAAGTCTAATATTAATTGTAAAAATCAGTCGATAAATTATCTGTTTATACCATCGGGATCGGACCTTAAAGATGTAGTTCAAATTATTGATAATGAAAAGTTATTAATGAATTTAGAGTCGTTTGAATGGTTAGCAAGGAAAAAAAACTATCAGAATCATGTTTATCCGGGAAGATACAGACTGGATAGCACGATGAATAACAATGATTTAATTAATAAACTGAGATCGGGTTATCAGGAACCGGTTAAGGTTGTTTTTAATAGTATAAGAACACGTGAACAGCTGGCTGCCAAAATATCATTGCAAATTGAAGCGGATTCATTATCGCTGGCTGAGGTGTTAAGTAATGATTCGTTTGCATACAAATATGGACTAAAACCGGAAACTTTTATGTGTATTTTTCTTCCAAATACATATGAATTCTGGTGGAATACCTCCGCAGAGAAATTCGTTGAAAGAATGTATAATGAATATAAAAATTTCTGGAATGAGGATAGAACACTAAAGGCAGAATCCTTAAATCTAACTCCTGAAGAGGTTATTACACTTGCATCAATAGTAGATGAAGAATCATATTATAATGATGAAATGCCAAGGGTTGCAGGAGTTTATATTAACAGATTAAGAAAGAGAATGCACCTGCAGGCTGATCCGACTCTAAAGTTTGCTCTCGGTGATTTTTCAATAAAACGGGTTTTAAATGTACATAAGCAAATCGATTCTCCATACAATACATACAAAAGATATGGTTTGCCTCCAGGACCAATATCTATACCGTCTGTTTCGGCAATTGATGCAGTTTTAAATTATGAAAATCATAGTTACATTTATTTTTGTGCAAAGCCTGATTTTTCAGGATATCATAACTTTGCTAAAACACTTTCGCAACATAATGTAAATGCGCGTAACTATCAACGGGCATTAAACAAAGAAAGAATCTGGAGGTAAAAATTTCAAAATACTAAACCTGCATCAGAATAAATCTGAAAAAGAATTTTTTCTTCATTTTCCCAGCATAGCTCTTTCGCCGCCTTTTCTGTATTATCTTTCCATTTCTGATATTGATCATTCAACTTAATAATTTCCTTGATTTTATCTGCAAGTGCTTGTGTATTCTTATGATCATAAACTGAACCTATGTCATATTGATTAACAATTTTTTGCATTTCAGGGAAAGGTGAGACCAATACCGGAACTCTTGCTTGTATATAATCAAACAATTTATTTGGCAGTGAGTAATAGTAGTTTAACCCAATATTTTCTTCTAAAGAAATTCCCAGATCAGCTTTTTGAGTTTCATTTATTAATTCTGCAAAAGGAATTTTTTCTTTAAGATCAATTTTTTCTGTAAGATTTTTAGAGCTAATTTGTTCTTTTAATTGACCCGTAATATCGCCATCGCCAATAATAGTAAGTTTAGCATTATCAATAAATTCCATGGAATCAATAATTTGTTCAAGTCCTCTGCTAACATTTAGTGATCCCTGATATAGTATTTGAAAATTTTCTGTTTTTTTAGGTTTTTCAAGACTTTCATAATTTATATAATTTGGTAAATTTCTTACAACCCTCATATTGATACCATATAACCTTTGATATTCATTTGCAACGGATTCAGAAACCGTATATGTAAATCTAATCCTTGGCAGGATCTTACTTTCAATATATTTCCAGATTTTTCTTTTGAAATGGCGTTTTACAAGTTCCGGCACCTCAGTAAAATATTCGTGACTGTCATAAACCAGAATGTTTTTTTTTATTTTACTTGCAATATAAGTACCTGTCAATGTATCCAAGTCGTTAGCCACAACAATATCAAATTTTCTGAAAAGCATAAATAGAAAAATCCTTATGTTATATTCTATATAAAAGAAAGGTCCTTTATTAAAAAGAAGACGGAATCTTTTTGTACAATATGGTTTGTTATTGACAGGAAGACTGTTTGATTTTATTCTACCTGCGATGGTAACTTTTGCTCCTGATTTTAACAGCGTACAAGCAATTTTATGCACCCTGTTATCAGTAATAAGATCATTTGTTACAGCAAGTAAAATTTTTTTCACTTTATCGTTGTTTTGAGCTTTTTATCTGAAATTTATTAAGCAATCCTTATCTTTGAGCAATAAAAGTAGCAACATATGTTTGAAATAAAAGAAAATTTCTCACTAAAAAATTATAATTCATTTGGTGTCGATGTTAAAACACGTTATTATACTGAGTGTTCCTCGGTTGAAGAATTGAGTGATTTTATCAGGTTACAAAAAGAAAAGAATCTGCCTTTATTTATTTTAGGTGGAGGAAGTAATGTTTTATTTACAGGAGATTTTGAAGGATATGTTGTGAGACCTGCAATAAAAGGGATTGAAGTAATTAGTGAAAATGAGAATGATATTCAGCTAAAAGTTGGGGCTGGAGAAGATTGGGATGATTTTGTTGAGTATTGCGTTAAACAAAATTGGGGTGGTATTGAAAATTTATCATTAATTCCAGGAAATGCAGGTACATGTCCTATACAAAACATTGGTGCATATGGAGTTGAAGTTAAGGATGTTATTGTTGATGTTGAAACTCTTTGTATTTCAACTTTAAAAACTTATCGATTTAAAAACGAGGAGTGTAAATTCGGCTATAGGGATAGTATTTTTAAGCGTAAATTAAAAGGGACACAAATTATCACTCATGTTACATTTAACTTAAAAAAACAGCCTGTTTTTAAACTAAATTACGGCAATTTAACAGAGGAGTTAAACCGACATGATAAAGTAAATTTGCAATCAATAAGAAAAGCTGTAATTGATATTCGTAATTCAAAATTGCCTAAACCTGAAGAAATTGGTAATGCAGGAAGTTTTTTTAAAAATCCTGTTATTGAAAAGTCAAAAGCGAATGATTTAATGATCCTATTTGCAGATATGCCATCTTATGATCAGGGAGAAGGAAAAATTAAAATCCCAGCCGGCTGGTTAATTGAAAAAGCAGGATGGAAAGGAAAAAGAATTGGTAATGTCGGTGTACATGAAAAACAATCACTTGTATTAGTAAATTATGGAAATGCAACTGGTAGTGAGATTTTGCATTTGGCTCGTAATATTCAGCAGTCAATAATCGTTTTATTTGATATTGAATTGGATATAGAAGTGAATATAGTTTAGTGTTGGGTCTGTCTGACGACGGGTAGAAAGACAGATATCAAATTTAGTAACTATTATAACTGATAATTTTATCTGTGCTTTTTCTGTGTTTTTCGCGTGTTTCTTTGGCAGGGTAACCCATTGTAATAATTAAAGGAACTCTTTTTGATTTAGGTATATTTAAAAGCTTTTTTACTTTAGGTTCATCAAACCACCCGATCATGCAGGTTCCCAGCTCTTCGGCTGCAGCCTGTAGACAAATATGTTCAGCGGCAATTCCAATATCAATTAAAGGGAATTGCTTGTTTTTTATAACACTCCCGGCATTTGATGTGAAATTTGCTCTTTCTTCAACAATTACCAGGTGAACCGGAGCCTGTTTCGTAAAATGGTTCATACCCAAAACTTTACTTGAAGTACAATCAGCAATTTTATTTTTCAATTCCTGTTTATCAACAACAATAAATTTCCATGGTTGAGCATTGCAAGCAGAAGGAGCCAAACGCCCAGCTTCCAGTACTCTTTCAAGTTTTTCTTTTTCAATTGGAGTATTTAGATATGCTCTATCACTTTGACGATAGTTAATTAATTCAAGTAAATCTGTGCCGTTAATCATGGTTTTATATTTGATTATAAGTAAAAAGTAAAGAATTCTGAAACCAGTATATAGGAATCAGAATTCAGTAAATATAAATTACAATTTTGAATTATTAATTATTCATTTTTCATTAATATCCGGATGCTTGTCCGTCTTTCCTTGATTCTGATGCTCCATAATAAACTCCATTTTCAGCATCATACATTATAGCCTGATATCCGCCATAACCACCAAGATCAAACATAATTTTATGACCTTTTTTCATTAACTCACGAATAACTTCATATTCAATTCCGGATTCAAGATACAAAGTTCCTCCATCAGTCATAATTTCACCGGTAGGTTGCGAACTTCCGCCATGCCTTATTCTAATAGCATCGCCGGCTTCCTGCAGATTCATTCCAAAGTCTACCATATTTATTACAATTTGCGCATGTCCTTGTGGTTGCATTGACCCGCCCATTACGCCAAAACTCATAAATGGTTTTTCATCTTTTGTAACAAAAGCAGGTATTATTGTATGGAAAGGTCTTTTGCCGGGAGCATAACAATTCATATGATTCTCGTCTAAGCTAAAAAGCTCACCACGATCCTGTAAAATAAATCCTAACCCTTTTGGTGTCATTCCTGAACCCATTCCGCGGTAATTACTTTGTATTAACGAAACCATATTGCCATACTGATCAGCTACGGTCAAATATATTGTATTTCCCTGTTCAAGTTCACCGGCTGAATATTCTCTTGCTGCTCGATCCGGGTTTATAAGCTTTCTTCTTTCATTTGAATATTCTTTCGAAATTAGTTCTTCTACCGGAATATTATTAAAATCCATATCGGAATAATATTTTGCTCTATCTTCGAAAGCCAATTTCTTAGCTTCAGTAAATGTGTGAATATATTCAGTACTTCCGAATCCCATTGAAGCTATATCATAACCTTCCAGGATATTTAAAATTTGAAGTGCTGCAGTTCCCTGACCGTTCGGTGGTAATTCCCACACATCATATCCCCGATAATTAGAAGAAACAGGTTCAATCCATTCTGATTTGTGGTTTGCTAAATCTTCATAAGATAAGAAACCTCCCATTTCTTTCATATAACGGTCAATTTCTTTTGCAATTTCTCCTTTATAAAAAACATCACGTCCTCCTTTGGCAATTTTTTCCAGTGAATTGGCCAGATACGGGTTTTTAAAAATTTCGCCTTTAGCCGGAGCTTTCCCATTTATTGTGAAGGTTTCAGTAAAATTTGGAAATTCTTCCAGTCGTGGAACGCTGAGATCCCAGTAATATGCAATTAATTCACTAACAGGAAATCCTTCGCGGGCATAATTAATTGCGGGATTAAGAATCTCAGTCATTTTCAATGACCCAAATTTTTTGTGCATTTCAAACCAGCCATCAACGCAACCAGGAACAGAAACAGGAAGAGGACCATGTGACGGAATTTTTTCATATCCGTTTTCTTTAAAAAAGTCAAGTGTAAGAGATTTTGGAGAACGTCCGCTTGCATTTAAACCATATAATTTCTGAGTTTTTGCATCCCAGATAATAGCAAACAAATCGCCTCCCATTCCATTTCCGGTTGGCTCCATTAAGCCAAGAGTTGCATTCGCTGCAATAGCAGCATCTATAGCATTACCACCTTTTTTTAAAATATCTAATGCAACTTGCGTAGCTAATGGTTGACTTGTAGCTGCCATTCCGTGTTTAGCAATTACTTCGGAACGGGATGCAAATGCTTTACCTGTAATTCGATCTTGTGCACACATCATATTTATGCTTAAAAATGTAATTAATATAAAGCCAGCTAGTTTTTTCATAATAATATAATAATTTTTGAGTAACAGAAATTTAATCCTCTTACTTTGACAAGTTAAAAAAATAATAGTTTAAATATTATTGTTTATTTTCTTAATCGCTTTTTCATGTATAATTTCCTGAATATCTCTTGTCTCTATTTTACTTTCCAGCCACGAAATAATATCAAAATAAATAAATGGTCTGCGATCATAGAATTTTTCATTTAATGGTAATAGCTGTTCTCTAAGTTCTACGAATGCATCAATTAATTGATCTTTTGTAATAGAACTTAGTTTTCGTACAAATTTCATTATGATTTTCTGGAATAAATGCAAATCGTTTTTCTTTATAAGAAACCGGTAAGTTGAACGAATGTAGTAGTCAACTAAATCCAGATTACCTAATTCATAATGACTTATTAAGTTTAGTATTCTGGCAAAACTGTGTATGTCCGATCTCAGATCTACATCCTTCATGTTGATTATTTTATTTAACCAGAATACAGCTTTTTGATATTCACAATTACCAAAATACATACACGCAAATTTGTAGTAAAATATAATAATATAGTGTGTGTCGAGTAAACGCTCAAAGTTCTCGAGACTTTCTGCTATTTCCGGTATTATTTCAGATCCTTCGGTAAATTCCCCGAGCATAAAATATCGATTTATTCTGTGTGTAGCTGAATATTTAAAAAGCTGCAATCTGATATTTTCTGTTAATTTCAGATCTGCCAGACTTTCTACGGAATCCAGTTTTTGTATGGTTGATTTAAATTCTTCGTATTTATGCAATTTTGATTGTGAAACTAAAAGATTATTCAAGGCTTTTATATACATTTCAATTTTCGGAACACGGAAATTACTGTTATCAGTAAAAAGGTTAACCCATTTTTTTGCATATTCATAACCACGTTCAAAATCCTGAATAAAGAAATAATATCCAACAAATGAATTGTATAAATACATTTTTTCGTCAAAAGAAAGTTTGTCTTCCTGGAAAACCGGCAATGTAGAGTAAAGAAAGCTGTTAACCAGCTCAAAATCTTTATGATTACGTAAAAATCCAATTTTAAGATAAAAGGAGTAAAGCTTAATGGTCAGATTTGAAAACGTGCTTATGTTTTTTATTTGATCATTAATTTCGTCCGATGCTTTAATCAACAAACTAACTTTATCTTCAATATTTGTTCTGATGAATTTTGTAACAAGGCGTTTTTCAAATTCAGTAATTTCCAGCAAAAGAATATTTTTATCATATTTTTCAGCCATTTGCTTTGCTTTTTCAAGCATCCGTACACACTGGTCGTAAAGACATTTGTTGTATAAAATAGTTGAATGATCAATTAATTCGCGAATACGTAAATCCATATCTTCATCGGAATTTAAATTTCGCAGGTTTTGTAGGATTTGTTTATATAAATGAGCTTTCAAATTTGATAGTTGCTGACTTTTTATTGTTTTTTCCTTTTCCAGGATTTTTGATTCGTCATAATCTTTTTGTTTATCGATTAAATCAAAAAGTTTTAAATATTTTGTATCCTCGCCAGCTATTTGCTTATTAACATGTATTTTAAAGTACCTTTTTTCGGCTTTTGTGAGCGATTTTATTAATTGAAATAAAGAGTCAGTATTATTGTTGGGCATTGTAATTCTTTTTTAGTAAAATAAAATGTTAAGTTCTAAAATTCAAATAATTACTTCTTTAATCTTTTTAATGGTTTTGTATATAGACATCGTATATAATGAAATATTTTGTTTTTGAACAAAGCGTACAAAAAATATTTTTGGTTAGTTGTTATGGACGTAATTAACAAATGTAAAGAAAAAATTGAAAATTCAAATCTTATTATTATGAGTGTCTCAAAAGTATCAACTTTAACCTCCGGAGTATTAGCAATAGCAAAAGATGTAAAAAAAAGTGATCAGGAAACCCTGGACATTAATATTGTAAAAGCAGCTCACGGCAATAAAGAAAATATTCTTGTTGTAGATGTTGATTGTGATAAAGTTTCAAATTACGATCAGCTTGTTAAATCAATTCATGAGATGGGCTTTGGAGTAGTTATTTCTGATGTATTTACTAAAATATTTAGTGCTAAAGCAATTAATTATGGTATATTAACCATTGAAGTTTCCAGAAATTTTCTTGATAAAATAATGAGCGCAAGTAAGGTGTCCGCTATCAAGTTATTTGTTGATTTGAAAGGTCAGGAAGTAATGATAATTGATACAGGAGAAAAGGAATATTTTGAAATGAGTGATTATAACAAAGAAAGTTTCGAAAATGGAAAAGATGATGTTGAAAATTTACACGATATATGGGATGGTATTGGAAATTTTAATCAGCAGGAAGAAGTGGTAGATTATATATCAGAATAGAATAAATTATTTTTTTGATTTTCACTATTGTAGTTTTGTTAATAAGAAAGAGTCGTCTCAGTTTTTTGAGACGACTTCTTAGTTTAAACATATCGAGCCAACACCTTAGTTGGTGTAGTTTATTTCTAAAACGAGTATTTTTCTTGTTTAATTAAAAGAGCGTTATACATAATACTCCAATTATCATAATGATTGCTCCCAGAATTCTTTCTTTCAGTCCTTTTTCTTTAAATATTACTACACCGAACAAAACACTAATAATTGCACTTGTCCGCTTTATGGATATTAAATATGCCACTAATGTCATACTAAGAGCGATCATATGAAAAATGATCATTAAACCATGAAATATTCCGACAGGAATTAGTGATTTTAAATTCTTAGGTATTTGTTTGATATTCTTTTTTGATTTAAAGAATACCAATGGGGTTATGCCAATTGTAATAAAAATATTTACAGCAATTCCGTAAAATACAGGAGATGAATTTTGTAAACCTATTTTATCGAAATTAGAAGTGATGCTCCATATAAAAGCTACTAATAGCATTAATTGAGCTCCTTTATTACCAATTAATGCTTTAAATGGTGCTAATAAACCATTCTTTTTTTCTTTTATGTTTAATATGTACGATCCAAAAACGATTAGAAATATTCCAATCAATCCAAAAATCCCGGGGAACTCTCCAACAATAACAGGAGAAGTGATTAACAGGAATAAAGGTGTAAAAGTTGAAAGTGGTGTTATCAGGGATAAATCAGCTAACTTTATTGCTTTTAAATATAATATTGCTGTCGCGATATTTAGTGTTCCACTTACCAGAATTGCTAACCAAAACCCAGGAGTTATATCAGGTATTTCAATAAAAAACAAGACAGGAATCAATAAGGGAAGTGCAAAAAAATTCAAAGCCCAGGCTACAATATATTCATCAATTTTTTTTAATCCAAATTTACCGGCTACATCCGTTAGTGATCTGAAAACAGCGGTTAGAACAGCAAAAAATATCCAGCTCATTAAATGGCTTATTAGTAAAAGTTATCAGGTTTATGGTTTTCTTAATAATAAAGTACAAATATGGTGGTTTTGTTAGTTAATTTCAAAATTTTAACTTCTGCAGATGTAGGATATTTTATTTGATAATTTGTATTTGAATTTTGGTAATTGAATTAAAATGTCCAGACAAGAGATAATTGAGGTGTTTGTGATATCTGATCTACTTTAACATTAAGGTTAAACGAAACATCTTCAAAATCCAGTTTATTTCCCAGTACATAATTATAACGTTCGAGGGTATCAAAAAGATAACCTTTAGAAAATATATGATATGTTAAAGTTCCTGTACAAAAAACAATAATGGCAGCAGTCAGATATCCTGTTTCTTCTTCAAGAACTACATTTTCGTCTATGGTTTCATCGCCTGTGGAAACAACACCAGGCTCAGTAACAATATGTTTATAAGTTAATAATGGTGCAATTACCCACATTTGGGCCATCCCGAATATGCGTGTTAATTTATAATTGTTCAAATTGCGCATTGCAAGCGAATCGTCCTGAACATAGGGCTTAATATTGCCCCCGAACATTCCGGCTTTAATGTAAGTAGAGCCCTGGTCTGGTGAAAACTTACGCTGAACAAAAAAGAAAGGTGTTGCGGTAACCCAAATGGTTTTACTTTTTAAGTATAAGTCAGGTTGCTCTTTTTTTTGTGTAAAGGTTAATCCCGGAATTTGAGAAAAAGAAATCTGTGAGAAGAAGCAGATAAACAAACTAAGAATTACTAACTTTTTTAACATAACTACTGCGTATAGTATATTTTATTGTAGCTAAAATTATGAAAAAGGTTTTAAAAAGAGAAAAGATTTAGTGCTTCTTTGAAATAAAAGAAAATGGAAGTCAATCTGATTTCAATACTAATTTACAAATCTAACAAAACTTCATCAGCACTTTTCTCTCCCAAAAGCATTTTGTAAGGTGATTCAAGTAGTTCTTTTACTTTAACCAGAAAACCCACTGAATCTATACCGTCAATGGTTCTGTGATCATATGATAATGCAATGTACATCATCGGACGGATTTCAACTTTGTTGTTTACTGCAACCGGATTACTGGAAGGTGATGAAGCAAATGCAGATATGCAAAATGTTGACGTAGTTGTTGTAATAGGAGCCAATGATGTGGTTAATCCGGCAGCAGAAGATGATCCTTCGAGCCCGATTTATGGAATGCCAATTATTAAAACACTAAAAGCAAAGAATGTTATTGTTATGAAACGAGGTACGGGTAAAGGTTATGCGGCAATTGAAAATAATTTGTTTTATCATGAGAAAACAAGAATGCTTTTTGGAAACGCTAAAGACAGTTTACAGAAAATTGTAAGCGAAATGAAAAATATTTGAGTTTTAAAAAATAATTTTAATGATTAACCCGAAAGTTCTGTTTCGGGTTTTTTTATGATTTATTTTTACTTACATCAGATTAATGAGTAAATATTTTTAATTTTATAAAGACAATTTATAAATATATTTT
>JAHOYT010000034.1 GCA_019038645.1 Bacteroidales bacterium
ACTATTCCATAAACATGCCAAAACACCTACTCATCTGATTTTGTACATATTAGAAGCTACACCTCTTACTTCTGCTATATAATTTGCTCCAAAATCACACAACAAGTGTTCCATAATCATACAACGCATTTTGAATACCATATTATACTTACTAAATTTGAGTGTTAAGTTAAAAAAAGATGAACAAAGAAGGAAGAGTATTAATTATAGATGATAACCAAAGTGTTTTAGATTCTCTTCAACTTTTTTTAAAATATAAATTTAAAGAGATAACAACCTTAAGCAATCCAAACCAAATTACTTCATTAATTTCCCGACAAGAATTTGATATTATATTGTTGGATATGAATTTCTCGGCCGGAGTTAATTCCGGTAATGAAGGTTTATATTGGCTAAATGAAATAACTAAGATAGCTCCGGAAACTATTATCATATTAATAACAGCATATGGTGATTCAGAGCTTGCTGTTAAAGCTATAAAGGCTGGAGCCTATAATTTTATTGAAAAACCATGGAATAATCAGAAGCTCCTTGCAACAATGCAAGCTGCATTCGAAATGAGAAAATCAAAAATTAAAATTAAAAACTTAGAACATAAACAAAAAGCATTAAATCAAAATACAAATCAAAACTTTGAATTCATAACTGGCTCTTCACCTGCAATGAATAAAGTTATTACAGCTGTAGAGAAAGTTGCACAGACAGATGCAAACGTAATTGTATTAGGAGAAAACGGAACAGGTAAAGAGTTAATAGCAAGAAAAATTCATCAACTATCGAATAGGAAGAACGAAGTTTTTATGAATGTGGATATGGCTTCTTTAAGTGAAAATCTATTTGAAAGTGAACTTTTTGGTCATGTAAAAGGTGCATTCACCGATGCAAAAGAAGACCGTATTGGAAAATTTGAAGCCGCCAATGGAGGAACGCTTTTTCTAGATGAAATAGGAAATCTATCATTTACCATGCAATCAAAACTACTTACAGCATTGCAAAACAGACAAATATCAAAAGTAGGATCAAATAAAATAATTCCATTAAATATTCGTCTAATAACGGCTACGAACAAAAATGTTAATCAATTAATCTCGGAAAATCTATTCAGAGAAGATTTGCTTTATAGGATAAATACTATTCAAGTTACTGTGCCACCACTTAGAGAAAGAAAAGAAGATATTCTAATTTTAGTAAATCATTTTTTAGATATTTATTCAAAACATTATAATAAGCAAGGTTTAAAAATTAATAATAAAGCAACAGAAAAGATTTTGGAATATACCTGGCCCGGGAATATTCGAGAATTAAAACACACAATAGAAAAAGCCGTGATTTTATGTAATGAAATGACTTTAACATCAGAGGATTTCTTTTTTGAAAAACAGAATAGCAAATCAGAAGAATTTTATAAAGCAATCTCTCTGGAAGATGGAGAAAAAATAATCATTAAGAACGCTTTACAAAGAAATAATTGGAATATTAGCGACACTGCTAAAGAACTTAAAGTAGGCAGACAAACTCTATACAGAAAAATTGAGAAATATGATATTTAAAAATCTGTATATAAATATTATTGTTAGGATAGTTTTAATTTCAGCTACTTGCTTTGTCCTTCCAATTGCAAATAACAGATATCATGATATCATAATTAATATCAATATTATTGCATTGTTATTGATTCAAATTGTTTTAATAATCAGGCGACTAAATTATATGAATCGTGATTTAATTGCATTTTTTGATTCACTTAAATATGATGATTCAACGATTTTATTGACCAACGAATTTCAGAATATTAATTATTTACGGTTAAGCAGAAGATTACAAGTTGTAAATAAGCAAATACTAAGTTTAAAAGAAAAAAATGCTAAACAAGATCAATACTATAAAACAATAACAGAACTGTCCAATGTTGGTTTACTGAGTTTTAATGAAAAAGGATCAATAAGATTAGCAAACAAAGCTTTGAATGAATTACTTGAAGTTAAGGATCTTGTAAATATTAAGGAATTAAACTTTCTACATCCTAATTTCTCGGAAATTTTAATAAACCTACAACCATCTGAACAAAAACTAATTAAAATAAGTTTAAAAGAAAAAAATAGCGATCGCTTACTGAGTTTATTAATAAAATCAGCTGTTTTCAAAACTAAAGATGAAAATCTTACAATTGTTTCTATTCACGATATTAAAAATGAATTAGACGAAAAAGAACTTGAATCATGGCAAAAGTTAATCAGGATACTTCGCCATGAAATAATGAATTCTATCGGACCTATATCTTCAACAATTGACACTCTAAATGAAATAATTTCTCAACCCGACAGTGATAAAACACTCGACATTAAAGAACTAAGCAACGAAAGAATTCATGATATTGCATCTGGATTGAAAATTATTAAAGAAAGAAATGTTGGATTACAACAATTTGTAGATTCATTCAGATCAATTTCGAAGCTTCCTAAACCAAGTTTAAAAAAGATAGATATTAAGCCCTTGTTCTCTGATATAGAGTTGATTTGGGAAAAAGAGCTTGAGAAAAGGAATGTTAAATTCGAATCACTGATTGATTATAGTGTTGATTATATTGTGGCTGACAAAAGTCAGATAGAACAAATTATTATAAATTTAATTAAAAACTCACTTGAGGCTAACTGTAGTAACATTACTATTGCTGCTTCCAAAGATGGCGTTGGTAAAATATCAATAAAAGTTATTGATAACGGCCAAGGTATTCAATCAGAAATACTTGATGAAATTTTTCTTCCGTTTTTCACAACAAAAGAGCAAGGCTCAGGAATTGGATTAAGCCTTGCTCGTCAAATTATGCGTTTACATGGTGGTAATATTTCTGTTCAATCCGTACCAAATATTGAGACCGCCTTTACACTTACATTTTAAGATAAACTACTCATATCTTAAACTATTAACAGGATTTGTTCTTGCCGCTTTTATTGCCTGAAAACTGACTGTTAATACGGCTATTAACAATCCAAGAATTCCTGAAGCTATAAATATCCACCATTGAATATTTACACGATATGCAAAATTCTGCAACCATTTATTCATAAAAAAGTAAGCAACCGGCCATGCAATTACATTTGCCATTAAAACCCATTTTGTAAACGTTACTAATAATAGTCTAACAACTTGGGAGGTTGACGAACCCAAGACTTTTCGAATTCCTATTTCTTTGGTTTTTTGCTCTGCCATAAATGAAACAAGGCCATACACACCCAGGCATGCAATAAAAATTGCCAGAATTGAAAAAAGTGCAAAGATCTCCCCTGTTTTAAATTCTTCTTTATGCATATTTATAAAAACATCTTCCAGCACAGAATAATCAAAAGGAGCATCCATAACAAATTTATTCCATTTTGTTTTAACCAACTCCATTGCTTCATTATTTAATTCTGTTTTAAATTTAACAGACAGATAATCCATATCTCCACGATTTGGAGTTATCACAAGCGACCCTATTTCCTGATGCAATGACCTGAAATTAAAATTTTTAACAACTCCCACAATTGTCCTGTTTATTATGTAATTATCATTGTATCTGGATATTATTTGCTTACCAACAACAGGTTTCTTAAGCCCAAATTCTTTTACAGCAGATTCATTTATAACAATAGAAAAAGAATCAGCCGCAAATTCATCTGAAAAAAACCTGCCTTCTTTCATTTTTAAATTGTATGTTTCTGCAAAATCATAATCAGTACTCAAACTTTTTGGAAAATAGTCTTTGTTAGAGTTTTCTCCAGGAATAGCAGCAGGAAAGCCATTAAAAAAACCTCCTGGCAAAGCACTTGAATATGTAACACCGCTAATCCGGGGATGTTTTTCAAGTTCTTCTTTAAAGGATTTGTACGAATCTCCCAATTTAGAAGCAGAATTAATTACCAGCACATTTTCTTTTTCCAATCCTGTATCTTTGTTTTTTATGTATAAAAGCTGGCTGTATATTATGAAGGTACATATAAACAAAAAGATTGATACTGAAAATTGAAATATTACTAAAATATTTCGAAACCAAGAATGGCTTTTACCTGAAAAAACAGAACTCTTTATAACACTTAATATTTTAATTGAGGATAAATAGCCAGCAGAATAAAATCCTGAAAACAAACCTACTACAATAGCCAGCAATAGCAATAGTGGAATAAGCAATATATTTTGAGAATATCCTACTGTTAGTTCTTTTTCAATAAAACTATTGAAAAAGGGTAATACAGATTCTACAATTAGCATTGCAACTATTAAGGAAATAGCGCTTAATATAATTGATTCGAACATAAACTGCCAAAACAGCCCCCCTTTCATTGCACCTATAACTTTCCTTATACCAACTTCTTTAGCCCTTTTAGCCGCTCTTGCTGTTGATAAATTCATAAAATTGATGCATGCAACAACTAAAATAAAAAACGCGATAAGCGAAAAAATATAGATATATGAAATATTTGAATTATCTTCAATTTCTACGTCAGAATGAGAGTGTAAATGAATATCCGTTAATGGCTGTAAAATATATTTAGAACGCGCCATATCTTCAATATTCATGTCAAAAAGCGTTTTAAGCTCTTTTTCATCATGTTTTATAGCAATATCATGAACTTTTTCTGCAACACGTTCAACATCTGCGCCTTTTTCCAGCAAAAGATATGTAAAATAAAAACCATTTATAACCCAGGTACTGTTATCTGTAAAATTACTGTTACTAAGCATTGAAATTAATACAGAATAATGAAAATGCGAATTAGCCGGGCAGTCTTCAATAAGTCCTGATACAATATACTCTTCACTTCTTATATTTATTACTTTCCCAAGAGGGCTCTCTTCTCCAAAATATTTTTTAGACAATGATTCTGTAATCAGAAGCTGGTAAGGCTCATTTAATGAAGTAGCAGCATCACCATCAATAAATTTAACATCAAAAATATCAAGGAAAGAATTATCAACAAAGAACATATCTTTTTCAATAAACTCTTTATTGTCAAGTTTTACAACTGCTTCACTCGAAACTATCTCTATTTTTAAAACACGTGCAAAATTAATTATCTCCGGAATTTCATCAGCAAAAGTTCTTCCGGCTGGAAATCCCACTGCATAACTACTCCTAAATTCGTCCTCCAAATAGACTTCTTGCCCAACTCTATAAATATCATCAGAATTTTCATGGTATTTATCATAACTTAACTCATCGAAAATAAATAGGAATATTAAGATACTACAAGCCATTCCAATTGATAATCCCAGAATATTAATAATGGAGTAAGTTTTATTTCGAATTAGATTTCGGATCGATACTTTGAAAAAATTTCGTAACATCTTTTTTGTTTTTTAGGTTTAAATTTTCATTGTATATGCCAATTAAATGCCATAAAGCATTAAACCCTGAACTACTGAATATTAACCAATAAATAAGATCATATATTTTTTTTTCGTGTAAAATATTTTTACATTTCGGTTAATTATTTTTACATAATCAATAAAGATATAAATAAGATTGATGCAAAATAAAGGAAAACTATTAATTGTAGATGACGACAAAAGTATTCTTCGATCTCTTAAAATTCTGCTAGAAACTGAATTTGTGACAGTTAAAACAATCTCAAATCCAAATTCAATTTTATCCGATTACCAAAAAGAAAATTACGATGTTGTTTTATTGGATATGAATTTTGCAGCAGGTTTAAACACGGGTAACGAAGGAATATTTTGGTTAAATGAGCTTTTAAAAACCGACAAAAATGCAATAGTAGTATTAATTACTGCATACGGAGATGTTGATTTAGCAGTGCGCGCAATTAAAGAAGGAGCTACCGATTTTGTTATTAAACCATGGAACAATGAAAAGTTAATTTATACTTTAAAAGCAGCCTTAAAAATCCGACAATCGCAAATAAAAATTCAAATGCTAGATAAAGAAAAAGACACTCTTAGTGCCGAATTAAATAAATCAAAAGAAAGAATAATTGGTTCATCTCCTGCAATGAATAAAATATTTGAATTAATTAACAAAGTTGCAGCTACCGAAGCAAATGTAATTATTCTTGGAGAAAACGGGACAGGAAAAGAGCTAATAGCCAGAGAAATCCATCAAAAGTCCAAACGTTTTGCAAAACCTATGATTAATGTTGATCTAGGTACAATCTCCGAGACTTTATTTGAAAGTGAATTGTTTGGTCATAAAAAAGGATCTTTTACGGATGCCAAGGAAGATAGAACAGGAAGATTTGAAATTGCCAACGGAGGCTCTTTATTTTTAGATGAAATTGGTAATATCCCCGTTTCACTGCAATCCAAATTATTAACAGTTTTACAAAAGAAAGAAATAATTCCTTTAGGTGGTAATATTCCTGTTCCAATTGATATCCGTTTAATTTCTGCCACAAATAAAAACCTGGAGGAACTAATTCAGCAAGAATTATTCAGAGATGATCTTTTTTACAGAATTAATACTGTACAAATTGAGTTACCACCATTAAGAGAAAGGCAAGAAGATATTATTCAGATTGCAGAATACTACCTTAAAACATTTACTGCAAAATATGAAAAACCTCAATTAGAATTTAGCGCAGAATCAATAAAAACTTTAATGAATTACACATGGCCTGGGAATATTCGAGAACTAAAACACACCATTGAAAAAGCTGTAATTCTTGGTTCAGGAAGTATAATTCAAGCTAATGATTTCATGCTTAAACAAGTTGATAAGAAATCTGAATGGCCTTTAAGATTTGAAGAAATTGAAAAAGCTGCAATTAAAAGAGCCTTATCAAATAATAAAGGAGTAATTGTTGAAGCTGCAAAAGAATTAGGTTTAACGCGTCAGACATTACATAACAAAATAAACAAATACGAACTTTAAATATGCTTAGTAAAAAATTCTATATCAACATAATCACAAGAGTTTTACTTATTACATGTACTATTATTGGTACAATTCCTTTTATTCTTAAAGATGAAAAATTATTTACTCTGATAGCTCTAAGCTCATTCATTATTATTCAAATTTTACTTTTAATCAAGTATATTAATCGATTTAATAGAGAAATATCCTCTTTCTTTTCCTTATTAAAAACTTCCGATGCTTCATTTGCATTTAATGATAAATCTTTTTCATATATCTCAGAAAAAGTTCGAGATGACATATTTCAAGTACAGAATCAATTATTTGATATAACAGAACTTAAAGAAATTCAGAAATCATATTTAGAAACTGTAATTGAAAGTGCCCAAACTGGTATTATAACAATTACAGAAACAGGTAATATTGATTTAATAAATAAATATGCAACTGAGCTATTAAATATAAATTTGATTTCGAATTTAAAAGCATTAGAAAAATTACATCCAAACTTCTATCACACAATCTTAAATGGTGTTGCTGGTTCAGAAAAGCTAATTATGATAAAAGGGAAGTCGAAAGCAATTCCATTATCTATTAGAATCTCTGAGTTTAAGCAAAAACAAAATATGTTCAAATTAGTTTCATTTCAAAATATCCAGTCAGAATTAGAAGAAAAGGAAGTTGACTCATGGCATAAGTTAATTAGAGTTTTAACACACGAAATAAACAACACGGTTTCTCCTATTACATCATTGGCAAACTCAATTGAGAAACTCTATATAAATAAATCGAACGATACTATATCAAAGAAAGAGATTTCTGATAAGATAATTGAAACAACACATGAAGGTTTACATATTATTTCGCAACGAGGTGAAGGCTTAATGGAATTTGTAAACAACTATAGAAATATTTCATCATTAAAAAAAATGAATTTTGAGCGATTTAAAGTAGCTGAGTTATTCTATAATTTAGAGTTACTAATGAAAAAAAATCTCTCAGAAAAAAACATAAAGCTTTCTATAGAAGTAAAACCAATTGATTTAGAATTAAATGCTGATAAAAAATATATTGAACAAATATTTATAAATCTGCTTAAAAATTCAATTGATGCTATTAATTCAAAATCAGGTAAAATCACATTAAAGGCATTTAAAAACGAAGATGATAAAATAATTCTTGAAATTACTGATAACGGAATTGGTATTTCTGAGGAAATAAGAGATCAAATATTTGTTCCATTTTTTACTACAAAAGAACAAGGCTCAGGTATTGGTCTAAGCCTGGCTCAACAAATTATGCGTTTACATGGTGGCAGCATTTCTGTTCAATCATTATCTGAGGGGAAAACATCATTTGTTCTTTCTTTTTGAAATATTCATTTAAACTCTATGTTGTTATGAATCTTAAATACACATCTTTAACTTACGATGACGAGAAAAATTTGTATAAAATACATTTCAATTATTTTTAGTATTTTCGACTATTCAATAATTGTTACATGAAGAAACTTTCTGCAATACTATTATTTACAGGACTTATATTTTCTCAGCTTATTTTACTAAAATTCAATCTGAATAATGGATTTGAGTTTCATGACATCTGGTTCCGTATTTTACCTTTAGCTGATTATGCTGGAAATTCATCTCCCGAACTTTATTTAACATCAACAATATTGGGATATATTGCTTTTGTAACATTTTCAGTATTAAATACCAATAAAATAAAATCACCCGAAATTTTCAAACCAGCCTTAATGTTTTCGGGGATAACTATTGTGCTTATCTTTTTTGAATTTACCAGTATTCTGGAAGATTTAAACTCAGGCTTTCAGGGAAAACATTTTAGAATTGGCTGGTTTTTATTTTTACTTGGTTTATGGATTTTTAATAAAAAATATTTATCAAAAAAGTAAAGCTTATGTATAGAAATATTCTTATAACAATCTGTTTGATTTTGCTTTTTAATTTTCTGAATGCACAGGTTAGTATCGAAAAGTCTGTTGTGGATTATTCATTAAAAATTAAAGGAGACAGCGTTTACCAAATCCTTTCCTTTTGGAAGCACAAAGATTCAACAATTTATAAAACAGTTAAATATTCCGTAACAGATTTTAATAATCCGGCACAAGAAAAAAAATTAATCAAAGAAATAAGCACAATTGATGGACTCTGGAGTATTGCAAAAGACAGTATCAAATTTGATCTTCAATCTTTTAATATTGGTTATCCCCTGCTCTATTCGGATATTTTAAAAAATCATATTCGGGCATTTTTAGATTCAGAAGACTGGCAAAATCATTTACGGCAAAATGGGAAGAAACTCAATTATGAAATCATCAAAAGAGTAATGTTGGACAATAATGTTTACCAACCATTAAATGAATTTCTAAAAACCAAAGGCTATCAAATTTCCGGTTTTGAAACCGAAAAACATGGTTTTGTAACAAAAGAAAATCTGCTAAATGCCGGCTACTCAGGAAATGAGATAATTCCGATGCCATTCATTGTGTGGGTTATACTAAATAAATATCATTGATTCACACATAAGCTTAATATTTCTATTAGAATACTCTTTTTAATTATTTATTAGATATAATCGTTCGTTTACAATATAACCAGGTTGGTTGATTTGATTTTTTAATAACAACTTTTATCACTAATGTTTGTATATGAAAATAATATCAAAGATAAATTCTGGTTTAATAATCAAATCATACAAAAAAGTAATAATATTAGTATCTGCTTTGATATTAAATACCGGTAATTTCACTACAGTTGCTAATAGCGAAACAGGTCCACTTGAAATCTT
Organism: Bacteroidales bacterium; assembly: GCA_019038645.1. Lineage (GTDB taxonomy): Bacteria > Bacteroidota > Bacteroidia > Bacteroidales > UBA12077 > UBA12077. The sequence goes on from JAHOYT010000034.1 coordinate 9,662, forward strand.
ATTTATTGGAAGCAGTTATTTCAATTTCAACAACTTACCGGGTATAGTTAAAAATCTGGCAGAAAACTCAGATAAGGATGTGTATATCGATCAGTATATCCGCCTTGGACTATTTCTTGATGATCATGCAGGCAGTAGTATAACTGAAGAAAAAATCAATGAGCGAAATTGGGATTTTGTTATTTTGCAAGGAGTTGGAGTTTTAATAGCGTATCCTGATTACGATACTCGTCATCCTGTTTACCCAGCGTTAGTCACTTTAAAAAATAAAATCCGGGAGAATTGTGAATCAACTAAAATAATATATTGTTTGCCATGGGCCTTTGAGGATGGGATGACCTGGGTTGAAGGATGGACTGATACTTACGAAGACATGCAAATTGAAATTTACAATAATACCTTACAATATGCCAATTATATTGGATTTACAATTGCGCCGGTTGGATGGTCATGGTATCAGGTTCTGGATGAGAAAAACTACCCGCTACATTATTTACATTTGAGTGACTGGAATCATCCTTCATTAAAAGGATCATATCTTATGGCTTGTGTTATTTATTCCACAATTTTTATTCAAAGTACCGTTGAAATACCATATTATGCAGGTTTAGAAGTAAGTGATGCATCATATTTTCAAACTGTAGCAGGTAATATTGTTCTTAATGATACAGTTCTATGGGATATTACATCTTACACAGATACAACAATGGCTGATATAACAATGGTTGATACAACTTCTACTGCTATACATGAGTTAAAAGAATCACAAAAATCCACCATTTATCAAAATTTCCCTAACCCTTTCCGATCAGTAACGCAAATAAAATACGAACTATATAAAGAATCAAATGTTGAAATAGAAGTATTTGATCTTACCGGAAAAAAAATTGCTGCTTTAATCAATAAGTATAATATACCAGGTAGCTATTCTGTAGAATTTAATGGAAACGACTTAAATAGCGGAATCTATTTTTATAGTTTAAAAACTGATGACGGTTTTCAGATAAAAAAGATGCAACTGATAAAATAACGAATAGTTCCCGTTGTCATTAATTTCAAACCTGGCACTCAAATGTTAATAAATAATTGGTCTTTTACTCTTTCAGGAATTTATGAATAACACTTATTAATTCATTATACACAATTGGTTTGGAAAGGTAATCATCGCATCCGGCTTTCATCGATACTTCCCTGTCACCCTGTACAGCATGTGCTGTTTGTGCCACTACAACTAATTCCGGTCGCTTTTTCTTTATAAGTTTTGTCGCCTCGTAACCACTCATATCTGGCATTTTAATATCCATTAAAACAAGATCGATATCAGGATTTTCTGAACAAGCCTTAACAGCTTCGCTCCCGTTTTTAGCAGTTAAATTATTTATTTTTATATCTTTTAGTATTTCTATTAAAAGTTTGGTACTGACTTCATCATCTTCTACTATAAGAATTGTTTTACCCGAAAAAATATATGTGTTTTCAATTTTAGCTTCCTGCTTTTCATCTTCATTTATTTCTTCTGATCCTGTATAAGGTATTGTAACATAAAATATTGACCCTTTCCCCTCTTCTGATTCCAGGTTAACTCTTCCGTCAAGAATATCAGTAAATCTTTTTACTACAAACAAACCTATTCCTGTACCGCCGTAATATCTGGTAAGTGTTTCGTCAGCCTGCCGGAAAATATCAAAAATAACTTCCTGCTTATCTTTCGCTATGCCAATTCCGGTATCTTTAACATAGAATCTAAGGAATGGAGTACCGTTTTCTTCAATCTTTTCATAGCCATATTCAATAAAACCTTCGTGTGTAAATTTTAATGCATTTTTTAAAAGATTTAGGAGAATTTGTTTAAGCTTTGATCTATCAGTATATATAGAAATTTCATTTTCATCTTCTGTTGGTTTATAAATAATTTTTATTTTACTATTAGTTTTTATTTGCTCTGCCTGAACCATTTCTTTAACAGACTCCATTACAGATTCAAGTGAGTGCATGTGTTTTGTCAGGTTAACCTGACCAACTCCAAGTAATGTAACATCAAAAATATCTTCAACTATATCAAGTAAATGACGTCCGCTACGATTTATTATACCTGCAAAATTCAGGATTTTATCCATTGTAAGCTTTTCTCGTATTAATTCGGAAAAACCAATAACAGCATTAAGCGGTGTTCGTAATTCGTGCGACATGGTTGCTAAGAAAGCAGATTTTAAACGATCCGATTCCATTGCTTTTTCTAATGCAACTATTAATTCCTCATCCGATTTCTTACGCTCAATTGAAATACTCATTTGGTGCGATACAAATTCAAGAATTTCTAAATCCTTTATAGTGTATGCATCCATATTCTCATAATTTTGTATGGCAAAAACACCATAAACTTTTCCTTTAACCTTTAAAGGAACACCCAACCAAACTTCCGACGGTTCACCCACAAATTCAACTTCGCCCGATTTCTCAAGCCTCTTCATTTCATCTTTAGTAATTAATTTGGATTCCTTAGATCTAAAAACATAAGCAGTACATGATTTTCCTGCAGGCCATGAAACAAAATTATCATTTTCATCCAGCATATAAGGAGAAGTAAATGTATCCTCCTCCTCATTATAAAACGCAACATAAAAATTCTTAACATCTATAATGAGTTGAAGTTGATCTTTAATTGTATCTATTAAATCATCAAGCCCTTCTGCAGTATTTGCAGCTTGCGAAATGTTATAAATAATTTTTTGTAATAATTCGGCACGTTTACGTTCCGATATATCATTTGAAACACCCACCAAAGCAATAGCATTTCCTGTTTCGTCTTTTATTAACGAAGTGGAAAGAGAAATTTGAAAATCGCTTCCATCTTTACGTTTATTCCATAATTCACCATTCCAGCCACCTGCTATTGTTTGCGGCAGAATCTGTTTTTGTATTTCTAAAGAAGTTCTATCTGAACGAAACATTTCAGAAGATTTTCCAATTACTTCTTCTATTTTGTATCCATAAGTCTTAAGAAATGCATCGTTTACATATATTAAATTGTCTTCCAGATCAGTCACGTTTACACAATCGCCAATACTTCGTATAGCATGAGCAAGTATCTTGATTTCCTGCTCTGCCTTAACATTTTGTAATTCTATTTCATGATTTTTAATAGCTCTTTCAATTGCAGGAATAAGCCTTACAAGGTTATGTTTCATTAAATAATCGGTAGCACCTGCTTTTAGTGTTTCAACAGCAACATCCTCTCCCACGGTACCCGAAACAACAATTATCGGTAATAAATTATCTTTTTTACGAATTACTTTAATTGCATCTAAACCCGAAAATCCGGGCATCACATAATCCGATATTATTATATCCCACTTTTTATTCTCAATTTCATTTATTAAATCATTTTTAGTTTGTACCCGTTCCCAATCAACTTCAATACTCTTCTTATGAAATTCAATTAACATTAATTCCAAATCGTCAGGTGAATCTTCAACAAATAATATTTTTAAAGGACTGTCCATTTATAATTGATTATTTACTATTTTTACTTTTATCTTGTTTCAAGTTTATGGCTTCTGGCATCTGACCTCTAACTTTCCTCATTGCCCATTGCCCATTGCCCATTGTTCATTGCTCATTGCTCATTGTTACTTGTTACTTGTTTTATTTAAAATTAACCAATATAAACCAAGCTGTTGAATAGCACTTTGAAATTTAATATAATCAACAGGTTTTTGTATAAAGCTGTTTGCACCTAATTTGTAACTTTCAGTAATATCTTTTTCCTGATTTGATGATGTAAAAATTACCACCGGCAACAGGGACGTTTTTTTATTTGCGCGGATTTCTTTTAATACTTCCAGTCCGCTTACTTTTGGCAGGTTTAAATCGAGTAATACGAGAGCGGGTACTTCATCACAATGCCTGTCTTTGTATTTTTCTTTACAAAACAAATAATCAAGAGCTTCTTCTCCGTCTTTAACAATATCAATTTCGTTTGCTATATTACCCGATTGAAAAGCTAAAAGTACTAATTCAATATCGTCGGGATTGTCTTCAACAAGTAGTATTCGTTTATTATCCATAGATTTATAATTATGGTTTAGGTTTTTTATTAAAATGGTTTTTTAAATATTATCAAATATAGTTCGAATAGTTCCTCAAAATATTCTTTAACAAATTAGCCTTTTTATGTCAGAATTGCAATAATTCACTAATCGTAATTAATTATAAATTAGTTATTATTGTTTCAGATTGCAAGTTTTGAGTGTTGAGCATCAGGCTATAAGCTACAATTATCTGAATTCTGAATTTAAAAATTAAGATAAAATGTTGTTCCTCCTGCCTTGCCAGCCGACAGGTCTTCTGCTTCACTTTCAACCCAAATATTTGCATTGTGTCTTTTAATTATTCGAAATACGGTTGCCATTCCAATGCCGGTACCAGTAAATTCGCTTTCGGTATGCAATCTTTGGAAAGGCATGAAAACTTTCTCAGAATATTTCATATCGAACCCAACACCATTATCTTTAATAAAAATTACTTTTTTATCTTTAATCGTTTTTGTTCCTATTTCAATAATGGTTTTTGTATTTTTCGATGTAAATTTCCATGCATTCGATAATACATTTTCAAATAATATTGTTATTAATTGCATATCACAATTAATTTCAATCCCATCTTCAATTTTTATATCAATTTTTCTTTCGGGCTCAAGTCTTTGATACCTTTTAATTATTTTATTTGAAATATTAGAAATATTAATATTTGATAATGAAATTTGTTGGCGTGATATTCTTGAAAGCGAAAGCATATCGTCAATTAATTGTGCCATTAATTTACTTGATGCTTTTATTCTTTTTAAATAATGTACTCCCTTTTCATCAATCTTATCTTTATACATGTCGATAAGTGCCCCGCTAAATCCATCCATTCTGGTTAGCGGCGCTCTAAGGTCGTGCGATACTGAATATGAAAAGGCTTCCATCTCTTTGTTTGCTATTTCGAGTTGCTCATTTGATTTTCGCAACTGCACACTTGCCTGGTTCATATCTTCAAGCAAATATGCCATTGCCTGCTGCGATTCAGTTACTTTAATATTCTTTGTTTCAATTTCTTTTGTACGTTCATTCACAGATTCTTCGAGATTTTCACGGTATTTTTCCAATTCTTTTTCAATCTTCTTTTTTTCTGTAATATCTCGTATAATAGCCATAGGCAGAGTTTTTCCCATCCATTTTGTGGTTGTGGTCGAAAAATCGGTGAATACTTCTGTGCCATCTTTTCTAATTAAAATTCGATCATAATTTATTATATGACCTATCCCCTTAAGTCTTTTTTTCATTCTTTCCTTAAGTACTGAAATATCTTCGGTTCGGGTCATATCCCAACCAGTCATTGTGAGTAGTTCTTCATTAGTATATCCAAGCATTTCCTGCAAACGTTTATTGGAAAAAAGAATCTTTCCGTCTTCGTTTGCTATTAATACCCCATCGGGTAAATTTTTTGTTACATCTTCAAAGTTTTTCTGACTATCATGTAACGCTAATTCACTTTGTCTGCGATCAGTAATATCTGTAACAAAGCCCAGAAAACGTTTATCGGAAAGCATAACTGCATTGATCATCCAATAACCAGGGGAACCATTTTTCTTTGTAAAAGGAATCTCGCCGGAAGATTGTCCGGTTTCCACAACTTTTTGGAAATGTTTACCTGCTGTATCCTGCCCATCAGATGGTATAATATCAATCAGGTTCATAGAAAGTAATTCGGTTTTAGAATATCCGGTTATAAATGCAGTAGTATCATTAACATCGGTATAATTTCCATTTTCATCAGCTACAAATACACCAACAGGAGCAGAATCGACATAACTACGGAAACGTTCCTCGCTTTCCTTCAATGCTTTTCGTGTAAACCAATGTTTTTTTCTGCTTTGCATTAAAAATCCAAGTAACATTGTTCCCAAAGGATAAATAATAATTACAGGCAAAGCAATAATTTTTAATGTTTGCCAAATCTTATCAGCAGGTAGAAATATGGTACATATAAGCATTACAATATGCACCAGTAAACCCATTGTAAACAATCCGAATAAATTGTTCTTTTTCTCCCGTACAAATCTTAGTTTCTGCCACAAAATACCAATAGTTCCGGAAGAAAAGATTACTGCTATACCCATCCACATACCATCGCCTCCCATAACAAAACGATAAGTTCCGGTTACGAGCATTGCAATTAATGTAGGAATTGAACCAAAAAACAATCCTGAAACCGAAAGCATAATCGAACGGGTATCAAAAACAAGTCCCGGATAAAATGTCCATGGAGCCAGCATAAGTACAATACCTATTCCGCCTAAAACACCTCCAACCAAAATTTTAACAAATAAATTCTTAAATTTTTCATCATCCGCCCACCAATAATCATACAACATGCTAAATGTAAGCAATATAGCTATGTTTTGCACTATACCAATTATAATAGAAGATTCACTCATTTTTTATTTTTTATATAATAATTTGCTACAAGCTACATGCTTCAGGTTACAAGCTTCATTTTTCATTTTTTTTAATTGTTCACTGATCCAACCTTCGGCTGGCAAGCATTGTTAATGTTATTTGGCATTTAGCATTTGATATTTGTTAATTTACTTTTTTTACTTTTCAAAACGATAACAAGTCTTACAGACGTTGTTATGTTTTACTATTTCTCATTCTCTCTTTTTCTCATTGTCACTCTTCTCCAGTTCTTCAACCTTATCCCTAAGTTCTTTAATTCTGAATTCGCGATATACAAATAATTTGTGATATCTTTCTAATTCTATAACATTTTCCTGCAATTTCTCATTTTTTACCTCAAGCTCTTTGGTTCTTTCTTTAACAAGTTCTTCCAAATTATCTCTGTGCTTTTTCAATTCTGTCTCAGCCTCCTTAATGTCGGTCAGGTCTATTGCCTGGACTATAACATTGGTAACCTTTCCGTTACGATCAATAATTGGAGTAAAGGTCGATTTTACAATCTTGTGGGTAGCATTTATTACATCAACGTGATCGACTTCGCTAAGATCGTAATCTATCATAATGCTTACAACTTCTCCATTTTCAAATACTTTTCTAATATCAGGCATGAAGCCTTTTGTTTTAATTTCTGAATCCTTAAATAAATTATACTTTCCTATCACCTCCTCTCCGGTAGCTCCAAAAAACTCCAGACAAGCAGAATTTGCCCTTATTACTGTTCCCTTCTCATCTGATATCCACATACTCAGGGCAGAACTATCAATAATTCTATCAATAAAACTGGTTTTTTCTTTCAGTTCTTCTACCGCCTGTTTGTTCTGTGATATCATTTGATTCGCTGAATCTGCAAGATTATTAAATTCAGAATAATGCAAATTTTCCTTTTTAATAAAAACATGTTCAGTTGATGCCTTACTAAAAAACAAAAAGAATCTATTAAAGTTATCGCTTATTTTACGGGAAATATTTCGTGATACAATGAAAATTATGAGGTACAAAATAATAATGACAAGGACTAAAAAAATAATATAAATTTGCACCTCTTTTTTTAGAATTGCGCTTTTTGCATCAATAACCGAATTTATATCTTCAAACCAGAAACCAGCTCCAATATACCAATGTAAATCAGGTATTCCTTTAATATAAGACCTTTTCTTATGAACTTTCTCAGTTACCGGATTAAACCATGAATAATTGGCAAAACCTCCGTCTGATTCATTTACAATACTCATAAATAAATCATGTGTATTAATTCCGTCGGGATCGGTAAATCCCGAAACATCTTTTCCTTCTATTTCCGGTTTACTAACACTCAGCATTTGAATCCCATCATATGATTTTACGAAAAATATTCCCGGATCTTTTCCCTTATTCGGAAAACGAATCTGCTTTAATTGCTCAAGAGTTATTTTCCTTATAGTATCCTGAGAAAAATACGAATTTTTAATCCTGAATTCAATAAAATTTACAACCCTTTCAACTTCATACTTTACTATTGCCTCCTGCTCATTTATGTATGTATCCGTTATTAACTCACACTCTTTCTTGTAATCATTATATTCTACATATATTGAGATTGCAGCAAGTAACACAATTACTGATGTTGTTATTACTAAAACTGTAATAAGAAATTTTCTGCTTATACTTTCTTTTGGAATCATATTAGTATTATACTACTTAATTAATAAATTTAATATTGTGAACAGATCATTATATATCATTCTCATTTTTTCATTTTCTCCTTCTCACATTTTCTCATTTTCACATTCTTACATTTTCTCCTATTCTTCGTTATAAGTTGTTAGTCCATTTCTTCAGGCTTCAGGCTTCAGGCTCCATTTTTTTTAATTGCTCATTGTTCACTGATCATTGATAATTGTTAATTGTTAATTTACTTTTTTTACTTTTCAAAACGATAACAAGTCTTACAAACCTTGTTATGTTTTACTATTTCTCCTTTTCTCATTCTCTCCTTTTCTCATTCTCTCCTTTTCTCCAGTTCTTCCACTTTATCCCTAAGTTCTTTAATTCTGAACTCGCGGCCTACAAACAACTCATTCATTCGCTCAACATTTTCTAATGATTTTTCAAGTTCGTCGGTTCGTTCCTGAACCAGATCTTCGAGAATTTCGCGGTGTTTTTTTAGTTCTGCTTCTACCTGCTTTCGCCCGCTGATGTCAGAAATAACTGCAATGTTTCCTTCTGATGGATTAGATAAATTCAGAGGTGTAATTCTAATTAAACAATCAAATAAACTATTGTCTTTTCTTTGCCATTGTGTTTCCACTTCACCAATTCCTTCTTTCATCATCATTTCATAAGCAATTTTACCCGCCCGGTTATATTCATCTTCGTTTTCATATATTAGTCTGGAACTTATTCCAATTAAGCCTCCTTTTGGGTATCCTAACATTTCATGCATCCTGTCATTTGACCATCCTAATTTTCTATCAGTAATTAAACCGATACCTAAGGGAACTGTATCAAGAATCTTTTGCAAATTTCTTTTACTTTCTTTTAATGTTTCTTCTGCTTGCTTACGTTTTGTAATATTTCTTGCAACAGCAATCACACCCGAAAATTTGCCTTCCTTAATAACTGGTGATAAATTCAATGAATACCATTTCAGTTCATCCTCTATTTCCATGTGATATTCATAACCCGCAGTTTGTCCGGTTTTTATTTTTTTAAAAGCATTTTCAAATAAATCATTTATATATGGTGGCATCACTTCAGAATGAGTTTTGCCAATAAAATTGTCAGAGTTAATGTAAAGTATTTCTGACTTTGGTAAGTGGTAATATATAAACCGCTTTTGCTCATCAAAAACAAAAACCAAATCGTTCATTGATTTAACGAGACTTCTAAACTTTTCTTCACTTTCTTTTAAATCCAGAATTGCTTTATTCTTTTCCATAACATCTTCGCCAATACTGGTAATTGCAACCGGATTATTTTCAGAGTTAAAATGTGTAGTATTACTCCATTTAATTGTAAGTGTTTTACCTGCTTTTGTTAAAATATCATTCTCGTGAAGATTGGGAAATTCGCCCGATTTAATAATAACTTTAAATATTTTTTTAACCTCCTGATTCAATTCTTTGGGTATGAAATAATCGAACCAGTTTTTACCTATAATTTCTTCTCTTTTCCAACCCGTAATTTTTAATAAAAAATTATTGGCAAAAATAATATCGGCATTTTTATCGAGCATTAGGCCAATCAACTGAATATTTTCGAGCACTGATCTGAATTTCTCTTCGCTTTCAAGCAAGGCAAACTCTGTTTCTTTTCTTTCAGTAATGTCTTCACCTATGGAAATCATTAAATGCTTTTTCTTATCTTCTTCGTGATATAAGCCTGTTGTTTGCCAGGAAATTATTCTTTCGTCGCCAGTTTTAGATAAAATTGGATTTATATACGAATGTGATGCTGATCCCCAGGATTCTTTCCAAACTTTGTTCATTTCATCAACCATTTTAGTAGGAAAAAATATTTCAAACCAGTCTTTTCCAATTACTTCTGACTTTGAATATCCGGTTATTTTCTCCGCTCCATTATTGAATATTTGGATTATATGGTTCTTATCCAGACCGACTACAATGGCATTGTTGGTTTCAATTATTTTTTCAGAGAATTCTTTTTCATATAATAATTTATTTTCTGAAATTTTGCGCCCGGTAATATCCTGAGCTATTCCCAAACAAAAGGTCACTTCTTTATTTTCATTAAATTCAAGTTTGGCAATTTCCTGAATCCATTTCATTTTACCATTTACTTCTATTCGATGTTCAATATTATATTCTCCGGTTTTCAGTGCTTCGTTCCATGCCTCGTTTGTTGCTTCCCTGTCTTCAGGATATACCAATTCAAGAAAATCACTGTAACTTAATTCTTTGTCTTTTGAAACTCCAAATATGTTATATGTTTCATCGGACCATTTAAGTTTATTGTTTTTAACATCAATTAACCAATTACCAATTTTAGCAACCGATTGCGCACTTTTTAGGTTTTGCTCGCTTTCTTTTAAGGCTACTTCTGTTTCATACTCTTTTGTAATATCTTTAATAACACAATAGGTTTGCTTGAATTTACCTTCTGGTGTATAACCAATACATCCTTCAAAAGAAGTGTAAATCTCCTCTCTGTTCTTTTTTAACATATAAAACTGAACGTCATTCACATATCCTCTTTTCTTAAATTCGGGAAAGTTCTTTTTAAAATGATCAACAAAATCGGGACGTAAAAAATCACCGAACCATTTACCAATTACTTCTTCTCTTTCATAACCAAAAGTTTTTAACCACATTGGATTTACGTCGATAAAATTGCCATAAATATCCAGTGATTGATATGAAAGCGGTGCACTTTCAAACATGGCTTTGTATTTTTCTTCGCTTTCCGTAAAATCAATTCTCTCTTTTTGCAGTAGTTCTATTTTTCTAATCAACTGATCTTTCGAATACTTATTTAAATCTTCCATAATTACTTGTTTTAGTATAAGCAAAAAAAACACTTACATTAACAATGTATTCTAAGCTACTAAATATACAAAAAATGAATAGGAAATCAATAATTCAGAAATTTTTAAAAAAGATATTTTTGTCTTAATTTACGGCTATTATAGAATAATATCAGAGTTACAATGCTGCTTTACAAAAAAAATTTCAATAAAGTATTTACGATGTGGAAATTGTTTCTTTGCTCTTGTTATTATAAATTCAGGAAGGATTCAATTGTCTTGTTTTAAGCCATCCCTGGTTACCGGTCTTCAATCTTACTAAACAAAAATCTTTAAAAAATGAAAGAATAGCCAGCTCTTCACCTGATTGCAATTCCTTAATTACAAATGCATTACAATCCGGCTTATAGTAAAGTTTCGTTATGCGGTTATTTGTATAATAGTCAATAGGTTTTGAGTTAAAATCTACTTCGCAAATATTTATAAAACCTTTTCTTCCATCGGGCAATTCAGCTCTGAACGTATTTTCATTTACAGCATAAATATTCAGGCCGGAGTTTAAAGGAAGTTCTATAACAAAATCGTTTATTTTAAATTTCACATTTTCTGTATTCGTTCTACCTGATTTCCCTAAATAATCCATTGAAGCTGTGATTTGTTCAGGAGTCTCGTTTTCTGTTGCTATAAAGTAATATGGATCAATTGGCCCAATTCCACTTTGATAAATACCAAAGTGCAAATGTGGCGGTGTGTATTTTGCATTTCCTGTATTCCCAACTGTTCCAATTTTTGTTCCTGCTTTTATTTTTAATCCTCCTTTAACTGCAATAGTTTCCAAATGTGCATAGTAGCAGTTTATTCCTAATGACGGATAATATGTCCATACATACTTTCCTCCTATTCTACCACTCCCAGTTCTGGTAATATATCCATCAGCAGATGTAATTACATCCGTGTTTCTCTTTGCAAAAATATCAACCCCATGGTGTATTCTCCTACCTCCATCTCTTGGGTCTCCAAAAAAACTCTGAATATCATTTCTATTTTTCCCAATTACCGGAAAAAGCAATGAAGATTCTTTTTCAATTTCAACTTTACATTGAACCTCGCATAATAATTCCGGTTGAATTCTCAATATGTATTCTGCTTTTCGACGTGCTACAAACTCTAAATACAAAGAATCTTTATTGGCACTTGCAACTTTATACCACTCAGTATTACCTGTGTCTTTTATTCTAAATATATCGATAAATATTTGTAAACTATCATCTGTAATCACATCCGTTTTTACTTTTAATTTCTGTCCTTTTTCTAAAGAAAATCTATACCCGATTGCATCCGGATTATCATCTTCAATTAAAAAATATTCTGAATACGGAACGTGTATAATTAATGCCTGAGTTAATGCATCTTTTGCAGCCCTTGTGTATTTTTTATATAAAATAGTGTTTTTAAGATTTGCCTTTTCTAATGAATAAATATAGGCTTCGTGTGCGTTGGTAGGTTTGTATTCCTTTTTTACTTTTTCTTTATTACATAAACAAAAAATCAAAATAAAAAAAACTCCTGAAAAGCTTAACCTTAAAATTTTTTGAAATATATAGCTCATAAATTCAGATATATGATTACAAGAACTTAATCTCAAATCACATACCAATCATATACTAAAGCCTTATTTTTAATACTTTAGCTAACAAAGTAATAATTATTAAATTATCCGAATTGCACAGTAACAGACATAAAGTGATCGAAAACGAACATTAAATAGAATATTTTATTTAGGCGACAATAATTTTTTCCTTAATTTTATAAAATCTACTTTCATGATTGACTGAATATGATTAAATTAATTATAATTAGCATCCTTGTTTTACTATTTAATATTCCGTTCGGTTATTGGCGGGCTAATGTAAAAAACTATTCGTTTCAGTGGTTTTTAGCAGTTCATATTCCTGTTCCATTTATAATTGCCGTGCGCATTTTTTTGGATATAGGATTTAGCTGGTATACTTACCTGTTTTTGGTTTCTGCTTTTTTCATGGGACAAAAGTTGGGTTCAGTAATTCATAATAAGCTTGAAAAACATAAAGATGTAAGCTCCTGCCTCTTTATGGATTTAAAAAAAATATGCTGTACAAACTAAATTAATATTTAACTTGTTGCTTCATTAAATTTTTATTTAACTTCGCTTTTTATTATTAAAAATTAAATTTTTAAAACTTTTTTTATATTCAAATTAATCATTTGGCAATTTTATTTGTCTATATAGTTAAATCAAAACAATTAAATATGCGAAAATTTAAAATTTCACTTTCAGTAATAGCCTTATTAGCTGTTTTTGCAGCATCTTCTGTTAAGGCTCAAAAGGATGCTCGCTTAATGCGATTTCCTGATATTAATAATGACTTAATAGCATTTGTATATGCCGGAGATATCTGGACAGTTAATGCAAATGGTGGAGATGCCATAAGATTAACATCTCATAAAGGATTAGAATTATTCCCAAGAATTTCTCCAGACGGAAACTTAATTGCATTTTCTGCTGAATATTCAGGTAGCAGACAGGTTTATGTAATGCCTTCAAAAGGTGGAACACCTCAACAATTAACTTATTATAACGATGTAGGAGAAATGGCTCCACGTGGTGGTTGGGATAATGTTATTTTGGACTGGACCCCTGATAGTAAAAACATTCTTATAAGAGGAAACAGAACTCCTTTTGGAGAAAGAAACGGTAAATACTTTTTAGTTAGCATAGATGGTGGTTTTGAAAAACCATTACAAATAACTGATGCTGGTTTTGGAGTACTTTCTCCTGACGCTACAAAAATGGCTTTTACACCAATAAGCAGAGAATTCAGAACCTGGAAACGATACAAAGGTGGTCGTGCATCTGATGTTTGGATTTATGACCTGAATAAAGATGTATCGGAAAAAATAACTGATTTTGTAGGAACAGATCAAATTCCTGTTTGGTACAAAAACAAAATATATTTTGCTTCAGACAGAGATTTAACCTTAAATATTTTTAGTTACGATATAGATACAAAAGAAACGAAAAAAGTTACAAATCACACTGAATTTGATGTTATGTGGCCTTCCGGAGAAAACGGTATGATAGCATACGAAAATGGAGGACACATATATAAATTAAATGCGGAAACAGGAAAATCTGAAAAAGTAACAGTAAATATTAGTTTCGATAATCCAAATATTCTTCCTTATTTCAAAAATGTTAAAGATAACATTGAGAGTGCTTCAATATCACCAGGCGGCAAACGTGCTTTATTCGATGCTCGTGGAGATATTTTCTCAGTACCTGCAGAAAATGGTTTTACAGTAAACCTTACTAAAACACAAGGTGTTCGTGAAATGTTGCCAAATTGGTCTCCTGACGGAAAATACATTTCGTATCTTTCTGATGCAACCGGTGAGTATGAAATTTATCTTTTAGAAAATAAAGAAGGTGCAAAAGCAAAACAGTTAACTTTCAATTCAAAAGCCTGGAAATACGACGCTACATGGTCGCCTGATAGTAAATATTTACTTTATTCAGATCGTACTTTAAAACTAAAGTATATTGATGTAGCTACAGGAGTTGAAAAAAATATAGCAAATGCTTATTCAGATGAAATCAGAGATTATAATTTTTCTCCTGATACTAAATGGGTAATTTATACAAATAACAGCGAGAATAGTAATAGCTCTGTATGGGTATATAATCTTGCTACAGCTCAAAATCATAAAGTAACTAATGATACTTTTAATGATTTCAGCCCTGTTTTCTCAAAAGATGGGAATTACATTTTCTTCTTATCAAATCGTGATTTTAATCTTAATTTTTCAAGCTTTGAGTTTACATACCTCTACGATAAGGCAACCAGAATTTATGCTTTGGCATTAAGAAAAGACAGTCCACTGCTATTCAAATTTAAAAATGATGTTGTAGCAGTAAAAGCTGAAGAAAAACCTGAAGCAGCCAAAGGCAAAAAAGACAAGAAAGATAAAGAAGAGCCTAAAAAAGATGAATTAAATATTTCTATTGATTTTGATGGAATTACGAATCGAATTATGGCTCTCCCAATTGAAGATGGTAATTACAGATTCCTTGATGCGGTTGAAGGAGGAATTCTTTATGGCGCAGAAGACGGATTACATAAATACGATTTATCGAAAGAAAAAGATGAATTAATTATTTCAGATGTACGTTGGGGAATTCTATCTGCTGATGGAAACAAAATGCTTTACAGAGCAAAAGGAAATTGGGGAATTACAGGTATTTCTCCAAACCAAAAAGCCGGTGATGGCAAATTAGATTTAAGTAATGTAGAAATGAAAATAGATCCTAAAAAAGAATGGGAACAAATCTATACAGATGGTTGGAGAATTTTCAGAGATTATTTCTATGTGTCAAACTTACATAACATAGATTGGATTGGATTAAAAGCAAAGTATGCTCAATTAGTGCCTTATGTAAGTCATAGAGCCGACTTAGATTATATCTTTGGTGAAATAATTGCAGAATCAAATACAGGTCATGCTTACGATAATTATGGTGATTTTGAAAGAGTTAAACGTATAGATGGTGGCTTATTAGGTGCTGAATTTAAAGCAGACGTAAACTCAAACCGCTATATCATATCTAAAATCTATAAAGGTGAAAATTGGGATGAAACAAGAAGATCTCCTTTAACTGAACAAGGAATCAATATTAATGAAGGTGATTACCTTATAAGTCTAAATGGATTCAATGTTACTTTAGCTGACAATCCTTATATGTTTTTGGAAAATGCAGCAAATAAGCATATTGAAATAAAAGTAAACTCTACTCCTTCCGGGTCTGGCGCTAAAACTTATACCGTAAAAACTATTAGCAGCGAACTTAATTTATTCTATTTAGATTGGGTTGAAGCCCGAAGAAAAATGGTAGAAGAATTATCTGGTGGTAGAATTGGTTATATTCATGTTCCAAACACAGCATTTGAAGGAAATCAAGAATTGTATCGTGGTATGTATGAACAACATCATAAAGAAGCTCTAATTATTGACGAACGTTATAATGGAGGTGGATTTATTCCTGCAAACATGGTAGATCTCTTGGACCGCACAACATTAAGTTACTGGCACAGACAAGGATTACATCCAATGAAATATCATAATATTGCTCATAATGGTCCGAAAGCAATGTTAATAAATGGTTATTCTTCATCAGGTGGAGATGCTTTCCCATACTTTTTCAGAAAAAAAGGTTTAGGTACTTTAATCGGAACAAGAACCTGGGGTGGATTAGTTGGTATTCAGGGAGCCAGAAGATTTGTTGACGGTGGTAGTTTTAATGTTCCTCAATTTGGAATCTATGATGAAAAAGGAGAATGGATAATTGAAGGGATTGGAATTTATCCTGACATTGAAGTTGTTGACAGACCTGAACAAACAGCTAAAGGAATTGATCCTTCTATTGAAGAAGCAGTAAAAGTATTACTGGAAGAACTGGAAGCAAATCCGGTTCAAAAACCAATAACACCTGCAGACCCTGATCGTTCGGGTTGGATTGAGAAAGAAATTAAGTAATAAATTTAAAAAGAGGCTTTTTAACAAGCCTCTTTTTTATTTACACTTCCACAAGCCTGCCTGCCGGC
>JAHOYT010000083.1 GCA_019038645.1 Bacteroidales bacterium
ATATAGATTATTATTATAAATTAGTTAATAAAAGTTTAGAAAGTGATTAAACTTAAAGTAAATATGAATATCCAATATGCAAGTTTCACCCGGATTTATATTTAAACTAAAATTATAAAAGATGGATAAACAGATTTTAATATTCAAAAATCCGTATCTTCATGAATTATATATAGTAATACAATATCCTAAACTAAATTATCATGAAAAATCTATTTTTATTAATTTCAATTTGTTTTATTTCAACCCTTGTTATTTCTCAAGAGAATGTACAATGGCGTGGAGAAAATCGTGATGGTATCTACAATGAAACAGAATTATTAAAAGAATGGCCTGAAAATGGACCTGAATTACTCTGGCACTTCGATGAGCTTGGTGTAGGACATGCTTCTGCTGCTGTTACTGATAATATGGTTTATACTGCTGGAACTATTGATGGAATAGGTTTTGTAATTGCTTTAAATCATAATGGTCAACAATTATGGAAAACTGAATATGGTGAGGAATGGATAGTAGATTGGGATGGTGTAAGGACCACTCCAATGATCAATGAAGAAAAACTTTATAAAATAAGTGCATATGGAGTAATAACTTGTATGAATAAGAATAATGGAGAGATATTATGGAAAATAGATATAATAAAACAATTTGGTGGGAAAAATATTCAATGGGGAATTACAGAAAATCTATTAATACATAATGAGAAATTATTTTGCACAGTTGGTGGCAGTGAACATAATGTTATTACATTAAACAAAAATACAGGAGAATTAATTTGGAGTAATAAAGGAAATACAGAAACCAGTGCGTATTGTTCTCCAATTATTATTAATCATAATAATCGATATATATTTATAACTCAATCAGCTAGTTCTATTCTTGGATTTGATGCTGAAAAAGGAGATTTATTATGGAAACACTCACAACCAAATAAATATTCAGTGCATGCTAATACACCAATTTACCACGATGGGCAAATTTATATTGTAAGTGGATATGGAAAAGGTGGTGTTATGTTAAAATTATCTGATGATGGTAACAGTGTAACAGAATTATGGCGAAATACAGATATTGGTCACAAAAGCGGTGGATTTGTTCTGGTTGATGGTCGATTATATGGAGCTGCTGATGGAGGGAATAAATGGCACTGTATAGATTGGAATACTGGAAATACAATATATTCTGTCAATATGTTTAAAAGCGGTAATATTATTTATGCCGACGGTTTGCTTTATTGTTACAGCGAAAGTGGAGAAGTGGCTTTAGTTGAACCTATGGAAAAAACATTTAAGATTCTTGGCAGATTTAGAGTTCCTTTCGGTGAAAAATGGCATTGGGCACATTTGGTTATTAATAATAAGAAATTATATGTTCGACATGGAAACTCCTTAATGGTATATTCAATTGGGAAATAATTAATAAACTATAAAAACTAGCTTATGAAAATCAAAACTTTTTTCCTTTTTATTTGCTTAATTCCATTTCTTTACCAATGTAATTTACCTGATAATCAAAACGTTTCGTCTGAAAAACAGAGTAGTTTGTCTATTGTTGATATCAATCAGTGGAGAGGTAATAATCGAAATGGTATATACGATGAATCTAATCTTTTAAAGGTTTGGCCGGAAAATGGTCCGGAATTATTATGGTCAACCGATTCACTATCTATGGGTAATTCATCAATGTCCTTTGGTAATAAAACCATTTACTTAACTGGTACAATAGGTAAAATGGATGAAGTAATTGCAATTGATTTGCAAGGAAATATAAAATGGAGAATGCCATATGGGCGTGCCTGGAACGAGTCATATCCTGAAGCTCGCTGCACTCCAACAATTGACAATGAAAAACTTTATGTGTCAAGTGGATTAGGCGATGTTGCATGTCTTGATGCTATTTCCGGAGATATACTTTGGAAAGTAAATGCTAATGATAAGTATGAGGGAAAATTAAACCTTTGGGGAATTGCAGAATCGTTACTTATTGTTGATGATAAAGTTATTTTCTCGCCGGCAGGAAATCAAACAACAATTATTGCACTTGATAAACTAACGGGTGAAGAAATTTGGGCGAGTAAAAGCATTCAGGACTCAACAGCATATGTATCTCCTATTTTGATAAATTACGCCGAAAAGAAGATTATTGTAAATGTTACTTCTAATCACGTTGTTGGTGTAAATGCGCAAGATGGAGATATATTGTGGAAATACAGATATTTTGATTTATATCCAAACCCAAGTCACCCACATGCACCAATAATCAATTGTGTTACACCATTATACAACGATGGAAAGATATATGTTACCAGCGGATACAATGCGGCTGGTGCTATGTTTAAAATTTTACCGGATGCTTCCAATATTGAGCTTTTGTGGACTGATACAATTATAGATACGCATCATGGAGGGGTTGTTCAGGTTGGTGATTATATTTATGGTTCAAACTGGATAAATAACAGCCAGGGTAATTGGTGCTGTATAAATTGGACATCAGGGGAAAAACAATATGAAGCAAAATGGAAAACTAAAGGGCCAATAATATATGCAGACGGAATGTTATATTGTTATGAAGAGAAAACAGGTTATTTAGCTTTAGTTGAAGCCAATCCAAATGAATATAAAATTGTTAGTTCATTTAAAATCCCATTAGGAAACGGTCCACACTGGTCACATCCTGTTATAAATAATGGTGTTTTATTTGTAAGGCATGGGAAAGCATTAATGGCATACTCAATAACAAAAAACTAAACTTATTATAATCATTCATCAGCTATGAAAAATTCAAAATTATATTTATTACTAT
This sequence comes from Bacteroidales bacterium, assembly GCA_019038645.1. Taxonomy (GTDB): domain Bacteria; phylum Bacteroidota; class Bacteroidia; order Bacteroidales; family UBA12077; genus UBA12077. The sequence continues at coordinate 2,803 of JAHOYT010000083.1, forward strand.
TTATTCTTCCTTTACTAATTCAATGTAAAGATTCATCGCAATATAGTCAGTGGCGTGGCCCGGACAGAAATGGCATCTATCCTGAAACAAATCTATTAGAAGAATGGCCTGAAAATGGGCCGGAATTAATCTGGAATTTTGACGAACTGGGTATTGGATATACATCTGCTGCAGTTACATCCGATTTTGTTTATATAACCGGGACTAAGGATAGTATAACATATTTATATGCATTTAATCATACAGGAGAATTAGCCTGGAAAAAGGATATGGGTTTGGAATGGATTAAAACATATCCGGGTGTAAGATCTACTCCTTTAATATATGATGATTTTGGTTATATCTTTAATGGCTTGGGAGTATTACAGTGCTTTGATGCCAAAACCGGTGTTATGCAATGGGAAATAGATTTTATTATGGAGCATAATGCTAAAAACATCCAACATGGTTTTACTGAAAACCTTTTAATTGATGGTAATAAATTATTCATTACTCCTGGAGGAGAAGATATCAGTATAGCGGCATTGAACAGGTTTACGGGCGAATTCATTTGGACAAGTAATGGAAATGGTGAAATAAGTGCTTATTGTTCACCCAACATTATTTCACACGGTGGAAAAAAATACTTTATAACCATGTTATTTAATTCTCTTATTTTCTTAGATGCAGAAACTGGAGATTTAATATGGGAAAAGGAATTGTCAGAAGAAAAGTATGGTATTCATGCAAATGTACCACTATACCATAATGGAAATATTTTTGCTATTGACGGTTGGGGATATGGTGCATTTATGGTAAAACTTTCTGACGATGGTATTTCATATACAGATGTATGGAAAGTTGATTCTGCAGATGTTCAAATGGGAGATGCAATCTTAATGGATGAGAAACTATATGTTGCCAGTGGTTCTAAAAACGAATGGTATTGTATGGATTGGAATTCAGGGGAAATAAATTATACTATGGATACAATAATAGTAGGCTCTATAATATCTGCAGATCATATGCTTTACATTTACACTTATAGAGGCGAAGTCGCTTTAGTAAATCCTACAGAAACAGGATTTGAAATAATGGGGAGATTTAATGTTGATGAAAGTAAACGTCAGGATCATTATGCACATCCTGTAATTCATAATCGTAGATTATACATCAGATATACTAATTCTTTGTGGGTTTATAATATTGGTAAATCTTAATTCATTTAAGATTTATAACAAATAATATTATTAAAATTTAAAAATAATGAAGCAAATATTAACTGGTCTTTTAATTATACTCTCTGTAAGTATGGCTGCACAGGACTTTAGTGAATGGCGCGGACCTAACCGGACGGGTGTATACAATGAAACCGGACTCTTACAGAAATGGCCGGAGAATGGACCTGAACTTATATGGTCTGTTGAAAATCTTTATAAAGGTTATTCTTCTGTATCTGTTGCTAATAATACGATTTATTTAACAGGAATAAACGATACGGTAGATGTTTTAATTGCTGTAGAATTAAAAGGCAATATTAAATGGCAAACTCCTTATGGAAGAGCCAGAATTGGAGCCTATCCGGAAAGTCGATGTACACCTACTGTTGAAAATGACAGAGTGTATGTTTCAAGCGGATCTGGAGATGTTGCATGTCTTAATGCTCTCACAGGAGAAATAATCTGGACAGTTAAAGCAAGTGAAAAATTTGAAGGTACTATCGGAAGATGGGGTCTGGCAGAATCACTATTAATAATTGATAATAAAGTCATTTATACGCCTGGTGGCAAAAAAACCACAATGGTAGCTCTCGATAAAACGACAGGAGAAACTATATGGATGTCCGAAAGTATAGATGATAATCCATCTTATTCTTCTCCTTTGTTAATTGAAAAGGATGATAAGAAATTAATTATTTCGGTAACACCTAATTCTATTATCGGTGTTTCACCTGCAAATGGGGAAATTGTCTGGAATTTTGATAATCGATCTTATTCAGGAGGTAGAAGAAAAAATCAAACCAATACTCCATTATATCATGACGGTAGAATTTATGTAACTAATGGCTATAATCATAAAAGTGTTATGCTTGATTTATCCGAAAATTTTAAATCTGTTTCTTTGGCCTGGGTTGATACGGTACTGGACGTCCATCATGGTGGAGTTGTTTATGTGGATGGATACATTTATGGTGCAAATTGGATAAATAATGGTCAGGGTAAATGGTGCTGTATTGAATGGGAATCTGGAAAAAAACAATATGAAACAGAGTGGAAAACTAAAGGATCAATAATATATGCGGATGGAATGTTATATTGTTATGAAGAGAAAACCGGCTATATAGCTTTGGTTGAGGCTACTCCAGATGGTTTTGATGTTATAAGTTCTTTCAATATAAATTTAGGAACCGGGCCACACTGGTCACATCCTGTTATCAAAAATGGAATATTATATATCAGGCATATGGATGCATTAATGGCATATTCAATATCGTCAAATTAAAAATTTATTTAGCTATGAAAAAATCAAGATTAGTTTTAGCATTAGCATTAATTATTCCGTTTTTTATTCAATGTAAAGATAAAGATACATCGGAATTTAGTCAATGGAGAGGATCTGAAAGATCAGGTATTTATTCTGAAACCGGCTTATTAACTGAATGGCCTGAAGATGGTCCGGAATTGCTTTGGTCGGCTGAAGGAATTCCACCTGGCTATTCGTCAGTTTCAATAGCCAATAATACAGTTTATTTAACAGGAATAAAAGACTCAACTGATGTTCTGATTGCTGTTGATATCCAAGGAAATAAAAAGTGGGAAACGCCTTATGGCAAAGCCTGGAATTCATCTTTTCCACATAGTAGATGTACTCCAACTGTTGAAAATGACAAGTTATATGTTACAAGCGGATTAGGAGATGTTGCATGTATTAATGCAATAAATGGAGAAATTATTTGGAAAGTTGAAGCTAGTAAAAAATTCGAAGGAACATTCGGCGGTTGGGGTATTGCAGAATCTCCACTTATTGTCAATGACAAGGTTATTTTTACACCATGTGGAAATAAAACAACTATGGTAGCTCTTAACAAAAATACAGGGGAAACAATTTGGGAAAGTGAAAGTTTAAATGATTTTCCAGGTTATGCATCACCAATATTAACAAATATTAACGATACAGAAGTTATTATTAATGTATTAGCAAATAATCTGATTGGGGTAAATGCTAATGATGGCAAAATCCTTTTCCATAAAAATTATGCTTCAATCAGTAATGAGGTATCAGTTGCCTTCTGGGATGATGGACCATTTACAAATACAAATAATCCAATTTATAAGGATTATCATATTTATTTAACCAGTGGATATGATCATGTTGGTGTAATGTTCGAATTATCAAAAGATCTTTCTAAAGCTGAAGTAAAATGGATTGATACAACACTTGATGTCCATCATGGAGGAGCAGTTTTAATAGAGGGTTATATTTATGGATCTAATTGGATAAACAATAGTAAAGGAACCTGGTGTTGTATTGATTGGGATACAGGACAAACAAAATATGAAATTGATTGGAAAACCAAAGGCTCGATTATATCAGCCGAAGGGAAATTATATTGCTATGAAGAGAAAACAGGTTATGTTGCTTTGGTTAATGCTACTCCTGAAAGTTTTAGTATTATCAGTTCATTTAAAGTTCCATTAGGTAAAGGGCCACACTGGTCACATCCTGTTATAAAAGATGGAATATTATATATCAGGCATATGGGTGCCTTGATGGCTTTTAACATTAAAAAATAATAATTAATTAAATTTACTATATCTAATTAAATCATTTGATCTGCATATATAAATTTATGTTTAAAAAAGGTTATATAAGAGTTTTAGTACTGGTATTTATTTTTATCGGTATTGTTTCTTTTTTATGGTGGTTTACTTACGATCCAGTAAGTGATTTTACTACCAGTGTTCCTGGATTAGATAATAGGCCGGCAAAGAATCCCGAATCAGATGAAATAGTAAATATTGGAGAACGATTTGATGAATATTTATCTTTAACCTCAAGTCTTACCGGAAAATGGACTCGATTTCGTGGTGCTGATTTCGACAATATAAGTAAACAAGATATTTCATTAATTGATAACTGGGGTGATGGACCTAAAATTCAGTGGACCGTTAATCTTGGTGAAGGACATGCTGCTCCTGTTATTTACAATGGGAAAGTTTATTTTCTTGATTACAACGAAGCAAAGAAAAGAGATGCTTTACGTTGTTTTTCACTAGAAACAGGAGAAGAACTTTGGCGTCGATCATACAATGTGCACATTAAAAGGAATCATGGAATGTCCCGGACAGTTCCTGCCATTAACGATAATTATTTAGTTACCATAGGACCCAGATGTCATGTTATGTGTACAGATCCTAACACAGGAGAATTTTTATGGGGAATTGATCTTGTTAAAGAATATAATACAGAAGTACCTTTTTGGTACACAGGTCAATGTCCTATGATTGATGGTGATCTTGCAATTATTGCTCCCGGAGGATCGTCATTAATAATTGCCGTTGATCTAGCTACCGGAAAGGTTGTTTGGGAAACTCCTAATCCGGACAAATGGAATATGTCACATTCATCAATTATGCCAATGACATTAAAAGGTAAAAAGATGTATGTTTATGCTGCTGTGGGTGGAATTTGTGGCATTTCTGCTGAAGGTAACGATAAAGGTAAAATACTTTGGAAAACCATAGAATTTTCTCCAACAGTTATTGCTCCTTCTCCTTTAATTTTAGATAATGGAAAAATATTTATGACAGCAGGATACGGAGCCGGTGCAATATTATTTGAGGTAAAAGAGAATAATGAAATTTATTCTGTTGAGGTTATGCAAAAATATAAACCAATAGATGGTATGGCAAGTGAACAGCAAACACCAATTTATTATAACGGATTTATGTTTTCTGTTTTACCCAAAGATGCAGGAGGAATGCGAAATCAGTTTGTATGCTGTAATCCAAATGACTGTCAGAATATTTTATGGACCAGTGGTAAAGAAGATCGTTTCGGATTAGGGCCCTATGCAATTGCTGATGGCAAGTTTTTTATTCTGAACGATGATGGAACAATGACAATAGCTAAGGCAAGTACAGAAAAATTTATTTTTCTTGATAAGGCTAAAATACTTGATGGTATGGATGCCTGGGGGCCATTAGCTTTTGCCGATGGCTATTTAATAATGAGAGATTCTAAAACAATGGTTTGCCTTAATATAAAGAAGAATTAATTATTATTATTCAATCAATTTTTGAAACTCTTATTAGAAATTTAATTATGAAACAAAAAGTTATTATAAGTATTAGTCTATTATTATTGTTGATAGTAATATTTCTTATGGGAAAGGATTTCTTTTCTAATAAGAATAAAAATCAAAATAATCCTTACGAATATAAATTAGATAACCTTAAACATATTGATCCCAAATTAATTGCTTATAATGAAGTAAAACAAATTAAACCCGATATGGAAGATCCATTGGCAATTGATATTGACCATAATGATCAGTTTTATGTAACCGGAAAAAATAAAGTAATAATATACAATAGTGATGGAAATCAAATATCTTCATTTAATATTGATTCAACTGCTTATGCTATATGTGTTAATAACAAAGGGGATATCCTCCTTAGTATTCTTGATCATATAGAAATTAGAAATAATGAAGGAAAAGTTAAAGCAGTATGGGAAGCATTTAATAAAAACTCGGTAATTACAAGCATTGCAACTACTGAAAAATCTGTTTTTGTTGCTGATGCCGGAAATAAAATAGTTTATCATTATAACTTAAACGGAGAGTTAATAAACGAAATAGGGAAAAAAGATACCATAAAAGGAATCCCCGGATTTATTATCCCGAGTCCATATTTTGATCTGCTAATTGGAATACATGGAAAATTATGGGTTGTAAATCCAGGAAGACATGCATTTGAAAATTATGATTTTGAAGGAAATCTTATTTCTTCATGGGAAAGAACATCAATGCAAATAGAAGGATTTAGCGGTTGTTGTAATCCATCAAATATTGCAATGCTTTCCGACGGATCTTTTGTAACAAGTGAAAAAGGATTGGAAAGAGTTAAAATTCATTTACCCTCGGGAGATTTAAAATCTGTTGTAGCAGGTCCGGAATCATTTGTTGAGGGAACAAAAGGATTAGATTTAGCTGTGGATTCAAAGGATCGTATTTATGTTTTAGATCCTGTAAGAAAATTAATACGGATTTTTGAAAAGAAATAATAACTCAGGCAATCATGGATAGACGACAATTTTTATCATCAATAGGTCGGGGAACAATACTTGCTGGATTAACTGCAATCAGTGGCGTACTGATTTACAGGAATTCAAAAAACACTGATCAGTGCACATTTGACTTTATTTGTCAGGATTGTCGAAAAATAAAATCATGCAAACAACCTGAAGCTATTATTTTTAAAAGAGGAAAAGAAAAACGTAATTCAGTTTAGTAATGGCTAAAAAAGAAAAAAAGAAAAAACATAATAGGCGTCACTTTATTGATCGAAGTTTAAGAATTTCTATTGGCCTTGGATTAGCAGGACTTGGAAGCTTTCTTATAAAAAAATCTATTTCAAAAGAATATGTATGGCAGCTCGATCCGGAAAAATGTATCCAGTGTGGAAGATGTGCTACAAGTTGTGTTTTGACACCATCCGCTGTAAAATGTTTCCATGTTTATGATATGTGCGGATATTGTGATTTATGTGGTGGATATTTCAGACCAGAAACAAAAAAATTAACAACTGCTGCTGAGAATCAGTTATGTCCTACAAGTGCCATTGTGCGTAAATTTGTTGAAGAGCCTTTTTTTGAATACGATATAGTGGAAGAATTATGTAATGGTTGCGGAAAATGCGTAAAAGGGTGTGGAGCATTTGGCAATGGATCATTACAACTTCAGGTAAATCACAGACTTTGTGTTAATTGTAATGAATGTGCAATAGCAAGAGACTGTCCTGCTGATGCTTATCAACGCGTTCCTATGGATGACCCATATACTTTTAGTGGTTATAGAAATAAAGAAAATAAAAGTTAATATCTAATTTGAATTGAATGAAACGTAAGTTAGCAATTGTATTTTTACTTATAATAATATCTCTTCAGATTTATAATGCATTTGCTATTCAGCGTTTTCCAAAACCGGAATTTGAATCAGGTCATACACAACCACCTACAATTACACCGGATCCAAGATCAAATGCATTAGCAATTTTAGATGTATTTGTGCTAGTTGCAGCATTATCAATAGTTTCATGGTTAGTTGTTAAAAAGCGATCGCGAAAAGGTGTTTTCTGGATGTCAATCTTTGCAGTTCTGTATTTTGGATTTTTTCGTGAAGGATGTGTATGTTCAGTAGGATCATTGCAGAATATTACTTTAGCTCTATTTAATCCGGAATATAGCATTCCTATAACGGTAATAGCTTTTTTTATTTTACCAATAATTTATACACTTTTCTTTGGAAGAACATTTTGTGCAGGTGTCTGTCCTTTAGGAACTTTACAAGATATTTTTGCTTTACGCCCAATGCCAATAAAATCATGGTTAGAAAAAGTTTTAGGCATTATTCCATTTATTTATCTTGGACTTGCGGTTCTGTATGCAGCTACCAGTACTGATTTCGTAATTTGTCGTTACGATCCTTTTATAGGATTTTTTAGACTTGATGCCAGCTTCATGATGTTTATGATTGGAGGAATATTTTTACTAATCGGAGTATTTATTGCCAGACCTTATTGCAGATTTTTATGTCCCTATGGTGCATTATTAAATCTTGTTAGTAGATTCTCAAAAAAACATATAACTATTACGCCGGCTGAGTGTATACAATGTAGATTATGTGAAGATTCTTGTCCATTTGGAGCAATCGATAAACCTGTACTTTTAAAAGAAAAAGAAGAAAGACCTATTGCAGTTCGTCGGTTTGTTATGTTAAGTATAATAATTCCATTATTGATTCTTGTTGGCGGTTTTACAGGGGCTCAATTTCATGAGAATTTAGCATCTGTAAATTCGAAAGTTCGTTTAGCTAACGAATTGCTTAATAATACGAATTATGGAGAAACAGAACAAGAAGCTTTTGAAATAACTGCTTTTAATGCGGCAGGGCAATCAAAAGAAGAATTATATAATGAAGCGGCATCTATTATACGGCAATTTTATTATGGGGGATGGATTTTAGGTGGATTTATTGGTCTTGTATTTGGATTAACTCTGGTTAGCCTTTCTGTTTTTAAATATCGGGAAGATTATACACCAAATAAAGGAACTTGCTTAAGCTGCGCAAGATGTGTAGATTATTGTCCGGTACTTCCGGAAAATAAAGTAATCATTCAAAAATGACTAAGATGAATAATAACAAACAAATATTCAAAGTAAATATCCAATTATGGAAAGGAATTGCTATAGTCGCTGCAGCATTTTCATTTATTATATGCTTCTTAATTATTGCTAATTATCTTCAGATTAACAGGTTAGATCCTGTAAATACCGAAATTATTAATACCCTGGTCGAAAGATTGAGTCAAAATCCTAATGATGAAGCATTAAAAGAAGAAATCAGAGAGCTCGATCTGTTAGCCCGAAAAGCATATTTCACTAATCAATGGCAAATAAGAACTGGTGGTTACTTATTATTAATTGGTGTAATTATATTCCTTATAGCAATTCAATTAATTAACTCAGCTAAGAAAATTTCTCCTGAAGTTGGTGAAAAAGACGATAACAATCTATTCTTACAAAAAACTGCCCGGAAATGGGTGTCTTTTGGTGGAATAGGATTAATTATTATTGCGTTATTTTTTGCTTTTCTGACACACAATAGATTGGGGGAAACATTTACCGAAGCAGCGTTTGCTGAAAATGCTTTAAATAAAGAAGCAACTTCAGATGAAACCGGTTCAATTCAAACTCCTGTAGAAACATCTGTTAATGAAACAGGACAAACAGATATAGAAGAAAGTACAGAACAAACTACTAAAACAATAAAATCTTCAATAGCAGATTATCCAACTGCCGAAATGAAGGAAAATTTTCCGTCGTTTCGTGGTCCGGGAGGTAATGGTATAGCTTATCAAAAAAATATTCCGGTTAACTGGGATGGCGCAACCCGAGAAAATATTTTATGGAAAGCTACTGTTCCTTTACATGGTTATAATTCTCCGGTAATTTGGGGAAACAAATTATTTCTATCGGGTGCAAATGGTTCTCAAAGGCAGGTGTATTGTTATGATCGAAACACAGGCAAATTACTATGGACAGCTAATGCCGATAATATTACAGGCTCGCCAGCCAATGCACCTAAAGTAACAAATGATACAGGTCATTCTGCACCAACTGTAACAACGGATGGGAAAAAAGTATTTGCAATTTTCTCAACCGGAGATGTAATCGCTTTTGATATGAACGGAAAAAGAGTCTGGGCAAAGAATCTTGGTGTTCCACAAAATCACTATGGATATTCATCATCATTATATGTTTTTAAAGATAAATTAATTATTCAGTACGATCATAGAACTGAATCAAAAGTAATGGCTCTCTCAGTTGAATCAGGAGATATAGTTTGGAGCACCAATAGAAATGGGAAAATATCATGGGCATCACCAGTTATAGTAAAAACATTTGATCGGGTTGAAATTCTTCTTTTAACAGATCCATTTTTGGCTTCATATGATGCCAATACAGGAGAAGAACTTTGGAAAATTGATTGTTTGTACGGAGAAATAGGACCATCGGTTGCTTATGCCGACGGAATCGTTTATGTTACAAATGAGTATGCCAGTCTTGTGGCAATTAAAATTGGAGATAATCCTGAAAAGCTTTGGGAGACATACGACTATTTATCTGATGTCCCAAGCCCTGTTGCTACTGACAAATATCTTTTCCTTGCAACAAGTTATGGAGTTGTTGTTTGTCATGATGCAAAAACCGGTGATGTTTTATGGGAAAAGGAATTTAATAATGGTTTTTATTCATCTCCAATTTTAGTAGAGGGTAAAATTTACTTGCTTGACAAGCAGGGAATAATGCATATTTTCAAAGCAGATAAAGAATATATTTCATTAGGAGAACCTAAACTGGGAGAAAAAGCTGTTAGTACACCTGCCTTTGCAAATGGGCGGGTTTATATAAGAGCTGATAAAAATTTATATTGTATAGGGAAATAAAAATATAACCGCAAAGACGGAGAGACACAGAGAAATGAAAATAAATAATAAAGATTGATAAATGAATAAAGAACAGTACAATAAATTTTCTAAAGAAATTCTTGATGCTTCGATAAGAGTTCATAAAGAAATGGGACCTGGTTTATTGGAATCTGTCTATGAACAATGTTTATCGAAAGAATTAAATTTAAGAAATATTAAAAATCAAAAACAAGTGCAACTTCCATTAGTATATAGAGGTTATGAGTTAAACAAAGACTTCAGAATTGATTTATTAGTTGAAGATGAAATAATAATCGAGATTAAAGCGGTTGAATTTTTATTACCAGTTCATGAAGCACAAATTATCTCATATTTAAAACTCGCTGATAAAAGACTAGGTTTCTTAATCAACTTTAATGTTCCTTTAATGAAAAATGGATTTAGAAGATTTGTTAATGGATTTTAATTAAAAAACTTAGCGTCTCTGCGACTCAGCGGTAAAAAAATATGGATAAAGAAATAATTGAAATAGTCGATAATATAATACTTGAAAAGGGAAAATCAGTAAACATGGTTATCCCGATACTTCAGGCAATTCAGGATAAGTTTAATTATTTACCCGAAGAAGCACTTGAAAGAGTGTGCGAAACAACTGATATTACTCAATCCCGCATATATGGTATATCTACATTTTATTCTCAGTTCAGACATAAACCTGTAGGAGAACATATTATAAAAGTTTGTGTTGGTACTGCCTGTCATGTTAAAGGAGCAATGTTAGTTTACGATGCATTTAAAAGAGAATTAAATATTGACGATTTTGATGATACTAATGCTGATGGTGTTTTTACAGTAGATAAAATCGCTTGCCTGGGTTGCTGTACACTTGCTCCGGTTGTACAAATTGATGAAACAACCTATGGACACGTTTCAACAGAAAAAGTTCCTGAAATTATAGAAGATTTTTTAGCAAATAAAGACAAACCAAAATCAAAAAAATCATCAAAATTAGCAGTAGATGCTGAATCTCAGGGAGAAATTAGAATTGGATTAGGATCATGTTGTATTGCAAGTGGAAGCTCGGGTGTAAAGGATGAATTAGAAAAGACCTTAATCAAAAATCATATTAATGTTAATGTAAAACAAGTTGGTTGTGTAGGTGTTTGCAATCAGGTTCCAATGTTGGAGATTAATAAACCTGATGAAACACCATCGTATTATACAAAAATTAATTCCGAAGAAGTTAGAAATATTGTTTTAAAACATTTCCAACCCACAAGCCTGATTGATAAATTTAAAAGTCGGTTTAATAATTTTGTGGAAAGCTTTGTTTTTGAAGATATTCCAACATTCACAAGAAAATATGCTTTAGATGAAGTAAATACTCCGATTTCTGAATTTCTTGATGGTCAGATAAATATTGCTACCGAATACCGGGGTGAAATAAAACCTTCCGACTTAAGTGAATATAAAAAATTAGATGGATTTCAGGCTTTAGAGAAATGCTTAAATAAAATGTCACCACAAGAAGTTATCGATGAAATTATAGAAAGTGGGTTGAAAGGACGTGGTGGCGGTGGTTTTTTAACAGGTCAAAAATGGCAGTTGGTCGGTGATAATAAATCTGATATAAAATACATTATTTGCAATGGAGATGAAGGCGATCCCGGAGCATTTATGGATCGAATGTTATTAGAATCTTATCCTTTCCGGATTATTGAAGGATTAATTATTGCAGCTTATGCTGTGGGAGCCCCGGAAGGAATCTTTTATATACGGGCTGAATATCCATTAGCAGTAAAACGTATTAGAGAGGGTCTTGAAATTTGCGAAAAAGAAGGAATGTTAGGCAATAATATATTAGGTACTGATTTTTCATTCAATTTAAAGATTTTTGAAGGAGCCGGAGCTTTTGTTTGTGGTGAAGAAACTGCTCTTATTAAATCAATCGAAGGAAACAGAGGGTATCCTAATTTACGGCCTCCATTTCCTGCCGAAAAAGGACTCTGGAATAAACCCACTCTTATTAATAATACAGAAACATTTTCATTTGTTTCCTGGATAATTAGAAATGGCGCAAAAGCTTTTAATAGTACAGGAACTGATGATAGCAAAGGAACAAAAGTTTTTGCTTTGGCAGGAAAAGTTAACAGGGGCGGATTGATTGAAGTGCCAATGGGAATCACAATTAAACAAATTGTTGAAAATATAGGTGGAGGAATTGCAAATAACAAACAATTCAAAGCAGTACAAATTGGAGGCCCTTCTGGTGGTTGTATTCCTGCTTCAATGTCTGATACTCCAATAGATTTTGCATCTCTGATTGAAGCTGGAGCTATGATGGGTTCCGGTGGATTAATTGTGCTTGACGAAACTGATTGCATGGTAGATATTGCAAAATATTTCCTTTCATTTACACAGGATCAATCTTGTGGTAGGTGTACATTTTGTCGTATCGGCACAACAAGAATGTTAGAAATTCTGGAAAAGATTACAAACGGACAAGGTAAAATAGAAGATATTGAAACTCTGGAAAAACTTTCAGAGAAAACTCAAAAAGGAAGTATCTGTAATCTTGGAAAAACAGCTCCAAATCCTGTTTTAACAACCTTAAAATATTTCAGACACGAATACGAAGCTCATATAAATGGGACATGTCCTACAGGAAAGTGTAAGGATATGATAAGATATGAAATTACAGAAGATTGTATAGGTTGTACAAAGTGTGCCCAAAGATGCCCATCGGACGCAATTGAATCTAAACCTTATGAATTGCATGAGATTGATCCTGAAAAATGTATTAAGTGTAATGTTTGTAAAGAAATTTGTCCTGTGGATGCAGTTATAACAAAGTAGAATGGTAGAAATCAAAATAAATAACCAGCTTATAAATGTAAAGGAGGGAACAACAGTTTTAAAAGCAGCTGAATCTCTTGGAGTTATTATACCTACAATGTGTTTTATGGATGGATTTAGCAATCATCCATCATGTATGGTATGTGTTGTGAAAGACAATAAGTCTGGCAAACTATTTCCATCATGTGCTATGCTTGTTGAAGAAGGAATGGATATTATTTGTGATGATCAGGAAGTAAACGAAGCAAGAAAAGAAGCATTAGAGTTGCTTCTTAGTGATCATGTTGGTGATTGTGAAGCTCCATGTCGTTTGAGTTGTCCGGCATTTATGGATATTCCTAAAATGAATAGATTAATTGCTGATAATAAATTTGAAGAGGCATTAAAACTTGTTAAGGAAGATATTGCTTTACCGTTGATTTTGGGTTATATATGTTCAGCTCCTTGTGAAGGTGCATGCCGAAGAAAGCAGGTTGATAATCCAGTTTCAATTTGTCTTTTAAAAAGATTTGTTGCTGATGTTGATATTAAAAAAGAATCAGTTTACTTACCTGAAAAGAAATCAAAAACTAATAAAAAAGTAGCTGTTGTTGGATCCGGTGTTGCCGGACTTGCTTGTGCATTTCACGTTTTAAAAGAAGGACACGATTGTTATATTTTTGATAAAAATAATAAGCCCGGTGGAACCTTACTTAATATTTCAGAAGACGAACTTCCCGAAAAAGCATTAAACGATGAAATCGAAATAATAAAACAATTTGGAGCTAAGTTCAGGCTTAATACAAACATTACTCCTGAAATTTTTGAAAATGAATTAAAAAAGGATTTTGATACAATTGTTTTTGCCACCGGAGATGTTGATAATTCTAATCTAAGAGAATTCAATTTAGAATTCGGGAAATCAGGTATAAATACAATAGAAGGAACTTATGCAACTACTATCGAAGGCGTTTTTGCATGTGGAAGTGCTTTAAGGCACCATAAATTAGCAATTAGAGCTCTGGCTCAGGGAAAAGAAGCTGCATTTTCAGTCAATTCTTTTCTTGCAGGAAATGGTTCAAAAGAAACAAAAAGATTATTCAATTCAAGATTTGGAAAACTTACAGAAATTGAAATTGAAGAGTATAAAAAAGAATCTGTTTTAGACGATAGAACTGAACCACAAAAAGGCAAACTGAATGGTTTTAATAAAGAAGAAGCCATTTTAGAAGCAAAAAGATGTTTACGTTGCGATTGTAGAAAGCCAAAAAGCTGCAAATTAAGAATATATGCAGAAGAATATGATGCTAACCAAAAGAAATATTCATTCGGAGAAAGAAAACAAATTAAGAAATACTTACAGCATAAGGAAGTAGTTTATGAATCTGAAAAATGTATTAAATGTGGATTGTGTATAGAAATTGCAACTAGCGAAAAAGAATTAACAGGATTAACATATATTGGCAGGGGTTTCAGTGTTAAAATTGATATTCCATTTAATAAAACATTAAGTGAAGCGCTAACAGTTGCAGCAGGTAAGTGTGTTGATGCTTGTCCTACAGGTGCATTAGCATTTAAAAAAGGAGAATAAATTAAAATGAAGTACAACAAAATATCACTATTAATAATATTATTATTAATCTCTGTATCAGGCCTGTCTCAATCATCGACTTGCTGGCCATCTTTTAGAGGGAATCAATCTTTACAAGGAAAAACAAATGTTCAGATTCCGAATTCATTAAAATTAATATGGACATTTAAAACCGAAGATATTATTAAATCTTCACCGGTTATTTGCGGAGGAAATATTTATATTGGTTCTAATGATGGATACATTTATTCACTCAATCTAAAAGGAGAATTAAACTGGAAATTTAATGCCGGAACATCAATTGAAGCTCCGCCATTGTATCTTAATCAAACAATTTATGTTGGGTCACTTGAGGGAACCTTATTTGCTTTAGATGCAACTACGGGCAAATTAAAATGGAAGTACTCAACAGAAGGTCAAATTTCAGGTTCATCAGGTTGGATATATGCTCCAAATAGAAAAACAAAAAGAATTATTATTGGCAGTTACGATTACTTTTTACACTGTATTGATGCAAAAACAGGTAAAGAAGTTTGGAAATATGAAGCTGATAATTATATCAACGGGGCTCCTGCTACAAATGGCAAAGTAGCAGTATTTGGAGGATGTGATGGATTTCTGCACATGGTAAATGTTAATAATGGTATTACACAAGATAAAATAGAAATTGGAACATATATAGCTTCATCGGCAGCACTTGACGGTGATATGGCTTTTTTTGGCAACTATGACGGAGCTTTTTATTGTACTAATATGCTAAGCAAAGAAATCGTGTGGCAATATAATGGTGCAGGTTCTTTTTTGGGTTCTCCTGCTGTATCGGCTAATAAAGTCATTATTGGTTCTCAGGACAGAAATGTGTATTGCTTTGATAAAACAACAGGTAAGATATTATGGAAATTTAAAACCTTAGGTAAAGTAGAAAGCTCGCCGGTTATTGCAGGAAATAAAGTAATTATAGGTTCTGATGATGGACGATTATATTTGCTGAATATAAACAATGGTACAAAAATTTGGTCTTATGAGATAGGAAGCCCGGTAGCTAGTACTCCTGCTATAATTAAAGATATGATTGTTGTTGGCGCAGGAGATGGTCGCTTATATTGTTTTGGAATTGATTAGTGTTGAGATAATAAACATTAGTGATGAGAAATTATAATGAATTAACATATTATTTAAAATGAAAATAATTAATATAGTACCAGGATTTGGAGGAACGTTTTATTGTGGAAATTGTTTACGCGATAGCTCCTTTACTAAATCCTTAAGAGAAGCTGGTCACGATGCAATAACACTACCCTTATACTTACCCTTAGATTCAATAAATAATACCGATGAAAGCGATTTGCCTGTATTTTATGGTGCAGTAAATATTTATTTGGAACAGAAATTCAAGTTTTTAAGACATATGCCGGCATGGCTCCATAAATTTTTAAATTCACGGGCCATTCTGGATTATGCTTCAAAAAAATCGGAATCGACGCGGGCAACTGGTCTTGAAGAAATGACCATTTCAATGTTAAAAGGGAGCGAAGGTTTTCAAAAAGATGAACTTGAACATTTAATTGATTTTTTAAAAAATCATGAAAAACCTGACGTAGTACATATCTCAAATGCTTTATTAATGGGGCTTGCGGCACGAATACGGGAGGAACTCAAAGTACCCGTTGTGTGTTCATTACAAGATGAAGACGTTTGGATTGATGCAATGAATGAAAATTATCGGGATAAACTCTGGAATTTAATGTGCGAGAAAGGAAAAGATGTTGATGCATTTATTGCAGTTAGCCAATACTTTGCTGATTTAATGCAAAAAAGAATGTGTATTCCTGATGAAAAATTACATGTAATCCCAATAGGAGTTGATCCGGATGTATATAAATTCTCGGAACCTGTTCAAAATCCACCTGTTATTGGTTATTTATCAAGAAGAAATAAAGCAAATGGTTTTGAAGTTCTAATTGACGCATTTATTAAGCTAAAAGAAAAACCGGAATTTAAAGATGTACAGCTTAAAGTTACCGGAGGAAAAACAGGTGACGATGAAAAATTCCTTAAAAAACAATTGAAAAAGCTTAAACAAAAAGGATTTGAAAATGACATTGAATTTATTGATGATTTTAGAACTGAAGTATTGCCTAAATTCTTTAGTAAGCTTAGCGTTTTATCTGTTCCTGTGTTAAAGGGAGAAGCCTTTGGCAGGTATCAACTTGAAGCGCTGGCTTCCGGTATTCCAATTGTACAGCCAGCATTAGGCGCTTTCCCCGAAATAGTAAAAGAAACAAAAGGCGGACTTATTTATGAACCTAATACACCCGATGCATTAGCTTCAAAACTTGCAGAAATCCTTTCGGATAAAGAAGAACTAAATAAAATAAGTATAAAAGGAAGAGAATCTATTATAAACAAATTTAATAGTTATAAACTCACAAAAGATATGATTGCTATATATGAAAAAGTAAATAATCCTAAGGTTAAAAATGTACTTGTTTCAAATTAAATTAGCTTAAACAATTTTATAATATGATCGTTGAACTGGATAGTATAAGTAAATATTACGAAAATGAAGGAATAATAACCAGACGAGATGTTCTGAATGAAATTTCAATAGCAATAAACTCTGGTGATGCTTTATCAATTGTAGGTCCTTCAGGTTCAGGCAAAAGTACCTTGTTGAATATTTTAGGTACTCTTGATTTACCTACTTCAGGAATAGTTAAGATAAAAGGAAAAGATATTCATGATTTTAATGAAAAGCAATTAGCTGAAATCCGAAACAATAACATTGGTTTTATTTTTCAGTTACATCATTTACTTCCTCAACTTACATTAATTGAAAATGTTCTTGTTCCAACTATCCCACAAAAGGATAAAAGCATAAAGAAATCAGCAATGGAAAGAGCAATGGACCTTTTAGATAGTGTTGGCTTAGTTGATAAAATACATCAAAGACCCGGACAACTTTCAGGAGGAGAATGCCAAAGAGCTACAGTCGTGCGGGCCCTGATAAATGAACCTAATCTGGTACTGGCGGATGAACCAACTGGTTCTCTTGATCAGGATTCAGCAGATCAGTTAGGTGAACTTTTATCAGATATTAATAAAAAATATAATGTAGCAATGGTAATTGTAACGCATTCACTTGATCTGGCAAAAAAAATGGATACTATTTACAAACTTGATCATGGAAAACTAAATGTAACGATTAGTGAGTAATGTTTAATGATTAATGCAAGTAACTGATGTATAAAAAAAACAATATTATTTATCAAAAGAGTTTTGATTTTGCTCTTGATATAGTAAAACTTTATAAATTATTAATTGCTGAAAAAAAGGAATATGTGCTTAGCAGGCAAATTTTAAAATCAGGGACATCTATCGGAGCTAATGTTAGAGAAGCTGATAATGCAGAAAGTAAGGCTGATTTCATTCATAAAATGTCAATTGCTCAAAAAGAAGCTGATGAAACCATATATTGGATAGAATTATTATATGCCAGCGAATTTATCGAAAAATCCAGTTACGATAAGTTAAGCGAAAAAGCTATTGAAATAATAAAGATTATTAAGGCTATAATTATTACATCGAAAAAATCATTAAAAGGTAATTAATCACTAATCATTAATAATTATGCATTATTAAAAATGACTATTTTTAATTTCATTTTAAAAAGCTTTTGGTTTTTCAGAAGACAGCATCTTGCAGTTTTCGCTGGTGCTTTAATTAGTACAGCTGTGTTAACGGGTGCATTAATTGTTGGTGATTCTGTTAAATTCAGCCTTAAACAAATAGTTGATGCCCGACTTGGAAATATAAAATTCGCAATGCAAACCGGCGATCGTTTCGTTCGATCTGAACTTGCCGATGATATTTCCAAAGATTTAAATATAGCAACTTCGCCCATTTTAATGCTACAAGGTATATCAATTAATACTGAATCAAGATCAAGAATAAATAAAACACAAATTAATGGTATTGATCAAAGTTTTTGGAAACTTTCAAATAAAACAATACCTGAACTAAGTGAAGATGAAGTAATTATTAGTAATAATGTTGCCCAAAAACTTAATCTAAAAATCGATGATGAAATTTTACTTCGTGTTGAAAACGCTAATGTAATTCCTTTAAATGCCCCATTTGCGAAAGAAACTGATCCATCCGTTTCATTTAGAGTAATTGTTAAAGCAATCGCCGATGATGAAAATCTTGGAAGATTCGGACTGAAAAATATCCAGTCGGCACCATATAATATCTTTGTTTCAATGGAATATCTTGCTAGAAAGATTGATTTACAGGGATTAGCTAATATTATAATAACTTCTGACAATATAGAACAAAACCTAAAAGTAGAAGATATAAATTATTCTCTGAGCAGAGTGTGGCAACCTGAAGATGCAAATATTGTTATTCGGGAGCTTGATAACATTGGAAAAATAGAGATGCTTTCCAATAGAATATTTATTGATCTACCTATTTCAGAATCTTTGAAAAATTTTGAAATTCCTAATGAAACCATTCTTACATACCTGGTAAACACAATCCGTTTTAATGAAAAAGAAACTCCCTATTCATTTGTGACGGCAACTTCTTCTCCTTTTTTACCGAAGGATATGAAAGAAAATGAAATTATCATAAACGAATGGTTAGCATCAGATCTTAATGTTTCAATTAGTGATACAATTGAAATTGATTATTTTATTATAGGTCCATTACGTACACTTGAAGAAAAATCTAACAAATTTATTGTAAAAAATATTATACCAACTCGGGGAAATATCGCGAATAAATCTTTAATGCCATTATTCCCCGGACTTTCAGATGCCGGAAGTTGTAGTGATTGGGAAACAGGAATCCCAATAGATTTGGAAAGAATTAGAGATAAAGATGAAAAATACTGGGATGATTATAAAGGAACGCCGAAAGCTTTAATATCAATTCAAACAGGATTGAATCTTTGGAAGAATAAATATGGAAGTTATACTGCAATCAGGTTTGATAAAAACGATATAAGTCCGGATAATTTTAAAAATGAAATACTAAAAAAATTAAATCCTAATGATTTAAATCTATCATTTACACCTGTTCACTCGGAAGGGATTCAAGCTGCATCAGGCGGCGTTGATTTTGGTGAATTATTTCTAAGCATGAGTTTTTTTGTAATTGTTGCCGGAATTTTACTTACAGTATTAATTTATTCACTTAATACAGAATCACGTTCCGAAGAAACCGGGGTTTTATCAGGTTTAGGGTTTAGTAAGAAACAGATTATACAAATTCGTTTTTCTGAAAATATAATAACAGCAATATTTGGAGGTATAGCCGGAGCATTTATTGGGATATTGTATAACTATGGAATAATGATTGCCTTAAATAGTGTATGGCAAAATATTGTAAGAACAAATATGCTTAATGTATGTATCAGGCCATCAACATTATTTATTGGAGCTATTGGTGGTGTTATTATTGCCTTATTGGCAATATATTTTGTGACAATAAAAAAACTAAAACAACCAATTATTGGACTTATTCGGGATAGTTCATTGTATTCACATAAAGTAACAAAAATTCGTAATAGCATAAATAAGTTTATTGCTATAATTAGCATTCTCATTGTTATAGCCCTTGTTTCCTATTCGTTTGTTACTTCTATCGATCAAAATGCAAGTTTGATTTTATCTGCCGGTGGAATATTCTTAATTAGTAGTATTGCCATAATTAATTTGATTTTTAATAAAACCCGGCAAAATCCAGATACTTCTCTTCTAACACTTACTCAATTTGCATTTAAAAACGCTGCAAAAAATAAAGGAAGAAGTATTGCTATTATTACATTATTAGCTCTCGGTACCTTCACAATAATTATTACAGGTGCTAATCGTAAAACTTTTTATAGTAGCGAAAATATTATACAATCGGGAACAGGAGGATTTCTATTTTGGTCTGAAACTACATTACCCATTTTATATAATTTAAATTCAGACGATGGAAAAAGTAAATTTGGCCTTGATGATGAAGCCAATCTTGAAAATGTAGATTTTATTCAACTGCATGAGTTAGATGGGGATGATGCAAGTTGTCTGAATCTTAACCAGGTACAAAAACCAAAAATTCTAGGTGTCATTCCTGAAGAATTGAATATACGAAATGCCTTTTCTTTTGTAAAACTTATGAAAGGTATCGATGAAAACAAACCATGGTTAGAGCTAAATAAATCATATGAAAAAAATGTTATTCCTGCCTTTGCTGATCAAACAGTTATTACCTGGGGCTTAATAAAAGAAATAGGAGATACTCTTATTTATCTTAATGAAAATGGAGAGCAGATATATCTGGTTCTGATTGGTGGACTGAATGCTTCCATTTTTCAAGGAAATATTCTTATTGCGGATGATGTATTTATGAAACATTTCCCATCTGTAAGTGGATCTAAAACAATGTTAATAGATGGGCCATTAGAAAATAAAGATAAAATAGCCGGACTTCTTAATACTTATTTTCAGGATTACGGTATTGAGCTTACTTCTGCATCGGAGAGATTGTCTCAATTTTATTCAGTAACAAACACTTATCTTACTGTATTTATGTTTTTGGGTGGATTAGGAGTAATTATTGGAACATTGGGATTAGGAATTGTATTGTTGCGTAATATTATTGAAAGACGACATGAAATTGCATTATTATTGGCTGTTGGTTTCTCTGGTAAGAAAGTATTTAAACTAATATTTATTGAAAATATTTACCTGTTACTTTTAGGTACTGGAATTGGAATTTGTGCTGCTATTATTGGTATACTCCCATCGCTTATTTCTCCTTCATATAGTATTCCGGTATTTTTTGTTTTCCTTTTAGTAGTATTAGTGTTATCTAGTGGAATTTTGTGGATATATTTTCCTGCACGTAAAGCTATTAATTCCAGGTTAATTACTTCTTTAAGAAATGAATAAATAAAAATTTAATATCAGATTAAACTCATTCTGATTTAAGTAATCTAAATTACAGCAAAATTATAAACCTAATTCAATTAAATCAATGAGAAATATAATCCTAATTTTCATTTCGGTCCTATTTCTTTATTCTTGTACAAAGCAAGCTGAAGTAAACCAGTGGCGTGGAGATAAACGTGATGGTATATATCATGAAACTAATTTATTAAAAGAATGGCCCGAAGAAGGACCCCAATTATTATGGGAATATGAGGGTGTAGGAAACGGTTATGGATCACCTGCAATTACTTCTGATAAAATATTTATTAATGGTGAACTTGATAGTTTAAGTCATTTATTTGCATTTGATTTAGATGGGAACTTGTTGTGGAAATCTGAATATGATAGCTCCTGGGTAGTAAATTTCCAGGGCTCCAGGTCAACACCAACGGTAGTTAACAATTTAGTTTACGTATGTTCTCCTAAGGGAGAAATAGTTTGTTTTAACGCCGAAGATGGAAGTAAATTATGGTCATTAAATATGATCAAAGATTTTAATGGTATAATTACCAGATTTGGATTCTCCCAATCTTTATTAGTTGATGGTGATAAAATATTTTGTGCACCTGGAAATATTGATACAAACGTTGTAGCTTTGAACAGATTCACCGGAGAAACCATATGGATAAGTAAAGCAAAAGGAGAAAAACCAGCTTTTTGTTCACCTCTTTTAATAGAACTCCCGGAAAGAAACTTACTGGTAACATTTTCTGAATTCTCAATATTTGGATTAGATACAAAATCAGGAGAAATGCTTTGGGTACATGATCAGGATACAATGGGAGATATACATGGGAATACTCCTATTTACGAAGAAGGTAATATTTACTATACTTCGGGTTGTGGTAATGGAACGGTTAAACTTCAACTTTCTGAAGATGGTAGCAAAATAACAGAATCATGGAGAAATATAGTTCTTGATAATATTATGGGAGGTGTTGTAAAAGTAAATAATAAAATAATTGGTACTGGTCATAGAAAACAGATTTTAAAATCTATTGATGCTAATTCCGGTGAATTTACAGATTCGCTTAAAGTAGGTAGAGGTAGCACTATATATGCTGATAATTTATTATATATGTATAATGAAAAAGGACCACTTAATTTAATTAAAACAGAACCAAAACTTGAAGTTGTAAGTTCGTTTCGTATTAAAAAAGGAACCAAAGAACATTTTGCACATCCGGTTATTAAGAATGGAATTTTATATATTCGACATGGTAATGTTTTATTAGTCTATAATATCAGAAAAGAAGAATAAATCTAAAAAGGGTATCCAAAAAGGTAATCTTAAAACAAAAACACTTCGACAGGCTCAGTGTGACAAACTGATTAAAAATAAATTGTCATACTGAGCCTGACTGCCGTCCAATGTCAATTAGATAAGCAGAAAATATTTCACAAATCGTTATTCGTTAATCGA
>JAHOYT010000099.1 GCA_019038645.1 Bacteroidales bacterium
GATGCGCATTCATCTGTTCTTCAAGGCACTGTGGACTTGTCTGCTTCAAAAGATATTCCTGAAGATCATCCTGTTGATGTTCTTGTTCAGGAAAATAAAGAACTGAAGAAAGTAACTGATCAGGCAAAAGAAATTTTAACAAGTCTTGATCAGATTAAGGAATCATCTGTTCCGGAAACTATTCTTGCATTAATAAGTTTAGTTAATCAGCTTATTGATGCAGATAAACATTACCAGAGAAAAGAATATCTAATTTTCCCTTATCTTGAAAAAACTGGTGTTACAGGACCTCCAAAAGTAATGTGGGGAAAACACGACGAAATAAGGGAACAACTAAAAGGGAGTTTGGAAGTTCTTAACACGAAAGATATATCTAAAGATGACCTTATTGTTTCGGCTGAGCTTATCTTACAACCTGCGGTAAAAGGAGTAGCTGAAATGATAATTAAAGAAGAGGAAATTTTATTACCTATGGCCATGGATGCATTAAGTGATGGCGATTGGTACGAAATTCAAAAACAATCTCTGGAAATAGGTTATTGCTTATACGATCCGAAAACAGAATGGAGGCCAGCAGGAGTTGAAGAAGAATCGATAAATGTAATCCAAAAAGAAGGAGGTAATATTCAACTGCCCTCAGGAAACTTTACAGCTGAAGAGTTAATGGCAATTCTGAATACTCTGCCGGTTGATATGACTTTTGTTGATAAAAATGACAAAGTCAAATATTTTTCCCAAAGTAAAGAGAGAATTTTTCAACGAAACAGGGCTATTTTAAATCGTGATGTGCGACACTGTCATCCTCCTGCAAGTGCACATATTGTTGATAAAATACTTGATGATTTTAAAAGTGGAAAACAAACACAAGCTCCGTTCTGGATTAAAATGGGTGATAAAATGATCCATATAGAATATTTTGCATTACGTAATGATAAAGGTGAATATATAGGAACTCTGGAAGTTTCTCAGGATATTGCCGGATATAGAAAATTAGAAGATGAACAAAGAATATTATCTTATAAATAGAGAATCATGGAAAATAAAGAAAATTTAATCATCACACCAAAAACAAAAATATCTCAGGTTTTAAACACATATCCACAGTTAGAAGAGGTATTAATTGAATATGTACCAACATTTGAAAAACTAAAAAACCCTGTACTTCGAAAAACAATAGCTAAAATAACTACGTTACAGCAAGCATCGGCGATAGGTAATGTTAAGGTTGAAGATCTAATTAACCGCTTAAGACAGGAAATAGGACAGGATTTATATTCCGACAGCATTGATATTGGTTATAATATAAAGAAACCACAGTGGTTTTCGGAAGAATTGATTGTTACAGAATTTAATGCAAAAGATATGTTGGCAAAAGGTGAACATCCAGTTAATCAGGTTATAGCGGATTTGAATAGTATGGATAATGGTAAAATTTATAAACTTATAACTCCATTTTTGCCTGCACCATTAATTGATAAGGCAACAAGCCTTAAAGTACAGCATTGGGTTGAGAAGATTGCGGAAGATGATTTTAATATTTACTTTTTAAAATAGTAGATTAAGTTAATCAAAAATTAAGCGTAGCGTTATTACTTCGCTTTTTTTTGTGATTTATTGTAAAATAATGTAATTTAACCAAACATTATCAATACAATGTAATACTGACACTTCAGTTTAATATTATTAATGGAAATTAACCCCCAAATTAAAGGAGAATTCAAAATGAAAAAATTATTATCAGTAGCATATATTGCCATAACAATGTTATTTACTTTGCACGTGGTGGCTCAGGATTCTGAATCATCAATTAAAAAGCTTAATGTTAAGATTGGTTATGCAACATTCAACTATAGCGATCCTTCTTTAACTGGTGAGAATTCATTTTTTAATTCCGGTGGAACTAATACTGGTACTTACAATGGTTATCGAAATTTAAGCGGGATTTCATTTAAACTAAGCTATCAGTTAAATAATAATGTGGGTTTATTTGCAGATGCTACACTTACAAATAAGACATCGGAGCATTACGTTGATCCTGCAATGTATAAAACCAACGCCGACAATAATTTAATTAAACTCGGTTTTAGCGGACAGGTTGTTGGTAAAGATTTTCCTGTAAAATTAAACATGGGAACAGGATTAGTATTATCGATATTTAGTTTTGATTCTAGCACTGAACCAGATACCGGTGAAGGTACATATTTAGCAAAAAAGGACAACTATCCAGGATTCTTTTTTGCAACTGAAGTATCAATTCCGATATATAAATTCATACATATTTTCAGTAGATTAGAATATATATATATCCCTGTTTCTTCAATGGATATAGAGCATTCCGGTGGAACCGATTATTACATTAGTTACTATGACCTAAATTTAGGTGGTTTACAATTTAGTACAGGTTTAGGTATTGATATTTTTTAATCAACTGATTACAAGTGTTATCAATTTGTAAGTGATTCTTTAAACAAAGAACAGGGAAAAAATATATGACAACTATTCCAATAAAAAGTTTTTGGGACGAAGAATGGAAAGATCTTGTATTTGATAATTTAACAGAAAGGCACAAATACAAAATCTCTAATTATGGAAGAATAATAAGTTATTTTTATGATGAAAAAGGAGTTTCTTTAAAGCTAGGCGGGACACAATTATATAAATCTTTTTCAATAAGAGATAAGAATGGTAATAAAATTGTCAGATATATACACAGACTTGTCGCAGAATATTTTCTGGAAAAACCTGGTGAAGATCAAAATCAGGTACTACATTTAGACAATAACAAACATAATAATCATTACAAAAATTTAAAATGGGCGAGTGAAAAAGAAAAGCGGACTCATCAGGATAAAAGTATGCCCAACTGGAATAATAAAGGTAAAAATGGTTTCCGGGCTTACTCCAAACTCACAGAAACTCAGGTAAAACTCATAAAACGTAAAATAAACGATCCGAACAGAAAAACCCGAATGAAAATGATAGCCAAAAGATATGGCATATCTGAAATGCAGCTTTACCGAATAAAATCAGGAGAGAACTGGAGTAGCGTAACTCCTGATTAATAATTAATTGGATAGTACTTCAAATTTTTATAACTTGTTTCTTCATTAGTGTTATTATCTCAAATACTTACTTAAATCTAATTCATATGAAGAAACTATTTTTGATAATCGTTTTATTATCCCTGACAGCTGTTTATACAGTTTCAGCACAGGGTTTCCAGCCTCCAACAGATGGAAAGGCCGTTGTATATTTTACCAGAGTAACTGTATACGGTAAACCTACAAGCTTTGAATTTTTTCATCAGGATAAATATATTGGAGTTTTCAAAGGAAGCCAGTATATGCGTTATGAATGTGAGCCCGGAGTACAACTTTTCTGGGCATCATCAGAAAATAAGGAGTTTATTACTGCAGAAGTTGAAGCAGGCAAAACCTATATTGTAATGGTTGATGTTATTATGGGGGTTATGAAGGCTCATGTTGGCTTAACTCCTATAAGTGTTGATAATTCAGAAGAGTTAGAAAGAGCAAAGGCCCTTATTAATAAAAAGGCTGAAACAATTACACCTGATGATAAAATTGCTAAGATGAATAAAAAACTAGCGAAATTCATTGTAGAAAAACTTGAACTGTATGAATCTACGTGGAAAAATGAAAAGAATTTTAAACATCTTTCAGCAGATATGGCAATTCCCGATGATCAATTGTAATTCAAGATAAAAAAATCCCGTTTGAAAACGGGATTTTTTATTATATACCTTAGAACCGATCACTTACTTCCTGAATGCACCTTACATAGTAATAATCTTTCTTTTTGGCTTTTTCATTTAATTCTACTTTCCCATTTGAGTTAATAAAGTAAAAGCCAGTTTTATCACCATCATTAAATAAATATTTTGCTGTATATATTTCTGTCTTATTTTCTTCATCATAAATTACTTCACCGCCGAATAACAAATTAAAACCGGTTCCGCCAAAAGGATAAAGTATTTTAAGATTATTGGCAGCTTTATTTATTAAAAGGTATTTCCATTCTGCTGAAGTTGGTATACGCCATCCATCAGGGCAACCTGAATTTACAACTTCCACATTATACATATAACCAAATAATTCACAATCGGCTTTTATGTCATTCCTGCATGAACTATTTTCTCCCAAATCGTGTTTTAAATTTTCCGACATCCAGGTTTTATTTTCAAGTTCAATAACACCATATTCTTTCTGATCTCTTTTATCAATCAAAGTGCCTGTTTTCAACAATTCTCTTTTATTAATATAGTCTTTGTTGTCAAGGATGCAACGTACTTTTGCTTTTTCATTTGTTTGTTTTTCGTTCCAACCTGCTTCTCCTTTTTTATTAGTAGGAAAAGAAATTAACTTTTTACTGTCCTTTTTATCTTTTTTGTTAATCCAGTACGTATTGTAGGTATAATAATCGGTATTCATCCAATAATCATTATTCGATAAATTCATGCTCCATGCACCTGATGTGCTAAGTCGTTCGCTTAATATGTTTTTTTGATTTTCCGATTTCACAGATGGTTTTAATTCCATAAAGAGCATTTCCCATTCCTCTTTTTCCGGTAATCGCCAACCAGCAGGACAACTGCCATCAACTTCTTTATATACATAACTTCCGGCTATATCATTCTTTAACCAAATAGCCTCACCAACGTATATCCATTCAAGCTTTTCACCTGTAAATGTATGATTTGTTGTTCCTGAAACCTGACTTAGATTAATTTGTTTTTCTGATACAGCTTCGATACTTGCCAGATATGTTGCATTTTGAACACAACGTACACTTAGTTCTTCCGACTTAGTTCTTAATTCTTTACTGATTTTGTTCTCATCAAGTCTTATAATTCGGGCAAAATATTTATCAGAATATCCTGTATAAAGCATTTTATTCTGAGAACTTGTCCAGAAAGCAACAGCTTTTTGATTTGGATACAGGCTTGCCTTATACTCACATTCCTCCAGAATAAATCCGGTATTTCCTAATTCATTTAGTTTTATTTCGCGTAAACCATGTTCTTTTACTTTATTTACACCGAATTCTATTTCAAGTTCCATCCAGTCCTCGTCAGAAGGTAAATACCAATCATCAGGACATGCTTTAAGTGCATCTGTGTTTGTAAATAATCCTCCGCAATCACCATCACTTTTATTGGCTTTTAAGTTTTGCGTCATCCACTTATTTTTTCCATAACGAATCCAGGAATATGTATTTTCATTCTTGTCAGTTAAATTTCCTTCTTTTTTTGAATCTACTGTATAGTACTCAGCAATTAATTTAAAATACATTTTATCTTTCAGGTTATTCAAATGATCAAGCCATATTACAACTTTTTTTGCCTGACCGGCAATAACACTGTCTCCAGTATCGCCATAAGCCTTATCCGAAATATCCCATTTCTTATTATCTGTTGAGTAATAAATACTTACTTTGAAATTATTGTTAATAGTTCCGTTAATATCATACTGAATTATAATTTCACCACCATTTTGGTCAATTTTCAGGTTTTCTATTTTTTGTGCACTTACGTAAAGTGCAGATAAGCAGATCAATAATGTTACAAAATATTTCATAATATTTATTTTTAGATTTTCTTAAGGAAGTATAAATATATTATATAGCTCCAATAAATACAAAAAAGATAATACCTTAAATGTTTTTTAATTACATTTATTCCTTAAATAACACATAAACTCCAAAGAATGACAGTGCTTAATGAATGTATTGTTAATTTTCTGAATCGCTTTAACGGTTTATAATTCTTCTGTTTTTATAGCTCGCATTTTACTTAAAAACATAATCGTTACATTTAAATTAAAAATAATATAGATGAAAAAAATTATCATACTTGGTGCCGGCATGGTTGGTAAAGCCATGGCTATTGACTTATCTACAGACTATAAAGTAAAATCTGTTGATATTGATGTTGAATCTTTGAACTATCTGTCAGAAAACTATGAAATAGAAACAGAAATACTTGATGTAACTAACGAAAAAGCTCTTTCAGATGTTATTCAAAACTTCGATCTTGTTATATCTGCTGTTCCTGGCTTTCTGGGCTTACAAACCATGAAAAATGTAATAAAAAATAAAAAAGATCTGGTTGATATTTCGTTTTTACCGGAAGGTGTTCTGGATTTGGATAAAATGGCAAAAGAAAATGGTGTAACAGTAATAATGGATTGCGGTGTTGCTCCAGGTGTTCCGAATATAGTTGCCGGATACCACAATGAAAATATGAAAATCGATAATTTCGAATATATGGTTGGTGGATTACCTAAAATTAGAACTTTCCCGTTTGAATATAAGGCCCCTTTTTCACCTTGTGATGTTATTGAGGAATATACACGACCTGCCAGGTTTGTGGAAAATAGTAAAATAGTTGTAAAACCTGCAATGAGTGATTTGGAATTAATAGATTTTGAACGAGCAGGAACTTTGGAAGCTTTTAATTCCGATGGGCTAAGATCATTAATATATACTCTAAATAATATTCCGAATATGAAAGAAAAAACCTTGCGTTTTCCCGGACATATTAAAATGATACAGGCGTTTAAAGCTGCTGGGTTTTTAGAAACCAAGCCCGTAAAAGTGAAAGGTAAAGAGGTTATACCTTTTGATGTAACTTCGGAAATACTATTTAATGCATGGAAGCTTAATCCGGAGGACAGAGAATTTACTATTATGCGAATAACTGTGCAAGGCGTAGAAAGTGGTGTTAAAAAAGAAATTGTATACGATTTATTCGATGAGTATGATCCGATTGAAAAATTATCCTCTATGGCGCGCACAACTGGATTCACCGCTACTGCAGCTGCTGACATGATATTAAATATGATATTTAATGAAAAAGGGATGTTCCCGCCGGAACTGGTTGGGAAAAATCCTGAGTGTTATAAATATATTTTAAGTTACTTAAAAGAGCGTAATATTAATTATATAAAGACCGAAAGAGATCTGTAAAGAATACTACAGGTTTATTAGGGCGTAAATTGTTATTTACGCCTTTTTTATTAATTCGAATTTAATTCTAATATTGGAATGTTCAGAAGATTCTGTTATATTTAAAACAAATTTACCGGTTTAATAATGAACAAGAGATCGTTACATATTATTATACTTCTTATTATTTACCTATTTCTTTTTCAGACAATTACTTCTTCAAAAGAAAACGATAAATCAGTATTTCCACGAATAGGTTTTGAATTCTATGTGCTCGAAAGCGAAATAACTGAAGGTAAATACATAGATGGCGAAATTCAAGAGTATGATTTTGTAAAATATGATAACAAGGAATTACCATTTGAAAGGAGTGAAAAAAACAGGATGGTAACTTTGAGATCAGATGTTTATATCGACAGTATATATACTGATCAGGAACTTTACTTAGTAGTAATGCCGGTAAATTCTCCGTGTAATATTTATTTTAACGAAGAACTTATATTTGTTCAGGGCAATTATAAGAATGGGTATACCAGCAGGATGCATTATACGGAAAATATTTTTTTGACACCTGATCTGATACGTTTTAATCAAAAAAATCAAATTGCCTTTCAGCTCTATCCTAAAGAAGGAGAAAATAATCCTTTAAACAAACCATTTATAGCAAACGCCCGCACTGCAACTCGATATGTTTTTTACAGGAATTTAGTAGGACCAAAATTAATTCTTGCATCATCATTTTGTGGCGCTGTTTTTTTCATTTTTTTCTTATTCACATACATTAGCAGAAGAGAGTATAACAAACAGCAATTTTTGTATTATGCCTTAATGAACTTGTTTTTTATTTTAAGTATAATTAATAACGTAATTACTTATGACTATGTTAACACATTTGCAATAGAATTAATTTCCAGACTAGGGTTTCAATTGTCAATGATTGTTGGTTTATATTTCCTAATTGAGTATACAAACGTATTTAAAAATAGATTTTATTTAAAACTTGGGATATTAGCAATTTATGGACCTGCAATTATATTACTTTCCTTGCAAAATAATTTGGCTGATTTAATGCAGGTTAATAATTCATATCCCATTTTCATATTAATTTTGGGGAATACGTTTTTTGTGGTAATAACATTTTTATATTTCTTAAAGGAAAAAAGTATAAAATCGTTCATTTTGCTATTGGTATACTTACTTAATTTGTTGTCAGGGCTTCATGATAGCTATTTTTTTGCTATTCTGAAGGTTAAGCCATATTTACTATTAACTCCTAATAGCGTTTTTTTAATGAATCTGACCATTTTCTTTATATTACTTATTGATCATTCAAAAATCTACCATTTAGCAATTAATACCTCTAAACAGTTACAGGATCTAAATGAAAATCTCGGAATACTTGTTGACAAGAGAACTCAAAAGGTTGTTGAATATACTAATAAACTTGAAGAAGCTAATAAAACTAAAGATAAGTTTTTTTCAATTATTGCTCATGATTTAAAGAACCCATTTAATACCTTAATCGGATATTCAGATGTTTTAAAATCAGATTTTAGGGAATATGAACAGGACGAAATTTATCAGAACTTAAATATTATATATAATACTTCAGTTAAAGGGTATGATTTATTAGAAAACTTATTAAAATGGTCACAATCACAAACAAATAAGATAGTGTTTGAACCCATAAAAGTTAATTTGTATGAAATAGTTCAGTCGTGTATTGATGATATCGAAAATCGAAGTCAATTTAAAAATATTGATATAAAAAATGATGTGCCTGAAAATTACCATGTTATAGCCGATGAGAATTTGTTGAAAACGATATTGCGAAATTTAATAAATAATGCAGTTAAATTTACTCAGAGGAGTGGAATGGTTTCTGTTAGTGCAAAAATAGACGATAAAATAACCGAAGTTTTAGTTAAGGATTCCGGAATTGGAATGTCTGAAGCTGAATTACAATATCTTTTCAGAATCGATAAGATTTTCTCTAAACCAGGAACAAATAAAGAAAAGGGAAGCGGATTAGGTTTAATTCTTTGTAAAGAATTTGTCGAAAAACACGGAGGGGATATCTGGGTTGAAAGTGAATTAGAAAAAGGAAGTATATTCAGGTTTACTATTCCTGAAATTTTGAATTTAAATTAAACAAAATCTGATTTTTTATAATATTAAAATAGTTATTAAATGTAAATAAATGAATAGCAGGCTTCTTAAATATATATTCATATTATTTTTAAACTTTACTCTGGTTCAAATTTCGGTCTGTGCACAGGAGAGTACTGCTATTTTATTCCCCCGCACTACATTGGATTTTTATATCCTTGAAAGCGAACTTTCTGAAGGCTCATATTTAACAGGTGATGTTAATGACCATGGTTTTATTAAATACGACAATAAAGAGACGCCAAATACCCGGAATATAAATAATAGAATGATAACGTTGAGATCTGAATTCTATCTTGATACTATCTATAGTAAGCAAAATATATATTTAGTTGTGCTCCCGGTTGATTACCCGTGTAAAATTTTTATTAATGGTGAACAAATAGCCCTTAGGGGAAACTTTAAGAACGGTTATACTAATCGTATGCATAATTCTGAAAACATTTTATTACCCTTTAATAAATTACATTACGGGAGTAAAAATGAAATTGCTTTTCAATTATATCCCATGGAAGGTGAAATTTACCCTTTAGGTAAGGTATTTATTTCAAATTCTAAAGACGCTGCCCAATATGTATTTTATAGAAATTTACTTGGGCCCAAATTGATTACTGCATTATCCTTATGTGGTTTTTTGTTTTTTTTGTTTTTTCTTATAACCTATATAACCAGAAAGGAATACAATAGCCAACAGTATTTGTTTTTTGCTTTAATGAATTTGTTTTTTGTAATTAGCTATATCAATAACATCTTTACGTACAACTTTTCGAATACTTTTGTTCTCGAAAAAATGGCAAGAGTAGCTTTCCCTTTGTTTATTCTTGTTGGCATATGCTTTTTGATTGAATACACTAACATTTTTAAGAAAAAAAGAATTGTCCATGCTGTGCTTTTATTGATCTATCTTCCGGATGTAATACTGGTTCTGATTCCGGGAACAACAACAGAAGTAATCAATGCGTATAATTCATACCCCTTAATTTCATTATTTGCAGGAATCTTTATTTTATTTGCGGTCTCGCTGGTATACTTTCTGAAAGAAAAGAATGCAAAATCGACTTTCTTTTTAATTATTTTCTTTTTAAACATAATCGCAGGCTTGCACGATGGATATTATTTCGCAATCTTAAAAACAAAACCTTTTTTACTATTAACACCGAATACTGTATTTGCTATCAATCTTATTATTTTTTTTATTCTTGTAGTTGATCATTCCAAGCTTTATCATGTTGCTTTAAATAGCTCTAAAAAATTGAAAAAATTAAATAAGGAGCTTGAATTACTCGTAGAAAAAAGAACCGAAAAAACCATTGAATACGCAAATAAGCTTGAGGAAGCAAACAATACCAAAGATAAATTCTTTTCTATTATTGCACACGATTTAAAAAACCCGTTTAATACTTTAATTGACTATTCAGATAATTTAAAATCAGACTTCAGAGAATTTGGACAAAACGAAATTTACCAGCAATTAAATACAATATATGATACTTCGGTTAATGGATATAATTTGCTTGAAAATCTTTTAAAATGGTCACAAACACAAACAGGTAATATAGTATTCGAACCTGTAAAAATTAACTTATTCGAAATTGTTCAATCCTGTATTGATGATATCGAAAGCCAAAGCCGATTTAAAGATATTGATATTAATAATGATGTGCCTGAGAATTATCACATTATAGCTGATGAAAATTTATTAAAAACAATTTTGCGAAATATAATCAACAATGCGGTTAAATATACTGAGCGAAATGGAATGGTTTCTATTAGTTCAAAAAAAGACGATACTATTACGGAAATTTCTGTTAAAGATTCCGGAATAGGTGTATCTGACGCAGAATTAAAAGACATTTTCAAAATTGACAAAATCTCGTCAAAACCCGGAACAAATAAAGAAAAAGGAAGTGGATTAGGTTTAATACTTTGTAAAGAATTTGTTGAAAAACACGGTGGAGAAATCCGTGTTGAAAGTGAATTAGAAACTGGAAGTGTATTCAGCTTTACTATCCCTAAAATTATTCAGATGAATTGATCCTGATCCTGATCCATTTAATTCTTAATCGCACCTTTACTCTTTTTGATTCTATAAAATATCTAAAGGTTTTTTTTATTAAACTTTGATAGTTTATAGGAATAATCTATTTTAGGAAATTTTTAAATATATATAATATAAGATATTATGAAGCGAAGTCCAATTTCAATATTCCTGAATGGAGTAGAAAAAGTAGGGAATGCATTACCGCACCCGGCAACCTTATTTGGTATTTTTGCATTAAGTGTTTTGTTGTTGTCAGCTTTGTTCTCCATTTTGGGTGCTTCTGCAATACATCCTGGAACCGGTGAGGTTTACGAGGCAATAAACTTATTATCACGTGATGGAGTTCACAAGATACTTACCGAAATGGTTAAAAATTTTACAAATTTTGCTCCGTTAGGTATAGTTATAGTTGCAATGCTTGGTATAGGATTAGCAGAAAATTCAGGTTTAATTTCAGTTTTAATTCGAAGTCTAGTATTATCTTCTCCTGAACGATTTTTAACTTTTATAATAGTATTAGCCGGTATTTTATCGAACCTGGCTTCAAGTGTTGGATATGTATTATTGGTTCCTTTGGCCGGAACAATTTTTATGGCAGTTGGCAGAAACCCAATTGCAGGAATGGCAGCAGCATTTGCTGGTGTTTCCGGTGGTTATTCAGCAAACCTGGTATTAGGAACAATTGATCCTTTACTTGCTGGTTTATCGCAGGAAGCAGCCCGAATAGTTGATCCTTTATACCATGTGAATCCAACTGCAAACTATTACTTTCTGGTAGCTTCAACTTTTCTTATTGCAATTTTAGGAACCTGGATTACGGAAAAGATTATCATTCCGAGGTTAGGAACTTACAGCAATGATAATATTGAAAAGGAGGAAATAACAAGATTAACACCAATTGAGAAAAAAGGAATAAAAAGATCATCTTTAATATTTCTTGTATTTATTATATTGATCTTAATTGGACTAATTCCTGAAAATGGAATTCTTAGAGGAACGGATGGTTCATTTCTTAAATCACCTGTACTTAAGGGTGTTGTTGCTATATTATTTTTGGTGGCAGGATTAATGGGCCTTGTGTATGGTATTATAACTGGTAAATATAAAAACGATTCTGACGTAATGAAAGGAATGTCGGAATCGATGAAAACTCTGGCGTCATATATTGTTTTGGTATTTTTTGCGGCACAATTTGTCGAGTATTTTAATTGGAGTAATCTGGGAATTATTCTTGCTATTAACGGGGCAGGATTTATTCAAAGTCTTAATCTTGGATTAATTCCACTTGTAATTATGTTTGTGATTTTTGCAGGAATGATTAATCTTGTTATGGGAAGTGCATCTGCAAAATGGGCATTATTAGCACCTATATTTATACCAATGTTCATGTTTTTGGGTTATACACCTGAGTTAACACAAGTGGCGTATAGAATTGGCGATAGCGTAACTAATATTATTTCACCAATGATGAGCTTTTTTGCTTTGATCATAGTTTATTTTCAGAAATACGATAGTAAAGCAGGTATAGGAACAATAATAGCCACCATGCTTCCATATTCTATTGTATTTTTTATAGGCTGGATGATTTTATTAATAGCTTGGTTATTAATAGGTATGCCCTTAGGCCCTGGTGCCGGAATTCACTTATAAGTTATATCATAATATTATAAGTAGTCATGGTTTTAACCGTAACATTTTTTTATTAAAATGAGAACTATAACGATGTATTCTTGTTTTAAATATTATTAATCATCATTTTTACTTTCTTAAAATTATTTATTATGGCTGCAAATAACAGGTTTACAAAAGGTGAGGAGATTGCACATTCAATATCGCATGGACTTGGTGCTGCATTTGCAATTGTTGCATTGGTTTTAATGGCAGTATTTTCAACCCGTTACGGAACAGCCTGGCATATCGTAAGTTTTGCTATTTATGGCTCATTTCTTGTGCTATTATATTTGTCGTCAACGCTTAATCACTCGTTGCCATTTGGAACTAAAGCCAAAGATTTTTTTCATAATTTTGATCAAATTGCAATTTTTCTTTTTATAGCTGCTACTTATACACCTATCGCTCTGGTAGTTATTCGTAATGATTGGGGATGGGTTATGTTTGGTATAGAATGGGGGCTAGCTTTAACTGGTGTAATTTTAAAAGTGTTTGTTCCAAATAAATTCGAAAAAGGAGTTGCTCTATTTTATATAATTGCTTATGTAATTATGGGCTGGCTTTTATTAATGTTCTTAATTCCGCTTTTCAAACACATGCATCCAGTGGGAATGACACTTCTTTTTATTGGTGGTGGTTGTTATACATTAGGTGTTCTATTTTTTAAAATGGAAAAAATAAAATTTAGTCATCTGATTTGGCACATGATGGTTATTGCCGGAAGCGTTTGTCATTGGGTCGCTATATTCAGATTTACATTATAATCAATGTAATACACATTGTATTTATATTTAATACAACAGAAATGGTGTTTAGTTTTAAAATATTCATTCTATCTCTGGCTTTTGTATGTCATAATAATGTAGGTTATACATCATACTCAGAACAGAATAATGTAAATGAGTATAATAAAATCTATGTAGTCAAGCATCGTTGGCATTCAGGAATTATATTAAACAGATCGGAGACAAAAGAACTGTTACCCGCACTTGGTATTGATTTTAGTAATTCACAATATATTGAAATAGGATGGGGCGATAAGGATTTCTATATGGCTGAAAAAGGAACTTTATCATTAGCTTTTAAAGCAGTTTTATGGCCTACAGAATCAGTTATACATGTAGCAGAAATAAGTTCTCATCAATTAGAAAAATATAGTGAAGGAGAAATTATTCAACTTGAATTAACAGAAGATAATTTTGCTAAGCTTATGATGTATTTTAACAGTAGTTTTTATTTAGACGACAATCATAATAAT
This sequence comes from Bacteroidales bacterium, assembly GCA_019038645.1. Lineage (GTDB taxonomy): Bacteria > Bacteroidota > Bacteroidia > Bacteroidales > UBA12077 > UBA12077. The sequence continues at coordinate 14,103 of JAHOYT010000099.1, forward strand.
ATTAAATACGGAAGAGGGTTATATGGTAATAGTCAGTTCTATCTTTCCAACGAACAGTATCATTTGTTTAAAACTTGTAATGTTTGGGTAGCAAAAGCTCTGAAAAATGCAAATATTTCAATTAATCCTTTTTTTGCGTTTACTTCAAAAAATGTAATGAGACAACTTCGTAAAACAAATAAAAAATCAGTTCCGGTGGATTAGAATTAATTTGCACCTAAAGTTCAGTGTAAAATTGAAGTAAATTCGGGATGAATTACACCAGACATACTAGTAAATACGATGATATTTTATAAAATTCATCTATAATGAAGCAAAAATGTAACTAATTCGGAACGATTTATGTATACAAATCTATATACCAAAATTTTAATTATGAAAGCTTTAAAATATTTGCTCGTATTCATTCTTATATTTAATTTGTCATGCAGAGATAGAGATGACGGTATTAGAGACTGGTTCCAGGATCCACCGGTAAGTCCTATTACTCAAACCATAAAAACTGTAGTACCTGTTGGGTATGCTGCTTCATTAGTCGCTAAGGATATGAAAGGATTTAAATCGTCAAATATTAAATACGTAAAAGAAAAAAGCTCAAAATTATTATATGTCGATACAAATACAGATTATCCTTACAAATTTAAAGGTGACACATACGGCGAAATGATAATTGCATATATACAAACTGATTTGAATACAGCATTAGTATCGGTCTTTTTTACGGAAATGGATATTGTGTCCGGAAATTTTGAATTGCAAAATATTATAGCTTTTCCTGTAGTTATTGATGATATAAATAATAAGATTACTGCTGTGTATGTTTCTATTGATGTTAATTTAGGTTTGAATTCTGAAGTTGGATTGGATCTTACTTCTGCTGAAATTGAAGATAACTTACTGAAGCTTGAAAATGAACAAACAGAATTAACAGAAGTGGCAATTGCACAAAATGCCTGGATTATTGATATTTATCATCAGGGAACTTATGATAACTTACTTGATGATAAATTTAAAATATTTGGCGGACAACAGGCTATGGCAGTTGAAAATTACGATACAGAATCATCAGCAGGAGTATTGCAAATGGCAATGATCGATGTTGATTTTTCTTCAGACTGCATAAAAAATCCAACTGGTGGTCATGTATTTATGCAGGATGTGGAAGTCGCTACATCTACTAATAGTAGTGAGATTGTTTTTGGGCATGTTTTTTATGAATTCCATCCAAATTGTGATGGCGAAATATTAGTTAACATTGCTACAGGAAACTTTATTTTTGCTATTGGGAAAGAACTTGATCTTGGGTTAAACTAATTTTATTTGAATGAATATAAAGATAGAAAGGGTGTTCAAAATATGAACACCCTTTAATATTTAGTAATTTGTTATTCAGTAACTATTTTAATATCCAACACAAAATCGTCATAAATCATATTATCACCTAAATTATCGAAAAATTTACCTGAACCATAACGCACATTGTATTTAGTGCGGTCAATAGTAATAGTTGTCATGAAAGTTTTATCAGTCCTTTTTGCCGTAAAAGATACAGGATGAGTAATTCCCTTAATAGTTAATTCTCCTTTCACATCAGTAACTCCTTCCTTAAATTGAGTACTTTCAATTATTGTTAAAGTTGCAACAGGAAATTTCTCCACACTAAAAAAATCGTCAGATTTTAAATGACCAACTAATTTTCCATTCCATTCTGCGTCTTCCAAATCTTTGCAATTTAAACTGTTCATGTCGATGTTAAAAACTCCGGCAATAATCTTGTCATTACTAATAGTGAGAGAACCATCTTTCAGTTTAACATATCCCCAATGTTCACCAGTTACTTTTTTGCCGGTCCACTTCAATTCAGATTTTGAGGTGTTTACTGTAAATTCTTGTGCCAATGCTGTAAATCCAATCAGCATAATAGCAAATAATAGATTAATTTTCTTCATATAATTTGATTTTAGTTTCTCTTTGTTTAATAAATGTTCAAATAGTAAAACAAGGGTGTGAACAAAATGTTTAGTATTCCCGGAATGGTAAAATCAAAAAACATCTGAATTGTACGGTGCAACACAGCTGAATGAAAAAAACCGGATACTTCTATTGTATCCGGTTTATGTATGTATTATTTAATTTGTTTGATTAAGCAGCCTTAACTTCTTTCCTGTTCTTTTTGTCAGTTAAAGAAACAACAACCAAAGTTAATAATGCAAGAGTGAAGGATATAATTGCAGGGTTATCCAATGAATGGAATGCATCCGCTGAATTTAGTCCATATCTGTCCCACATAGTTGGTGAAGTTAAGATAATTCCTAACGCAGAAACTATACCTACAACTATTGAAGATGCAATTCCTTTTGCAGTTGTTTTCTTCCAGAATAATAGCATTAAAATAGCTGGTAGATTGGCCGAAGCAGCAACTGCAAAAGCCCAACCTACTAAGAACGACACATTCATACCTTTAAAAGAAATTCCAAGCCCGATTGCGAGAATACCAACAACAAAAGCTGCAATTTTCCCTGCTTTTACTTTAGCATCATCACTAAGATTTTTACCCATATATCTATCTATTATGTCATGCGCAATTGCACCCGATGAGGCTACAATTAGTCCACTAACTGTTCCAAGAATAGTGGCAAAAGCAATTGCTGAAATAATTGCAAATATAGTGACACCAAACGCTTTAGCTAATAAAGGCGCTGACATATTACTGCTTTCTACATCAAGTACACCATTAACTGCTGCACCTAAACCCATAAAAAGAGTAAGTATATAGAAACCACCGATAGCTGCAATAGCTAGAATAGTAGATTTTCTTGCATCCTTTTGACTCGGAACAGTATAGTACCGAATAAGAATATGAGGTAGTGAAGCTGTTCCTAAGAATAAAGCTAACATAAGGGAAATAAAATTTAACTTGGTAATAGGTGTAGCGCCTTTTCCAATTTTAAACTTAAGACCCGGTATTAGCATTTCTTTACCAGGAGTTATTGTTTGATACCACACTGTGACAGTATTCTCACCATCCGTGAATTTATCTTTTATAAATCTAACAATATCACCTGCTCCAATAGTAGATATAAATTTAAACGGTCTAAGTGGACCTGTTTTATCTACTTCTTCACCATCAACGATTATTTTGCTCATATGACCAACCTGATAAAATTTGGCATTTTCCTTAGGCTCACCATTGTAAAGCATGTTTCCATTTGCAACAGATGTAGTTGAAAGCATTTCCCTTAAAACTTCATTTCCGTCAATAGTTACAAGATTAAACCAACGATTAATTCCTTCTTTTTCAAGTTTCACATATTGTTTATCGTTCACTTCTATTTTTCCGGCAATTGTATATCCTTCAACAATCATTGCGTTTGTACTATCTGTTGTAGGAGTTAGATTAACAAATTCGTGATACGATTTGCTTTCATGATCGGGTTTTAGGCTAAGGCCATTCTTAAATATATATATAGCCAATACAGTTGAAAAGATAATGAGTAATCCACCCTTAATAAATTGTACATAAGTGGTAGAAGTCATACCTGCAGTAGCAACAATGAAGATTACTATTACGCCAACAATAACTACACCTACCCAATGTTCAAGACCTAAAAGAGGTGTAACCAGCGCACCTGCACCAACCATCTGTGGAATTAAATAGAAAATAGAAACAATTAACGTACTAGCAGCAGCTGTTAACTGAATTGCTTTTGAATTAAATTTTGAATCTAAGGCATCAGTAAAAGTATATTTTCCAAGTCTCTTTAAAGGTTCAGCAACAAGGAATAGTGCTACGATCCAACCTGCTAAATATCCGATAGAATATAAAAATCCATCGTACCCAACAAACGCGATCATTCCACAAATACCTAAGAAAGAAGCAGCAGAAAGATAATCGCCTGCAAAAGCAATTCCATTTACTCCCCAATGAATAGTTCCACCAGCAGCAAAGTAACCACTAGAGGATTTTGTTTTTCTTCCAAAATAAAATGATAAGCCTAATACAAAGGCAACAAAAAGTACAAATAATACTATAGCAAATGTTGATGCTTCATATATCATGATTGTACCTCCTTATTCAATTTGTTTTCTAATTTAGTGCATCTCCAGTTATAGATTAAACCTAAGAAAATTGCAAATAAAATAAGGAAAATCCCATATACTATGGCAAGATTTTGATTTCCCAGGACTATTTTTCCCATTAATTCATAATTGATTACACCTATAGCAACGAAGCCTGCATAAACAATTGAATACAGGATAAACATCCAAACTCCTAGTCTTGCTTTTCTTTCTGAAGCCTGATCTTCATCTAGCACTACTGCTGGTCCATGATCCATTTGATTCGATTTTTTAGTGATTAATTAATATGATATCTATTTATATGCTTTTATTAAATTATCTGCTAAAATATAAAAATTCTAACCTTTAACAAGACAATCTTAGTCTATTACTATTGTTAGCGATTGTGATACATTTTAAGTACTCAGTAAAATAAGGCAATAGATTGTTGTGATGTTATAAAGCACATATTTCTGATTAATCCAATATGCCAGGTATAGTTATAATTATTAGCTTTGTTTAAAACAAGATATTACAAAAAAATGCGCATTGCAGTTATTTCAGATATTCACGAGGATATTATGAATCTTCGAAAAACCCTGGATCAAATATTTCAACTTGATACAGATAAAATTATTTGTTTAGGTGATATAGTTGGGTTTGAAAATAAGCACTATAAATTTAGAGAAACAAAAAGTGCTCAAAAATGCGTCCACCTTTTAAAAGAGCATTCAGATATAGTTACCGCTGGTAATCATGATCTTGCTGCTACAGAGAGACTTCCGTGTTTTATGAAAAAAATTGGATTTCCGGAAAAATGGAATACTATTTCAATGGACGAAAAGGAAAAAACATATAAGAATAAGTTCTTTCTCTACAAAGATGAGACTGAGAATGATTTGAATGAATCTGATAAAGAATTTATTAAGAATCTTCCTTCATGGAAAATCCTGGAAACAGATGCCATGAACATGTTGATATCGCATTTTATTTACCCTGATATTAATGGTAATTTGACAACTTTTAATACTGGTAAAAAAAGTTTTTATAAACATTTTGAATGGATGGAGAAACTTGACGTAAACATTTCGTTTGTAGGCCATACACATATTGAGGGAGTAGGGATTGTAAGGAAGAACAGTTTCAAAACCCATGATTTCGGTATATATTCCCTAAAAGCCGAACCTCAGATTATTCTTTGTCCTTCAATTGCTAAGGGGAAATTTAAAAATGGTTTTGTGTTATTTGATAGTAATAATATGAAATTGGAGGTAATTAGCCTTTAATTACATATTACTCTGTCTGTTTAAAGTCATTATAATTATTGTTAAACTCATGAATTGATTTTACCTTTATTCCTGAGTTTGTAATCAAAAGAATACTATGGCTGAGAAAAGATCAAATAGAAAACTTCTGCTGAATATTATATTTCCGGCTTTTCTTACTCTTGCTATTTTCATAACTGTTTTTTTCTTTATTATTCTTCCGTATTATGAACTTTCGTTGATGAATCGAAAGAAGGAAATGATTCGTGAACTCACCAATTCAGCATGGAGTATATTAAACAATTACCATCAGGAACAAAAGGAAGGTTTGTTAAACGAGGAACAGGCTATGTACATGGCTGTAGATGCTGTCGGAAATCTTCGTTACGGGGAAGATCTTAAGGACTATTTCTGGATTACTGATATGCAACCTGTAATGATTGTTCATCCTTACCGGTCAGATCTTATCAGTAAAAATCTTGCTGCATACAAAGATCCTCTTGGGAAAAAGGTATTTGTTGAATGCGTAGATGTTGTAAAAAGTTCAGGTGAAGGTTATGTAAATTATATGTGGCAGTGGAAAGATGACTCAATACACATAGTGCCAAAGCTATCTTTTGTAAAAGGTTTTTCCCCATGGAATTGGGTAATTGGTACTGGTATATATCTCGAAGATATGTATCAGGAAATCGGATATTTAAAGAAAAAATTAATTTATATTTCCTTATTTATTATTGTAATAATAAGCCTTATTCTTATATACATTATTTTGCAAAATCTTCGTCTTGAAAGCAAAAAGCAAGATGCCCTTATAAAATTAAAAAAATCAAAAGAGAAATATAAAACTCTTGTAGAAGCTTCCACAGAAGGGGTAATTATGCTTTTAGACCATAAAGTTTCTTATGTAAATTCTTTAGCTTGTAAGCTATTAGAGTATTCAGAACAAGAGCTAAAAGATATGCCATATAGTTCTTTATTTATAGAAAATAATCATGATGTTTTTAATGGATTTTTTGAGGCAGATGTTTCAACTAAGGAACAAAAAAACATTAACCTTGAAACTGACTTAAAGAAAAAGAATGGAGAGATTATACATGTTCAACTTTCAGCTTCATCTATTATTTTTGATAAAAAGAAGGGATGTCTTCTAACACTGAAAGATATAAGTAAATACGAGCAAACAAAAAGAGAGTTGGATCATCAGGTTGAACGATTTAAGCTTATGACCGATCAGGTTAATATTGGTGTTTTTCGATCGACATTAGGAAGAAGAGGGAATTTTGTTGAAATTAATGATTATGCTTTACAATTACTCGGATATAAACGTGATGAAATTTCTAAATTGAATATCCTGGATGTATTTTCAGAAAAAGAAAATAAAAAAGAGATAATAAAAGATTTATTTGACGACGGCGAGGTAATCGATAAGCTTGTTAGGTTAAAGACAAAAGAGAATTCAGTTGTAATGGTAAAGGCTTCTCTTTTTATTTCGGAAGATAAGGATAATAAACAACGATTTTGTGACGGAATAATTCAAGATATAAGTCAACAATTAAAAAAACAAAAGGAAAGTGATCAACTGGTTGAAGATTTGCAATTAGCAAATATGTTTCTGAATCAGGCTGTTAAAACGCTTGAAATGCCTGTTTCAAGATGTTTTTTAGATGATTCCATAAAAAAAGTGGTTCAGAAAATGGCCCGGAATAATTCGGAAGTTATTCTGGTGCAATCAAGAGATGGGATACCTGTTGGATTATTTTCTGATTCTGACTTAAGAGAGCGTGTTGTAGTCGAAAACATTAATTTCGATCAGGCAATTCATAAAGTTATGGTAGCTCCATTAGTAACTATCTCCGAAAAACAAATGTTATTTGAGGCAATTCTGAAAATGAGAGCTAAAGAGGTGAAATACATTTGCATGATAAACGCAAGGAGTGAGGTTACAGGATTGCTAAGTATGGAAGATCTGGCCAATGCTCAACATCATTCTCAAACAATGCTTTCTCATCGAATAAGGGCGGCAGAAACAAAAGAAGAACTTAAAGATTGCTATCATCAATTAGCTCCTTTAGTAAAAGCTTTAATGGAAAGTGGAATGAAAGTGCATAAAGTTACCAGCCTTATCAGTAATGTTTCAGATGAGATTACTAATAAGGTTATTCAATTATGCATGGATGAAATTGGAGATGCACCTGTAAAATTCTCTTTTGTAGCTCTTGGCAGCGTAGGTCGAAAAGAACAAACCCTGGCTACAGATCAGGACAATGCTTTTATTTTTGAGGATGTTTCGGAAGAAAAATTTTCGGATGTACAAGCTTATTTTTTAAATCTGGGTCGTAATATTAACCACTGGCTTGATTTTATAGGATATACATTTTGTAAAGGAGAAGTAATGGTTCGAAACCCAAAATGGTGTCAGCCTTTATCTGTTTGGAAAAAATACTTTAATCAATGGATTGGTTCTTCAACACCACAATCATTAATTGATACTTGTATTTTTTATGATATGAGATTTCTTAATGGCGATAAATTAATTGCTGATAATCTATTACAGCACATATCAGAAATAAAAAATAATAAGGCTATATTTTTGTATCATTCTGCTCAAACCGTTTTATCTCTTAAACCTCCAATAAGTTTTTTTGGGAATTTTATTGTTGAGTCCGGAGATGAACATAAATCAAGTTTTGATATTAAACAGGTGATTACAATACTTACCGGACTTCTAAGAGTTTATGCATTAAAAAATTGCCTCACTGTTGTTAATTCATTAGAACGACTTCAATCATTGGTAGAAACAGGGAAATTTACCGATGCAGATCAAAATGGGTTTTCAGATGCATATAGATATTTAATGAACCTGAGAATTAAACATCAGATTGATTTGTTACAAAACGGACAAGCGCCTGATAATTATATAAATCCAAGGATGATTAGTGAAATTGAAAGATCAATACTAAAGAAGATTTTTTCAAAAATTACTGATTTTCAATCAAAAATGGGATTTGATTTTAAAGGAACATTATAAGGGTTCTTAACCGATTTAAAGATTATTTGATCAGTACCGGATCGTTTAAAATTTCTTTTGCTCCGAAATAAAAATAAATTGCACTAAATGTCATAAATACGTGACTAATATCGAAATGATTAAACCATGGGCAAATTCCCCATTTATTCATAAAGAATAAGGCCCCGATTGCTGAAAACCCTACAGCAATTAGAAATAATTTACTTCCTTTTTTTCTGGTTTTTAGATATACAATTAAATTAAAACTTGTTACTACCAGTAGTAATCCGTAGGCTGAATGAACTTCAACAAAGAAAAAATTTAGAGTCAAAAATGTAATAGTAATAAACGTAAGTAATTCAATAATATTTAGCCACGCAAAAAATGATCCTACTTTCCTATGAATTAAGGGTCGTGCGTATTCAATTGAAGCACGTTCTACCAGCACTATTGAAAACATACTTGTTAGCCAGGCAGGTAATTTCCAGGGATTCGCAACTTCTTTTAATAAATCTTCGCCAAAAACTTTCGAAATAATATTAATAAATCCCATGTGTAACTCCCATTGTGTATCAAATAAATATAAAAAACCATGCCCGATTATTCCTCCAACTGCAGTAGCAATACCCATGCTTAAAAAATAGTACCGTAAATATAGGTGAACCTTATTTTCAACTTTTTCATTATTAAGTTTACAGAACGCATAAAAACACACGAACGAAACCATTAAATCTGTAATTGTAGTAACCGGTTCGTCTATGCGTAATCCAAAGGGAAATATTGACGGTTGTTTATAAATCATAAAATATGTAAGTTAATCAACAGATTTCAATATTTCAAATTTGCTATTAATATTTTTTATTCATTGAGTATTTTTGTATCATGCATAATTTAAGCATAGTATTAATTATATTTGTTTATTTATAAAACTTATAAGATTTGAAAAATACTATTATACTTTTTGCCTTTTTAGTAATTGGATCCGTTAATTTATTGGCTCAAAATGATGAATTTATTCCGTCTTATTCATTTGGAATAAAGCAAGGAATAAATTATTCTTCTGTAATATTTAATCCCGGAATAAATGAAAGTATGACTCTGGGTTATTCAGGCGGAATAGTTTATAAGTATCATAACGAACGATTATTTGGCCTACAGCTCGAATTAATTTTTAATCAGAAAGGCTGGACCGAAGATTTGGATACTATTAATAATTCATATAGCAGAAAAATGAATTATTTGGAAATACCTTTAATGACACAAATTATTTTTGGTAAAAAGCAAACTAAGTATTACGTAAACCTTGGAACTAGTTTTGGTTATTTGCTTTCCGAAAAAGAAAAATTAACAATAAATAACGATACATATGTCCGCGAGTATTACGATCAAAAGATTGAAAAGAAATTTGACTATAGCGGACTCGGGGAGATTGGAGCATATTTTAATACCAGTATAGGCGAATTACAGATTGGCCTCAGGTATCAAATGTCATTAACTGATCTTTTCAAAACTTCGGAGGAAAGTTATTTCCCTAACCAAAAAAATCAGCTCTATAATTTATCTGTATCGTGGTTCTTTTTAAGCAATAAAGAGTAGCTTATTGAACATGTTTATATATGAGGTGTTTAATCTTCAAATCATTTATAAACACTTAATTCCGGATTATGAAAAAAACAGTTACTCTATTTATACTATTTGGCTTTTTATCATTGTCATTATTTGCACAAACTAAATCCTTTCACAATTTTACTGTTAATAACATTGACGGAGAAGATTTTGATCTTTCAAATTTAAAAGGGAAAAAAGTATTGGTTGTTAATACAGCTTCGAAATGCGGTTTTACTCCACAATATGAAGATTTGCAAAAGCTTTACGAAAAGTATATGACAAAAAAATTCGTTATTATCGGTTTCCCTGCTAATAATTTTATGAATCAGGAGCCAGGCTCAAATTCTGAAATAAAAATATTCTGTTCTTCTGAATACAATGTTACTTTTCCAATGATGGCAAAAATTTCAGTAAAAGGAGACGATATTCATCAATTGTATCAATGGTTAACCAAAAAAGAATTGAATGGGAAACTGGATTCAAAAGTTAAATGGAATTTTCAAAAATATATGATTGATGAAAATGGCAAATTAGTTGATGTAGCCTATCCAAAAACCAATCCTTTAGATGATCAAATTGTAAATTGGATTGAAAATATAATTTAATATAATATAATACAAAATAATCTAGTTAGATTCTTAAAGTCAACAAGTTAGTGGTAGACTTTATTAATTTTCACAAAAGCGGGCAATAACCGTGTAGGCGTTTTTTAAACCTAACTCCCCTGCAACACTCATATCCATGCACCCATTTTCAGACTCCTTTAAATAAATATAAGTTAACCCGCGATTATAATAAGCCTCAGCAAAAACAGGCTGTTGTTTAATTACTGCATTGTAGAGTTTAATTGCTTTTCTGTATTCTCTGGTTTTTAAATATGTATTTGCCAGGTTATAAGTAGTTAAAGTAAATTCCGGTTCAATATTCAAAGCTTGGTTATAATCATTT